>CBFDDT010000364.1:0-1530 GCA_965603635.1 uncultured bacterium | reverse complement strand
TGGCGGTGGTCGGGCCGTCGGGCTCGGGCAAGAGCCTGTTCCTGCGCGCGCTGGCCGACCTTGATCCGAACGAGGGCGATTTGCGGTTGGAGGGCGCCGCCAGGGAGGCGATGCCCGGCCCCGACTGGCGGCGGCGCGTGACCTATGTGCCCGCCGAATCCGGCTGGTGGGCGGAACATGTGAGCGAGCATTTCGGCTACTGGTACGCCGCCCTGCCGATGGTCGAGGGGCTTGGTTTCCCGGCCGACGCCGGCGACTGGCCGATCGCGCGGCTTTCCACCGGCGAGCGCCAGCGCCTGGCGCTGGCCCGGGCCTTTGCGCAGGCGCCTAATATTCTTTTGCTGGACGAGCCGACCTCCGGCCTCGACGTGGCAATGACGCTGGCGATCGAGGCGCGGTTGAAGGATTTTCTGACGGCCGGCGGCGCCATGATCTTCGTCACCCACGACCCGGCCCAGGCGCGGCGGCTGGCCAAACGCTGCCTGCGGTTCGAGGCGGGCGCGGCCACGGAGGAAAGCCCATGCCGCTGATCGCTCTCGATTACTGGGACCTCGCGCTGGCCGCAACGCTGCTGCTGGTCAATGCCGGCCTGTCGATCTGGCTGCAGCTTGGGCTGGCGCGCGACACCCTGATCGCGGCGGCCCGCATGGTGGTGCAGCTCACCCTGGTGGGGCTGGCGTTGAAGCTGCTGTTCGGGCTGGTTTCGCCCTGGCTCACGGCGCTGTTCGCGCTGGCGATGATCCTGTTTGCCGGGCGCGAGGCGATGGCGCGCCAGGAACGCCGGCTGGCCGGCTGGTGGGGCTATGGCGTCGGCACGACGGCGATGCTGGCCGCGGCGGCAATCGTCACGATCTTCGCGCTGACCACCCAGATCGGCCCCGACCCCTGGTATAATCCGCGCTACGCCATCCCGCTGCTGGGCATGATCCTGGGCAATACCATGACCGGCGTCGCGCTGGGCCTGCATACGCTGACCGCCACGGCGGCGCGCGAGAAGGCGGCGATCGAGGCGCGCCTGGCGCTCGGCCATCCGCGCAACGATGCGCTGCGCCATGTCGTGGCGGCGGCATTGCGGACCGCCCTGATGCCCATCGTCAATGCCATGGCGGCGACCGGCCTGGTCGCCCTGCCCGGCATGATGACCGGCCAGATCCTGTCGGGCGTCGATCCGACCGAGGCAGTGAAATACCAGATCCTGATCATGTTCCTGATCGCCGGCGGCACCGGCTTCGGCGCGCTCACGGCAGTACTGGCCGGCGCGGCAAGGATTACCGACGGGCGGCACCGGCTGAGGCTCGATCGGCTGGCGGCGAAGAAGGCCCGCTGACAGACCGGTCGAGGGCGCCGCCGTACCGGCTACCCGCGACGGCTGATCCGTGCAGGCACACCGAACCCGCCCTACTTGTCATCAACCCGCATTTCCGCCTGATCAGGCAGCCCAATTCGCGCGCCTTGCAGGCTATATTAACTTTAATCGGCATCCAGTTTCACATTTTGTTTCTTCATATTCCACTTTTGTTTCCATTTCGT
>CBFDDT010000363.1:0-1538 GCA_965603635.1 uncultured bacterium | reverse complement strand
TGGTGAGCATCGGGGCAGTCAAAGCGGTGGAGGTCGGCACCGGCTTTGCCGCCACACTGATCTCGCTGTCGATCGTCCTGGGTTTCCTGGCGTCCTGTCATGGCCGGCGGCCGGTTGTCCTCGTTCGCAAGCTGTTGGCGCCGTTGCTGGCGGTGCCTCATGTGGCGGTGGCCATCGGGTTTGCCTTTCTGGCCTCGCCCAGCGGCTGGGCGGCGCGACTGGTCTCGCCCTGGCTCACCGGTTGGGACCGACCACCCGACATCGCCACCGCGCCGGACGTCTTTGGCATTGCGCTGGTCTGCGCCCTGGTTTTGAAGGAGGTGCCGTTCCTGTTGCTGATTACGCTGGGGGCGCTGGGTCAGGCGCCGGTGGATCGCACGCTCGCCATCGCCCGTTCGATGGGTTACGGGCCGGCGACGGCGTGGCTCAAAACGGTGCTACCTCTGGTCTGGCCACAAATACGCCTGCCGGTCTTCGCGGTGCTGGCCTATTCGCTGTCGGTGGTGGATATGGCATTGGTGCTGGCGCCCGGCACGCCGCCGCCGCTGGCGCCTCGCATATTGCGCTGGTTCAACGATCCGGAGTTGGGGCGGCATTTCCTGGCCGCCGCCGGCGCCAGCCTGCAGTTCCTGCTGGTCGCCGGCTCCATCGCCCTGCTCTATGGCGGCGAGCGCCTGGCGGCCTGTCTGGGACGCCGCTGGATCGCGGCGGGCGGGCGCGGGCATTCCGGAGGCATTGGCCGACGGGCGGGCATGGCGGCTATGCTGATGGTGTTCGCCACGGGCCTGACCGGTATTCTGGGCATGGCGATCTGGTCGCTGGCCTGGCGCTGGCGCTGGCCGGATGCCTTGCCCTCGGCCTGGACCGGTGGCAACTGGATGCGCCAGGCCGACGCGCTGGCCTGGCCGGGCTGGACCACAGTGACCGTCGCCTTCGCCGCCGCTCTGGTTGCCATCGCGCTGGTGCTGGGCTGCCTGGAGAACGAGCAGCGCAACGGAGTTACCCCGGGCTCGCGCGTGCTGTGGCTGATCTATGCACCCCTGCTGGCGCCGCAGATAGGGTTTCTGTTCGGGGTGCAGGTGCTGTTCATCTCGGCCGGGCTGGACGGAAGTTGGATGGCGCTGGTCTGGGGGCATCTGCTGTTCGTGGTGCCCTATGTATTTCTGGCTCTGGCCGACCCCTGGCGCCGCCTTGACGAGCGTTACGCGCGGACTGCCCGCTGCCTCGGCGCCTCGCCCAACCGGGTGTTCTGGCGGATCAAGCTGCCGATGCTTCTGCGGCCGGTTCTGTTCGCGCTGGCCGTTGGCTTCGCGGTCAGCGTCGGCGAGTATCTGCCCACGGTATTCGCCGGCGGCGGCCGCTTCGCCACCCTGACGACCGAGGCCGTCAGCCTGGCGTCGGGCGGTGACCGGCGGGTGATCGGCGTCTACAGTTTCCTGCAGGCGTTGCTGCCCTGGATCGGTTTCATGCTAGCGATCGGCGTGCCGGCATGGTTCTATCGGCAAAGACGCGGCATGAAGGTATTCACGGTATGAGCG
>CBFDDT010000362.1:0-1544 GCA_965603635.1 uncultured bacterium | reverse complement strand
CAGAAGGGACGCCACGGCCCAGAAAAGCTGAATCAGTCGTTCACGCGTCATCGATATGCCCCGATGCAATCTTGCCGCAACGACGCGGCGCCTGCCAAGATAACCCCATGACCGGTTAAGTCCGGGTAAAAATCAGCCGTCTTTCGAAGCGCCGCCTATTTCTTCCAAAACGCAGGAAAGCGCCACCGAAGTGGCGCTTTCCATGTATTTAGCAAGCTGGCCTGTTCGGCCAGGCAATATTACTTCCTGCCGTTCAGCCGCCCCATCTGTCCGGTAAGAACCGGCACGAGAACTCCATCGATCTCGCGGCAGATCGAGACGAATTCCGCCGCCGAACCGACCGGGAAAGTAGCGGTCTGCCCGCCGGCGGGCCCGGTGGAGAACGAGCCCAGCACACCCGCGCAGCTTTCCAGCCCAACATCGTTGTTGGCCGCCAGATAGATCTGGCCGGTGATCAGATTCGACACATCGACGCCGAGATAGTTAGCGCGCCCGATCTTGAGCGTGGCGGCGGCGCCATAGCCGTCGCTTTCGCAATTCGGTATGATCAGATCGGCCGTGCAGGAGGTCGCATCAAGCGTGGGAAGAAGGGTGGCGCCTTGCGCGCCGCCGGCTACCGCGTTCGACGGCATTCCGACCGCCACCAAACCGAGAACACCGAAAATTGCCAATAATTGTTTCATGTCACGTCCTTTCAATTAAGTATCGCTTTCTTTGTCACCAAAAGTATATATCCACCCGCAGAGATACTCGTATAGCATGTTTTTCCGCGTGCGGTAAGAAAACTTCGCTGATTGTTAGCGATTGTTTCTCAGGCGCGGCTATTGGAAACCTGAATCCTGGACGTCCCGACCGAATTCTTACCGCCGTCTATTCAACAACCAGTATTTGATCGCTCGGAAAATAATAAGCGGGAACCGGTAGATTCCGCGTGGCCCGGCGCCCCTCGCGCAGGCGGCCGGACAGATCGTAATGTTGATCTCCCCATTGGGCGAACCAGCCGCCATAACGGCCCCGATATTCGGCGCCGTATACAGAGAATCAGAAATAGCTGTTCTCGGGCCTGGCCTCGACCACCAGCCATTCGGGCCGCTTCACGCGCTTGGCGTCCCGCTGAGGCGAGGGCATCGACGCATCATCGTCGGCGCGGACGGCGGCGATCTGTTCGGGTGTGCGGTGGACGATAGCGATCGGCCTTTGACGCAGGCTAACGGTACGGCGCTCGCCCGGCCCAATGGTGGACAGATTAACGACCAGCGGCCGGTAGGCATCCGCGGCCGGTGTCATGCTGGCGCCGAGCATCGACAGGAACAATCCCGCGCCCACTAGGACTACAAGCATCGTCGATTGCACCAGAAACCGAAGGTCGCCCGTCATGACTCCATCCGCCAGCATCTAACCCTTTGAAACCTAATAGCATGGATGGGCAGGCGACGGTTGCAGCAAAGCGCCAAACTCTTACAACGGTATATTCCCGTGCTTCTTCCAGGGGTTTTCCAGTTCCTTGTCCTTCAGCATGGCCAGCGCGCGGCAGACGCGTTTTC
>CBFDDT010000361.1:0-1554 GCA_965603635.1 uncultured bacterium | reverse complement strand
CGTACTCCTGATGTCGATGCCTCGGATAAGTGGAATATAGGATCGAATTGTCGCAAGAGTACGTCACGCCCACCCTCTTGTTGTAACCAACCGTCCCAGCCGGGCCGCCTGGCACATTTTGTTACAATTTTTTGCCGCGCGCGCTGGATTGCGCCCTTAGCGCGCGGCACGAAATGGCCTAAATTAGAGTCATGGAACCTTCGCCCCACATTCTGGTCGTCGATGACGAGCGCGAGATTCGCGAGCCGCTGGCGAAATATCTGGTGAAGAACGGCCTGCGTGTGAGCATCGCCGCCGGTGCGGCGGAAGCACGCAAGGAGATTAAGACCAGCGCCATCGACATGGTGGTGCTCGACATCATGATGCCGGGCGAGGACGGTTTGTCGCTCTGCCGCCATCTGCGCGAGACGACGGACATTCCCGTCATTCTGCTGACCGCCATGGTGGAGGATACCGACCGCGTCGTCGGGCTGGAAATCGGCGCCGACGATTACCTCACCAAGCCCTTCAACCCGCGCGAACTGCTGGCCCGCATCCGCGCCGTTCTGCGCCGCGCGAACGCCGTGCCGCAATCGCGCGAGGCGGCCGCGGGCGAGCGCCTGAAATTCGGCGGTTGGGTGCTGCATATGGACCGGCGCGAACTTGTCGGCGATGACGGCGTGGCCGCGCCCTTGAGCACGGTCGAGTTCAAGCTGCTGACGGCTTTTCTGCGGCGGCCCGGCATCGTGCTGTCGCGCGAACAGTTGCTGGACCTGACCAGCGGGCGCGGGGCCGACGTCTTCGACCGTACAATAGACAACCAGGTCAGCCGCCTGCGCCGCAAGATCGAGACCGACCCGAAAAACCCCGTGCTGGTCAAGACCGTCTGGGGCGGCGGCTATATGTTCGCGGACGATGTGGAGGAAGCACCGTGAGAAAGTTGCTGCCGAAAAGCCTGGGCGGGCAGTTGATCCTGCTGCTGTTGGGGGCCCTGACGATTTCGCATTTGCTGGGTTTCCTGATTTTCTCGGACGAGCGCCGCCTGGCGATGCGCAGCGTCCATCATATGGAATTGCTGGAACGCACGGCCGCGATGGTGCGGGTGCTGGAGACGACGTCGCCGGAGACGCGCGAGGAAATTCTGCGCGCTGTCGGATCGCCCCACCTGCGCTACTGGATCTCGGCCGAGACCGCGCTGACCGACGCCAACGCCGAACATATCGAACTGTGGCTCGCCGACAGCCTGGCCAGGATGCTGGCCGGGGGGGACCGCGCGCCGGTGCGCGCGCATATAACCGACGATGGCTGGCCGGGTGAAATCACGGGGTTTCACGATAGCGCCCATCAGGGAATGGAGTCGCATCACGGCGGACGGGAAGAGTCGGACGACAACAAGGGCTTCGGCATGCGCGGGCATTGGCGATCGGGCGGCGGCATGGGGTTGACCCTCTCGGTCCCGCTCATCGATGGCCAGTGGCTGAACGTGGCGACGGGATTCCGTGCGCCGCGATCCGGTTGGGCCTGGCCGACGGTGGTTTCCATGTCCCTGGCGGCGCTGGCGATCCTGCTGGTCGC
>CBFDDT010000360.1:0-1596 GCA_965603635.1 uncultured bacterium | reverse complement strand
ACGCCCGTCGCATACCAGGCGGCCGGCACCAACAGCCCGATGATCAGCCCGGCGGCCATATCGCGCTTCGAAGTCCGGAACCCCGCATCCTTGAAACAGAAGGCCAGCAGCCCGCCGCCGGCCAGGATGGTTACGATCCAGCGCAAGGTATCGGCGGAGGCGCCGGTCAGCCCTGCCAGCAGATCGGGGATGCCCTGGGATTCATAGTTCTCCGACAGGTCTATATTGGTGACGGCTTCCAGTTCGACCCGGCCCATGCCAATCAGCCCGCGCAGTGTCATATAGGCGAAAATGCCCAGCACGATCGCGACCACCAGCGACTTCAGGTTTCCCGCGCCCAGACGGACCAGCGTCTTGTTGCCGCAACCGCCGCCCATCGTCATGCCGAAGCCGAACATAAGCCCGCCAATGATGGCGCCGGCCCAGCCGAAATTGGTGGTGAGATAGATCGACTCGCCCAGGTCGACGATTTCGAAAGCGTGCATCGCCTGGCTGACCAACATGGCCACGGCGATCGCCATCAGCCAGGCCCGCATGCGATTCCAGTTGCCCATGAAGACCATGTCCGAAATGGCCCCCATGGTGCAGAAATTGGTGCGGTTGGCCGTGGCGCCGAAAACCCCGCCCAGCACGAACCCGGCGATGGCCACGATGGCGCCGATCTCCATCTCTTCCATGATCGTTTCCTCTCGACAACAAACCCCACACGACCGGGACATCCGTGTCCGGCACGCGGGATGCCCGGGAGTTTCGCCTCCCGCGGCAACAGTTACAATTTTTCTAATATGTAGTTAGCAATGGAGAGGGTAATGGCGCAAGCGCGGATTACAGTGCACGCACCAGAGCATCATCCGATCTATTGGAATCGCTTATGCGATCCAATAGATCGGATAAAGATGCTCGCCCCTTGAAATTGCGGGCAATTTTACCCGATCAAACTGAATCGGACCGGTTCCGTTTGATCGGGTATTACCCTAGTTTTCGACCCGTGCGTCAGGCGGGCTTGTCGCTGGCCGCCGCCATTGTCTGGGCAACCAATTCGTACCAGTCTTCCCAGGCGCGCTTGATTTCCGGCGTGAAATCGCTCCCCAGCGTCTGCGTCAGGCTCCAGACCAGCGCCCGGCCGAACGGCGCGTAGTGGCTGGTTTCAATTTTCATATTGCGGTGGCTCGCTCCCAGCATTTCCAGGGCGCGGGAGGCCGTCTGTTCTGTTGTCATGCCGTTTACCGCAACGGCGACCATTTCCATGAAACGTTGCGCCTGGCCGGCAATTTCACCCTTGAACAAGGCCTTCATGTCCGGCGAAAGATCGAACAGGCAGGCATAGAAGAATTCGGCGAAATCCTCGCGCTTGGCCGTGGCCTGCTCGAAACTGCCGCGCACCAGTTTGATTTGTTCTTCGGTCATATCCCGTCTCCTGCCTTTTTATTATCGGCAGGCAGTGTGAACGGGAAAGCTATACAAAAGATGAATCGGCGAGGTTATTCTAATGCAAACGGGGCATGCGCCAGAAGTTACGCGGCGCGGCATCGTATGGGAAAAAATCCGGCGGCGTTACAGGCAGTACAGCAGTATGCGCATCCGCTCCATATGGAA
>CBFDDT010000359.1:0-1597 GCA_965603635.1 uncultured bacterium | reverse complement strand
CAGATCGGCGGCCACGAACCGAATATTCTGATCACCGCGGCCGCCGGCCTGTTCATCCTGCCCTATTTCCTGTTCTCGGCGATCGCCGGGCAGTTGGCCGACAAGCTGGAAAAATCGCGTCTCATCATACTCGTCAAATTCATGGAAATCGCGGTCATGGGGTTGGCCGGGGTCGGTTTTATGCTGGAAAATGTCTGGCTGTTGATGTTCGTGCTGTTCCTGATGGGAACTCAGTCCGCCTTCTTCGGGCCGCTGAAATACAGCATCCTGCCCGACCATCTGCGCGAGGACGAACTGGTCGCCGGCAACGCGCTGGTCGAAACCGGAACCTTCCTCGCCATCCTGCTGGGAACCATTTTCGGCGGCATGATGGTGGGTGTGGAGGGCAGCCTTCCGATCGTGGCCGGCACGGTGATGGCCGTCGCCGCGGTCGGCGTGGCCGGCGCTTTTTTCATTCCCAAGGCCGGCCCGGCCATGCCGGACCTGAAGCTGAATCTGAATATCGTGGGCGAGAGCTGGGCCATCGCTCGCCATGCGGCGGGGAACCGCCCGGTGTTCCGCTCGATCATCGGGATTTCATGGTTCTGGGCGGTCGGCACCATTTTTCTGACCCAGTTCCCGACACTCGGCGCCGACATTTTCGGGGCCAACGAATCGGTGGTGACGCTTTTCCTGGTCGCCTTCTCGCTGGGCATCGGGCTGGGGTCGCTGCAATGCAATCGCTGGCTACAGGGTGAGGTCAGCGCCCGTTACGTGCCGCTGGGGGCCGTCGGCATGGCGCTGGTCGGCTTCGACCTGTACGCCGACGCCATCCAGATTCCCGCGCCCACCGGCGGAGAACTGATAGGCGTCGTCGAATTCTTCTCGTCCCTGGCCAATATGCGGGTGTTCGCCGATCTGGTGTTCATCGCCATTTTTGGCGGTTTCTTCATCGTGCCGCTGTACGCCATCATGCAGGCGCGCAGCGACGAGGAGAACCGGTCGCGCACCATCGCCGCCAATAATATCGTCAATGCCGGATTCATCGTGGCCGCATCCGCCGTTTCGATCGCCATGAATTTCACTGAAACCGAGGTCTTTCTGGCGCTCGCCATCGGCAATACGCTGGCGGCGATCTATGTGATCAGCCTGCTGCCCGACGAGGTGCTCAAGGGCATCGGCCGCGCGCTGTTCCGACAGCTTTACGGAATGACGGTCGAGGGCGAGGAGAATCTGAAGAAATGCGGCGACCGGGTGGTGATCGTCGCCAACCATACTTCCTTCCTGGACGGCATGCTCATTGGCTGCTTCCTGCCCCAGCGCGCCTCCTTCGCCATTAATTCCCATATCGCCGAGCGCTGGTGGGTGAAGCCGGCATTCCTGCTGTTCGACCTGTTGCCGCTGGACCCGACCAACCCGATGGCCGCCAAGACCATGGTGGATGTGGTGAAGCAGGGCCGCCCGCTGGTGATCTTCCCCGAGGGCCGCATCACGGTGACTGGCGCGCTGATGAAGATTTATGAAGGCCCCGGCACGATCGCCGACCTGGCCGGCGCCACGATCCTTCCCGTGCGGATCGCCGGCGCGCAATATACGCCGTTCTCGCGGCTGAAGGGAA
>CBFDDT010000358.1:0-1605 GCA_965603635.1 uncultured bacterium | reverse complement strand
CCTGCTGGAAATCGCCGAATACCTGACGGACCTGAAGGCCCGGGGCAAGCTGCCGCTGGAGCGCGACATTCTTTTTGCGGCCTGGTCGGGCGAGGAACTCGGTATTCTCGGCTCGACCCATTTCACCCGCAGCTTCGGCGGCGATGCGGATCGCAAGTCCCTGCATCCCGAAATCGCGGCCTACCTCAACATGGACATGGTCGGGCGGCTGGATAAGCAGCTCAGCCTGCAGGGCGTCGGCTCCAGCTCGGTGTGGCCGCGGGAGATCGAAAAGCGCAACGTGCCGGTGGGGCTCGGCATCACCACCAGCGACAGCGCCTTCATGTCAACCGACGCGACGGCCTTCTACCTCAAGGGCGTGCCCGTGCTGAGCGCCTTTACGGGCGCCCACGGCGAGTACAGCACGCCGCGCGACACGCCCGACAAGCTCAATTATGCGGGCATGCAGAAGATAGCGCGGCTGATCGCCCTGATCACCCGGTCGCTCGCGACGGCGGAACAGGCGCCCGACTTTATATACCATGAGCCCACCTCCCGGTCGCCGAGCCGCCGCACGTCGCGGGTCTATCTGGGCACCATCCCGGATTACAGCCAGACCGATGTCGCGGGCGCCCGCATCTCCGGCGTCGCCAAAGGCGGGCCGGCCGAGGCAGCCGGGTTCAAAAGCGGCGATATCGTGGTCGAGATGGCGGGCCAGACGATCGGCAATATCTACGATTACTCGCACGCGCTCGACGGCCTCAAAGCCGGCACCCCGGTAAATGTGGTCGTGTTGCGCGATGGCCGGCGGGTCACCTTGACACTCACCCCGGGAACACGCGAATGACCCATATAAACCCGATTTGCCGGCAAGGGCTACCCCAAGCGGGAAGCCGCATGGCCGTGGCAGCAACCCTGGTGTTCGCCCTGCTGGCGACGGCGGCCTGCGCCAGCGACTCCGCCGGCCTGGATCCCGTTCCAGTTCCCGATCAACCCGCCTGTATGGAGGCCGGAATGTGGCTTGAACCCGCAACCGCGGCGACGGTGGCCGCCGACCGCCTGGTGGCTGAAATGGCGCGCCGGCCGGTGGTGCTGCTGGGCGAGTCCCATACCGACGCCGAACACCATCGCTGGCAGTTGCATACGCTCGCCGCCCTGCATGGCCGCAGGCCCGATATGGTCCTGGGATTCGAGAGTTTCCCGCGGCGCGTCCAGCCGGTGCTGGACCAGTGGGTAAACGGCGAACTCGACGCCAAGTCCTTCCTGGAGGCCGTGGAATGGAGAAAGGTCTGGGGCTACGACGCGGGGTTCTATTTGCCGCTGTTCCATTTCGCGCGGCAGAACCGCGTTCCCATGATCGCGCTCAACGTTGATCGAGCGCTCGTTTCCAAGGTTGGTCACGAGGGCTGGTCAGCAATCCCGGCCGACGAAAGGGCGGGGCTGTCCGATCCGGCGCCGGCCGGCGACGCCTATCGCGAATCCCTGGCCCGGATTTACCTTTACAAGCAGTCGCTCCAGGCCGGAGGCGATCCGGAAGCCGACATCGAAGAGGCCGACATCGCAGCCGTCATCGAGAGCGCGGAGTTCGCGCGCTTCGTCGAAGCTCAGTTGACCTGGGACCGCGCC
>CBFDDT010000357.1:0-1637 GCA_965603635.1 uncultured bacterium | reverse complement strand
ATCCTGATTCCGCGAATCGCTTTCGACCGCTGGCTTGAAAATACCCATGACCAGGCGGCGACCGGTTGATGGCGTACCGTGACAGGACCCCGAAAGTTAAGGCCCTGGGCGCGCGGTTGTCGGGTTCGGCGAAAAGCCTGGTCCGGGCCGACCGGGCGGCAGTTGTGCATCTTCGGCGGTTTTTCGAAATACGGGCAGCGCTGGCGGATGAGATGGCCGGTGAATGTGCGCGCGATCTGGCGAAAGTCGATGTTGACTTCGAGGCGCGGGCAATTTGCGAATCGGTCAAAGATGCGTGGCAATCGGCGGCGCATGCGTCCCGCGGCGGCGTGGCGGCTATCGATGGTTTCCTTCAGGCTGGCGGCGGTTCCCGTGTGGCGCTTGAAGATTTTGCGGCCGATCAATTCGCCGCGTTGCGCGCGACCGATAGGGATCTGCATGAACTGAAGCTGGTGCTGACCGAAGGGTGGGGCCGCGCGTGACGGCCGCCGACGTAAACTCCATTCTGAGCGCCGCCGATTCCTTCGATGGCGCGGCGCCAGACGACCGGACGCTGGCGGATCATCCGAGGTCCGACCTTGGTAATGCGCGCCGGCTAATCGCCAGGCATGAACCGGGCCTGCTTTGGGTCGAGGAATTCGGTTTCCATGTTTGGGATGGTCAAAGGTGGGCGGCTGACGCCGAAAACGCGGGAGCGTTGCGGCTGTCCCATGATATCGCGGACGCGATCGAGGCCGAGGCAATGGCGCTGGACGCCGAGGCGCGCGCCGAATTGCGCGAGATAGACCCCGCCTTGCCGGCGATGCTGGACCGGCCAGGGCACAAAGACGATCCGGACGCTGTGTCGGTCTGGCGCAAGCGGCTGGCGGCGCATTGGGGCTGGGCGGTGACCAGCGGCAACCAGGCGCGCGCTGTGGCGATGCTGGACGCGGCCCGGCCCTATCTTTCGCGGCGGCCGGACCAAATGGACGCGGACCCGGATCTGTTTTGTGTGGCCAACGGGACGCTGGAACTGCGGGCCGAGGGGTTGCGGTTTCGCGCCCATGACCGCGCCGACCTGATATCGCGGATGGCGTCGGTCGAATACGACTCCAACGCGGACTGCCCGAAATTCCGCGCATTTGTGTCGCGAGTGTTGCCGCAGAAAGAACGTGCGTTGTTCTTGCAGCGCTTCATGGGCTACGTCATCACGGGCCAAACCGGCGAACAGGTAATGGCGATTTTGACGGGCGGCGGGGCGAATGGCAAGAGCACGCTGCTGAACTGTGTCGCCGGCGTCATGGGCGGGCTGTCCATGGCCGCCGGGATCGAATCCTTCCTCTACCAGGACCGCAACGGCGGCGACAAGCCATCGCCCGACCTGGCGCGGCTGCCCGGCGCGCGGCTGGTTGTGGTCTCCGAGCCGGAGATAGGCGCGCGGCTGTCGGAATCGCGCGTCAAGTTGGTGACCGGCGGCGAACGCATGACGGCGCGGCGGCTGCTTCGCGATTTTTTCGAATTCGACCCGGCCTTCAAACTGGTTTTGAGCTGCAACGTCAAGCCGACGATCCGGGGCAGCGACGACGGTATCTGGCGACGGGTACTGATCGTGCCGTTCGATGTGCAAATCCCCAAGGGCGAACGGTTGAAGGATTTCC
>CBFDDT010000356.1:0-1645 GCA_965603635.1 uncultured bacterium | reverse complement strand
TGCTCCGGCGACACTGAGTGGAATAATCCCGGCAACCACTGGGTCGCGGACGGGCAAGAATATTTTTTATCGTATAATAACAATATATTATATGCAGTATTCCTGATCCGTTCACGCTGCGCCCACAGAAACTATTTGACAACCCGCCCCCTGTTTCCGCTAGTATCGCCATCAACGTGAAAGCGCTTTCACACGTTTGCTGAAGGCGCAACCAGCCTCGGGGCGGATGAATCCCGCGGCGATGAACCGGGAGGGCCTCGACTTGACGACGCGGCCGGGACAGGACCAGACCAACGGAACCGGCGGCGCCAACCGCAAGGGGCGCGGTTTTCTGGTCGCCTTCTTCATCCTGTTCACCCTGTTCACCCTCAATGTTCTTTTAGGCAAGGCCAACATTCAGTTCGGTTGGGACTTGCCGTTCCTGCTGGGCGATGTTTCCGAATTCCTGCTTCTTCTGGTGGCGGCTGTGTTTTTGATGCTGGCTGCCCTGGGGCGGGAAAAGGGGCAGTCCGGCGACTAGCAGTGTTCATGGAAAACCAGGGAGGATTAACACCATGACTGACCGTAAAGACGACGAAACACGCCCGATGAAATCGATGGAAGGGCAAGACCGCCGCGATTTCATGCGTACCGCGGCCACTTTGGGCTTTACCACCGCCGTGGTCGCGGCCGGGGCCGGGGCGTTGAGCAAACCCGCCGCGGCGCAAACGGCGGCCGAGGAAAAAGACCGTAAGGCCGCCGCCAAGCACACCATGACGATCGGCACCGCCTACAAGATCGGCACCACCCGGTCCTATCCGATCATGCAGCTGAACCTGAAGGAAAATATCCAGAACCTGACCAACGGCCAGGTCTATGTGAAGCTGGCCCCGGGCGGAGAGATCGGCACCGGCACCAAACTGGTGGAGAAGGTTCAGGCCAACACCATCCAGGCGGCGCAGCATTCGCTGTCGAATTTCGCGCCCTTCGCGCCGGCGGTGGATATGATCAACCTGCCCTACTGGTGCGGCGAGAATCAGCGCTTCGTGAATCTGGTCACCTCGGACGCCTGGCAGAAGGAAGTGAACAGCCGGGTCGAGGCCAAGGGCTTCAAGCCGCTGTTTTATTTCTGCATCGATCCGCGCACGGCCTCCAAGCGCCGCGGCCTCGGCGACGAGCCGTTCCGCACGCCGGCCGACCTGAAGGGCATCAAGTTCCGGGTGCCGGGCTCGAAGATCCTGCAGCAGTTCTATCGCCTGCTCGGCGCCAACCCGACCCCGGTGGCCTGGGGCGAAACCCCGTCGGCGATCAAACAGGGCGTGGCCGATGCGCTGGACCCGGCGGTCGAGGCGCTGTACGCCTTCGGCTTCAAGGACGTTCTGTCCTGGGTCACCTTCAACCGCTCGGTGCCGGACAGCCAGGTCTATTCCTGTAATCTGGAATGGTTCAACAGCCTGCCCAAGGACGTGCAGGAAGGCATCGATTTCGCCAGCGAGGTCACCTTCCAGCAGAATCTGGCCCAGGTTCCGGCAAGCCGCGCCTTCGCGATGGCCGAAATGGCCAAGGCCGGCGTGAAATACCATTCGCTGACCGACGACGAATACGCCCAGTGGGTCGAGGCCGCTGGCCAGCAGCGCAAGGAATGGGACGACTGGAAGAAGGAACT
>CBFDDT010000355.1:0-1647 GCA_965603635.1 uncultured bacterium | reverse complement strand
GGGTTTTCCAGTTCCTTGTCCTTCAGCATGGCCAGCGCGCGGCAGACGCGTTTTCTCGTATTGTGCGGCATGATGACATCGTCGATGAAACCCAGCGAGCCGGCAACGAAGGGGTTGGCGAATTTGGCGCGGTATTCCTCGGTGCGCGCCTCGATCTTTTCCGCGTCCCCGATATCGGCCCGGAAGATGATCTCCACCGCGCCCTTGGGCCCCATCACCGCGATCTCGGCGGTCGGCCAGGCGTAATTCACGTCGCCGCGCAGATGCTTGGACGCCATGACGTCGTAGGCCCCGCCATAGGCCTTGCGGGTGATCACCGTGACCTTGGGCACCGTCGCCTCGGCATAGGCGAACAACAACTTCGCGCCATGCTGGATGATGCCGCCATATTCCTGGGCGGTGCCGGGCAGGAAGCCGGGCACGTCGACGAAGGTGACGATGGGGATGTTGAAGCAGTCGCAGAAACGAACGAAACGCGCCGCCTTGCGCGATGAATTGATGTCCAGACAGCCGGCCAGCACCATCGGCTGATTGGCGACGATGCCGATCGTCGAGCCCTGCATGCGGGCGAACCCGGTGAGGATGTTGCCGGCATATTTCGGCGCCACCTCGAAGAAATCGCCCTCGTCGACGACCTTCCCGATCAATTCTTTCATATCGTAGGGTTTGTGTGCGTCCGCCGGGACCAACGTGTCGAGCGAGAGTTCCATGCGGTCGGCCAGGTCTTCGGTCGGCCGTTGCGGCGGGGTCTCGCGGTTATTGGCGGGCAGGAAATCGATAAAGCGGCGCAGTTCCACCAGCGCCTCCACGTCGTTCTCGAAGGCCAGGTCCGCCACGCCGGAGACGCTGGAATGGGTTTCCGCGCCGCCCAGTTCTTCATGGGTCACCTCTTCGTGGGTAACGGTCTTCACCACGTCGGGGCCGGTGACGAACATGTAGGAGCTGTCCTTCACCATGAAGATGAAGTCTGTCATGGCCGGCGAATAGACGGCGCCGCCGGCGCAGGGCCCCATGATCAGCGAAATCTGCGGCACCACGCCCGACGCCATCACATTGCGCTGGAACACGTCGGCATAGCCGGCCAGCGAGGCGACGCCTTCCTGGATGCGCGCGCCTCCGGAATCGTTGAGGCCGATGACCGGCGCGCCGACCTTCATGGCCTGGTCCATGATCTTGCAGATCTTGCGCGCATGCGCCGCCGACAGCGAACCGCCGAAGACGGTGAAATCCTGGCTGAAGACGAAGATCAGCCGGCCGTTGACCGTGCCGTAGCCGGTCACCACCCCGTCGCCGGGGATTTTCTGGTCCGCCATGCCGAAATCATGGCTGTCATGTTCGACGAACATGTCCCATTCCTCGAACGAACCCTCGTCGAGCAGCAGTTCGATGCGTTCGCGCGCGGTCAGCTTTCCCTTGCCGTGCTGGGCGTCGATGCGGCGCTTGCCGCCGCCCATGCGCGCGCCCTCGCGCTTTTCTTCAAGTTGGCGAATGATATTCTGCATGGCCGTCCCCGTCGCTGCATTGCAACATTGTTACCAGAGGGAATAGCATCAAGCGCGCGGCGGGGCCAGAGTCTAAGGTATCTCAAGTTTGGTCTGCACCAGCCCGCTCCCCCACCCGGCCGCCGATCGGTATCATACACTGTGG
>CBFDDT010000354.1:0-1675 GCA_965603635.1 uncultured bacterium | reverse complement strand
TAATGGAAACCCTCGTGACGACCGACTGGCTCGCCCGGCATCTCGACGACCCGGATCTGTTGGTGCTCGACTGCACCGTCCGCACGGAGGAACTCGATGGCGGCGGCATCCGCAATGTGAGCGGTTGGGCCGACTATGAGCGCGGGCATATTCCCGGCGCCGGCTTCGCCGACCTGAAGGGCGATTTTTGCGACAGCGACAGCCCAATCGAGTTCGCCGTGCCGACACCGGCGCAATTCTGTTTCGCCATGGGTGCGCTGGGTGTCGGCGACGATTCCCGAGTGGTGCTGTACGACTCCTCCATGTCGGCCTGGGCCGCCCGGGTCTGGTGGATGCTGCGCTGGGTGGGATTCGACCGGGCGGCGATCCTGGATGGCGGGCTGAAGGCCTGGACCGCCGAGGACCGGCCGCTATTCACCGAACCGCCCAGCCACCCCGCGCGGCGCCTGACGGCCGCGCCCCGGCCGGAACTGATCGCCGACCGGGACGAGGTCCTGGCCGCCATCGGCAACGAGGCCGTCAATATCATCGATACCCTGCCGCCGGCCTTTTACCGGGGCGAGCAGACTCTCTATGCCCGGCCCGGCCATATCCCCGGCGCGTCGAATATATGCGGCATCGACATGCTGGACGAGTCCGGGCGCTACCGGCCGCTGGACGAACTGGCCGCCATGCATGAGGGCGACCGCAAGGCCCGGACCATCACCTATTGCGGCGGCGGGATCCTGGCATCGTTGAACGCCTTCGCCATGACACGCCTCGGCTTCACCGATATCGCCGTTTACACCGCCTCGCTGCAGGAATGGGCCGCCGACCCGGCCAACCCGATGGAGGTGGAAGGGGGCTGAGGGCCAGCAAATCATTTCTGCTTTCCGCCGAACTGTGGACTTTGGCGCATGGCTACCGGCATTGCTTTTGTTGACCCGGAGCAGGCATGGCCAGAATCCAGGCTTCCAATACTGCCTTACGTTGCGCCGGATTACAGTTCGCCCACGGCGACAATAACCCGAGCCTCAGCTTTGTACTTGTTGAAGTTCGATCATATTGCCGCAGCCATCCTCGAAGAACACCTGTTCCGAAGCCGGGCCGATCAGGCCGCCAAAAATCCAGAACTCGATATCGCGTCTCTCAAGCTCTCGTTTTGCTTCTTCCAGATCCTCGACGGCGAAGGCCAAATGGGGGCGAGCGGGATCCTGACGTTTGGAACGGGCGACAGGGGACTCGCCTTCGGCGCCCATGACATGCACCTGAATCTGTGCCGTATCTTCTACATTGTACCAAAACCCAGGAATACCGGGAATTTCCGGACGCCTTCCATCGACCGGCAAGCCTAGCAGGTCGCCGTAGATTTCTTTGGCGCGGGCTACCGAGGCCTCGTCCGGCGCAACGCGGATGCCGGCATGTATTAATCTGACAACCTTGATGGTCAAAAATATCTTCCTTCGAATGCCTTCCGATACCGCCCATGAGACGGCGCCGCAGCGTAATGTCGTCATATCCAGGCATAGTATAATGAAACGAACCATCACACTAGATTCAACAAGCTAGTGTCCCTTTGAAGCAGAAATTCGGTCAATCGAATTTCAGATTCGGGGCACTAGCGGCTAATTCCGGTCTCAATCGCCGCATGGCAACGATGGCTGTTTTCGGACTGTAAGCCGGCATGAGAGTCCCC
>CBFDDT010000353.1:0-1725 GCA_965603635.1 uncultured bacterium | reverse complement strand
GCGATCTGCGGCGACGTGCTGCACAGCCGGGTCGCGCGCTCCAACATCCTGCTGCTGCACACCATGGGCGCGCGGGTGCGGGTCATCGGACCGCCCACCCTGTTGCCCTCGGCCATCGACCGCTTCGGGGTGGAGGTGTTCCACGATATGCGCGAGGGATTGAAGGATTGTGACATCGTCATGATGCTGCGGCTGCAAACCGAGCGCATGCAGGGCCGTTTCGTGCCGTCGGTCCGCGAATATTTCCACTATTTCGGGCTGGACCGCGAGAAGCTGGCCATCGCCAGGGACGACGCGCTGGTCATGCATCCCGGCCCGATGAACCGCGGCGTCGAGATCGATTCGGAACTGGCCGACGATCTGGACCGTTCGGTAATCCGCGAACAGGTGGAGATGGGGGTCGCGGTGCGCATGGCCTGCATCGATCTGCTGACCCGCGACCTGGTCGAGAGCGCATTATGAGCAAGTATCGCACGGCCTATATCAACGCCCGGCTGATCGACCCGGCAAGCGGGCTGGACGCGCCCGGCGGGCTGCTGGCCGAGGATGGCGCGATCGCCGACGTCGGCGCCGGCCTGTTCGCCGATGGCGCGCCCGAAGGCGCCGAGGTCGTGGATTGCGGCGGCATGGTGCTGGCGCCGGGACTGGTGGACATGCGCGTGCAACTGCGCGACCCGGGCCACGAACATATGGAGGATATCGGCAGCGCGGGACATGCGGCGGCGGCCGGCGGCGTGACCACGATGGTCTGCCTGCCCAACACCGACCCGGTGATCGACAATGTGGCGGTGCTGGAATTCGTGGCGCGCCGGGCGCGCGAGGTGAAGCTGGCCAAGATCCATTGTTACGCGGCGGCGACGCGCGGCATGCAGGGTAACGAGTTGACCGAGTACGGGCTCTTGGGCGAGGCCGGCGCGGTGGCCTTCACGGACGCCGAGACCGCCATTTCCGACGCCAAGACCATGCAGCGGGCGCTGAGCTACGCCAGCACCTTCGGCCATATCATCGCCCAGCATCCCGAAGAGCCGGCGCTGTGCGATGGCGGCAGCATGAATTCCGGCGAGATCGCCAGCCGGCTGGGATTGTCGGGCCTGCCGCCGGTCGCCGAGGTGATCATGATCGAACGCGATTTGCGCCTTGTCGAGGCCACGGGCGGGCGCTGGCATGCGGCCCATGTCTCCACCGCCGCCGGAATCGAGGCGATCCGCCAGGCGAAGGCGCGCGGCCTTAAGGTCACCTGCGACACGGCCCCGCATTATTTCGCGCTGAACGAGGTCGCGGTCGGCGATTACCGCACCTTCGCCAAGGTCCGCCCGCCCTTGCGCGGCGAGGACGACCGCCAGGCCGTTGTGAAGGGGCTGCGCGACGGCACGATCGACGCCATCGCCAGCGATCATTCGCCCCACGACCAGGATTCAAAGCGCCAGCCCTTCGCGCAGGCCGCCTTTGGCATCATCGGGCTGGAAACATTACTGCCCCTGACGCTGGAGCTTTATCACAACAAACATCTGTCGCTGGCCGAAGCGCTGGCGCTGGTGACATCGAAGCCGGCCGGCCTGCTGGGCCTGACGGCGGGGAGCCTGACAAAGGGCGCGCAGGCTGATCTGGTGCTGATCGATCCGGACCGCCCCTGGAAGATCGATGAGACCGCCTTCCGCAGCAAATCCAAGAACTCGCCCTTCGATGGGCGCCCGGTGCAGGGCCATGCGCTACGTACCGTGGTCG
>CBFDDT010000352.1:0-1727 GCA_965603635.1 uncultured bacterium | reverse complement strand
GCTGGCCGTGATCCCGGTGGCGCGGGCCCAGCCCGATCCCGGCAGCCTGGTCCAAGGACCAGGCTGCCGAAAGTTTCTCCGTTGGCGCCCGGGGCCAGGTCGCCTTCGCGAGCCAAGAGGTTGAGGCTGCCCGGCAAGCCGCGCCAGATCCCGTGATCGTTGCTTGGGTCGGCGGAATTCACGGCGGCGTCGAATGCGATCTGGCCGAGGGCGTTGTAGTTGACGTGGTTGAGGTCGGTAAACTGCAATCCGGCAGTACCGGGAGCGGAGTCACCTACCAATGCGGCCAGTCGCAGGCCCAGATCATCCTGAATCCAGATACCCTCGTCTCCAATACCGGTAAGCGGATCGACCGGGTTAAGATAACCGTTGAACGCGACACTGCCATTCTTGTTCAACACCGGCCCGGTGATGTCCGCCGCGGTAAGGGGCCCAGGCCCGCTTCCTGCCGCGGCGCTGGCGCCCATTGTCAGGTTGCCAAAGGTCCTGCCTCCGGTATTCGGCGCCACATCCCCCGCTTGGGCGATCGCGCTCAGGCCGGCTGCGCCCGTCTTCCAGTATCCGCCGGGGAAGGTGGCGGTGGGGTCGTCGGTCGTGGCGGCCACTATGGCCGTCCCCGCCGCATTAACGGAGGGCACGAAGACATTGGTGAAAATTAGCCCGGCGGCATCAGGCGCTAGGTCGCCGCTCAGGGCGATGGCTGTCAGGGAACCGGGTGTTCCGGTCCATGCTCCCGTTCCATAGCCGGCAGGCGTGTCGAAGGACGCGTTGAACGTCGTGACTCCCAGTCCGTCGATGGAGGCGACATAATAGTTATTTGCAGAAAACGTATATCCCGCGGTTCCCGGCGCCAGGTCGCCACTTAACGCCAAAAGGCCCAGAGCGCCCGCGGAACCGGACCAAAGCCCGTCGCCCGCGATTGTGCTGCCGGCGCTGTATGTTGCATGAAACGCGGTCGCGCCAGACATGTTCACCAACGCCCCTCCGAAGAATTGGTGAAAGGACATTGCGGCAACGCCTGGAACCGGATCAACGGAGCGTACGACCAGCGACATATTGCCTGGCGATCCGACCCAAATACCTTCGTCGTATGAAGGGGGCGCGCCAAGTACACCATTGAAGGCGACGAGACCTGAATCGTCCAGATCGGTGAATTGGACCGATCCGAAACTCAGCCAGTTGGTTCCCGGTGCGAGTTCCCCGGTTACGGCGACGGAATCCGTCCTGTAAACGTATTCCTGTGCCATGGCTGGCGCCGTCGCTCCGGCGACCACCGCCGTTAATGCCGAAAGAATCGCTGGAATACCGAACATACGATGAAAACTTGTCATGACTGGAAACCCCTATCGCAATGGTGCAAATTCGAGTGGATATTTACGCTTGTGCAACTGAACTTAGTCGCTGCGGCAACAACTTTGAAGGGATAACTGTAGGGCATTTTAACTGTATCAAGGGTTCTCTGCGGTTGTTTGTGGGGACGGCGGGTGTATTCACGCGCCGCATGGTCCGCTAATATCACCGCGCAATGGACAGGGGGGGGGGCGACCAAATGACCAGTGAAACATACGACGTAATCGTGGCGGGATTTGGCTTCGCCGGGGCGGCGGCGGCCATCGCGGCGGCGGATGCGGGGGCGCGGGTGCTGCTGCTGGAGAAGGCGGAAAAGCCGGGTGGCATTTCGATCTGCTCGGCGGGCGGGGTGCGCATTGCGCGCGATGCGGATGCGG
>CBFDDT010000351.1:0-1751 GCA_965603635.1 uncultured bacterium | reverse complement strand
ATGGATACGCGACACGGTCTGAACCGCCTCCTCGGCCGCGGCGAGTGCTTCTTCGCAGGCCCCGGTACGATTTACGCCGGTCGATGGCAATATCCAGAATGCCATCAGGCCGTCACCCATGAACTTGTCGATATAACCGGAATGGCTCTCGATGGCTTCGGCCTGGGCATTGAAGAACCGCTGAACGAGATCCGCCGTCTGCACCGGCGGAAGCTCCAGAACCGAGCGCGTGAAATTGACGATGTCGGAAAACCAGATGATCGCGCTCTCTACCCGGTGGTCGGTCAGGAACCGGCTGCCCGAAATCAGCCGGCGGCTGAGCGCATATTTGTTGGTGTAGGCGCGCAGGATATGGGCGTCGTCCTGGATTTGCTCAAGCAGGGATGAGGTTTGCGCGGTTGCCGCGGTCAGTTTTAGCGAGACGACCCTGGCGATGTTCCGCCACAGAATATCGGCCCGGGGATGCTCCGCGATCGCCTCCTTGCGGATCGCCAACAGCTCGACCATGCTTTCGTTCGCCACCAGATCGTAGCGGCGGGTGCCCTCGCCACCGAGAATATTCAACTCGCCGACAACGTCCGGCGCGCCACGCACGTAAAGCGTCCGGGCATCGTCGCGAACCGCGATCGACCCGCTGACGATCACCCAGAGGCGGTCGGCCTTTTCGCCCCGGCGGCATATATGCTCGCCTTCCGAAAAGCGGCAGGGCAGGGGGTCAAGCCCCAGCAACTCGGGAAGGTCTTCAACCAGCCCGCTATCGACCAGCGCCTCCGCGTACTGCTTTTTCAGCGACGTCCGCATTTTTGCCACCGCCCGGTGTTATCCGAACGTATAGGCGGAAATAGCCGGGCTGTCATTGATCCAGGTCAGCATGCCTCCGGCGCCGCGCGCACAAACGAAAAAGGGCGGCGAGTTGCCCCGCCGCCCGGTAATCCACGCTATCGCCGAACGTCAGAAGCTGACATTCATGCCGGCGATGAAGATCGTCGCGCTGTTGCTGTAGTCGACATCGTTTTCGTCCTGATCGTCGTCGATCATGGTGACCTCGGCGTAGGCACCAAGGCCGGGCGCCACGGTGTAATCGGCGGTCAATGCGATATTGGAGAAATCGGTGTTGTTGTCGTCGCTCTCGTAGGAGCTGGCGAAATAGCCGGCCGAAAGATAAAGCGGTCCGGTCTCGAAACCGGCCGCGACATTCCAGTAGGAATTGCTGACGCCGGTATCGTCCGTGTAGCTCCACGAATCGCCATTATCCGTGTAGTTGCCGCCTAGAGAGAACGGTCCCCAGCCGACGACGCCGCCGACCGACCAGGCTGAAACATCGTGAATAAAGGTAAGGTTCGAACTCGACCCGGAATATACCGCGCTCGCCCGAATTCTAAGGTCGCCGAAGGAATTGTCGTAGTTGGCGCCGACGCCGATATGGTTTTCCCACATCCCGTCGCTCTTGAACTCGTCGCCGCTATTCGGGGTCGGCGTCAGGCTGGCGCCAACCTGGAAACCGCTGAACCGGGGCGAGAAATACGAGACCTTCGTGGCATCGCCGGTATCGCCCCTGATCGTCGGATAGGATGCCGCGGCGCCCGTTGTGTCCGTGGGGAACCCGGAATAAACGTAATCGCGATAACGGATCAACACGTCGTCGAAATCACCGTCGAAGCCGCCGGTGGCGCCCATCAGGTCCTCGCCGCCGTAATTCATGATGTCCTCGGCGCCGTCCTCGTCACCCATCTGCAGGGTGCCCCAGCCGC
>CBFDDT010000350.1:0-1764 GCA_965603635.1 uncultured bacterium | reverse complement strand
CTATGTCTATGACGAGCGCCTGGAGGTTATGGACAGCAGCATCGATGCGCTGCGTAATAGCCAGGAGCTGATTCAAAATGCGGCGGATCGGATCGGACAGCCTGAACTGGCGGCCGAAATTGCCGACCTGACCAATACGATTGACCGCGTGGTGCGCCAGGAACTGGTGCAGGCGATTGAGGCCCGCGCTGGTGAAGAGGCCTATGCGGGTTTTGACGACGATATCGACGAGTTCGGCGAAGGGCTTGTCGATATTCTTGCCGAAATTGAGGATCGAATCGGCGTGATGCTGAAGGAATCGGGCACAAGGTTAAGTGAATCCGCCGACGAAAGTTCGCAGGGGGCGATTACCGCCGGCCTGGTCTTCGTGGCCGTTCTCATTGCCTTTCTATACGTGACGGGTCGCACGATTACAGGACCCATTGCCTACCTGACCACTGTAATGGAAAAGCTGGCCGACGGCGACCTGAAGGTCGAGGTCGAAACCGGCCGCCGCGACGAGTTGGGCAAAATGGCCGTCGCCGTTCAGGTGTTCAAGGACAATGCCGGGGAGAAGATCCGCCTCGAGCAGGAGCAGGAAGTCTCAAAACAGCGCGCCGAGGAAGAAAAACGCCAGACCATGATGGAAATGGCCGACCGCTTCGAACGCCAGGTAAAGCAGGTCGTCGATGGCGTCTCGTCGTCAGCCACCGAAATGCAGGCGACGGCCCAGCAGATGTCGGCCACGGCCGAGGAGACCACTCAGCAATCGGCAAGCGTCGCGGCGGCATCCGATGAGGCGACCGCGAATGTGCAGACCGTCGCGGCGACCGCGGAGGAGCTTTCCGCCTCGATCGCCGAAATCGGCCGCCAGGTAAACAAGTCGGCCTCCATTGCCGCCAACGCGGTCGATGAGGCCGAGACCACAAACGATACGGTGCAAGGGCTGGCGGAAGCGGCCAGCAAGATCGGCGACGTGGTCAAGCTGATCAACGAGATCGCCGGCCAGACCAACCTGCTGGCGCTGAACGCTACCATCGAGGCGGCGCGCGCGGGTGAGGCCGGCAAGGGTTTTGCTGTCGTTGCGGGCGAGGTGAAAAACCTCGCCAACCAGACCGCGAAGGCCACCCAGGATATTTCTGAGCAGATCACGGCGATCCAGGACGAGACAAACGATGCCGTCGGCGCCATCGAGCGTATCCGCGATGTCATCACGGAGGTCAATGAAATCGCCACCACGATCGCCACCGCGGTTGAGCAGCAGGGCGTCTCCACGCAAGAGATCGCCCGCAACGTTCAGCAGGCCGCCAGGGGCACCCAGGACGTCAACCAGAATATAGAGAGCGTCTCGAAGGCCGCCGGCGAGACCGGCGCCGCGGCCAATCAGGTGCTAACCGCCAGCCAGGAAATGTCGCGCCAGGCCGAGGGC
Source organism: uncultured bacterium (assembly GCA_965603635.1). Taxonomy (GTDB): domain Bacteria; phylum Pseudomonadota; class Alphaproteobacteria; order UBA8366; family JADFVY01; genus JADFVY01. Next base: position 356 of record CBFDDT010000350.1, on the reverse strand, counting down.
CTGCGTGGCGAGGTGGATAAATTCCTGCAAGAGGTGCGCGCCTCCTGACCGTCAACGGCCGTGGAGCATCGGACCAGGGGCCTCCTTCGGGAGGCCCTTTTTGGTATATGCGCGGTCCGGGCGTGACGGAAGCCAGATGCCGCCGCCTTACCGCGAAAATTCACGATCAAGCCGGATATCCCCTTAAAGTATTAACATTAAACAAATTATGGGTATTCGTCGGCCCGGACCTATGACCTAGGTGATATTTTCATAATACCCATAATTTGGCAAAATTGGATATATATAGGTATCCTGTTGATTTTCCACAATTTTCTCGCTCCTCATTAATGCCTTGTTAGTCGCCTTTAGGTGAA
>CBFDDT010000349.1:0-1851 GCA_965603635.1 uncultured bacterium | reverse complement strand
CGAAGGTCCGCGCCTTCATGGCCGACAGCCGCGTCGCCGATGCGGTCAACGCCCAGAACGACCGCCATGCCAATCTGAGCCAGGGCAATATCGACAAACTGGACAAGCAATGGCGCGCCGAAACCAACAGCGGCGGCGGCAAACTGGTCAACAGCCTGCTGGGCAACGAACTGTCCAAATATCTCGTCACGGTCCAGGAAGGCAGCGAGGGAATGTTCGCGGAAGTCTTCGTGATGGACAACAAGGGCCTGAACGTCGGCCAGAGCGGCGTGACCTCCGATTACTGGCAGGGCGACGAAGCCAAATGGCAGAAGACCTACGGCAAGGGCGCCGATGCCATGCTGATCGACGATGTCGAGTTCGACGAGTCGACCCAGACCTTCCAGTCGCAACTCAGCCTGCCCGTGATCGACCCGGCCACCGGCGAGGTCATCGGCGCGGTAACGGTCGGCGTAAACATGGACTTCCTGCAATAGGCTGACGCGGCCACCCGCGCCTTCTTATCAGCTGAATCTCCTTATCAAGGGTATCGGAGCAATGACAGATATTACCAACACGCCACCGCAAGCGGCACAGAGCCGCCGCACGATCGGCATGAAACTTGCCATCTCACTGGCTGCCACCATTCTGGTGGGCATCGCCGTGATGGTATACATCAGCGCCAATTCGGAACGCGCGACCCTTCACAAGAACGCCGCCTCTTTCCGCGAGATAATTACGCGGCAGCTCGGCGCCCAGATGGCCGGCGGGCTGCGCTGGAAAAAGATCAATGCGATCGAACTCGCCTACAAGGACCTGGTGAAAGACGAGGCATCCGAAGTGTCCAACATCGCCGTCTACGGGCCCAACTACCAGCAGGTCACCGCATACGCTTCCGACAAGTTCACGAATGCCGACATGGCGTCCATCAATCCCCGAATTGCAGCGGGATCGAGCCAGCTTATCGACCAGGGCGACCATATGATCGCCCTGTCCTCGGTTGACATCGCCGGCAAACAGGTCGGTGTTGTCGCGGTCGCCTTTGCCATGGATTCGATCGATCAGGCAATCGACGAAAGCACCATGACGCAGACAATATCCGGTGCAACCGTTCTGGTGGCCGCCATCGTCGTGTTACTTCTGCTGGTCCGCGCGCTTGTGGGCAGCCCGCTGCGGCTGATGAGCGGGGCGATGGCTCAACTCGCCGCCGGCGATCTGTCGGCCCATGTTCCCGGCATGAGCCGGGACGACGAGATCGGCAGCATGGCCGGCGCGGTGCAAATCTTCAAGAACAACGCCATCGATAAGGTTCGCCTCGAAGAAGAACAGGCCCAGAATCGTCAGCGCGCAGAGGAAGAAAAGCGCCGGGCCACGCTGGACCTGGCGGATCGTTTCGAGCGTTCGGTCAAGGAGGTGGTCGATGGTGTCGGCTCAGCGGCGACCGAAATGCAGGCCACCGCCCAGCAGATGTCCACCACCGCCGAGGAAACCAGCCGCCAGTCGGCCAACGTCGCCAGCGCCTCCGAACAGGCGACCTCCAACGTCGAGACCGTTGCGGCCACCGCCGAGCAGCTATCCGCCTCGATCGCCGAAATCGGCCGCCAGGTCGTACAGTCGGCCCGGATATCCCAGAACGCGGTCGATGAAGCGGTTGCCACCGACCAGACCGTCCAGGGGCTGGCCGGGGCCGCGGTGAAAATCGGCGAGGTGGTGAACCTGATCAACGACATCGCCGGTCAAACCAACCTGCTGGCGCTTAACGCCACGATCGAGGCCGCGCGCGCCGGCGAAGCGGGCAAGGGCTTTGCCGTGGTGGCCCAGGAAGTCAAGAACCTGGCCAACCAGACCGCCAAGGCGACCGAGGAAATCTCG
>CBFDDT010000348.1:0-1880 GCA_965603635.1 uncultured bacterium | reverse complement strand
GGCATTGCGCGCGTTGGCTGTACGGCACATTATTGCCACAATCTATTTGCAGTATTATCGGGTTAAGGTGGGGTAGACCCGAAAAATATGTAGTAATCCGGGCAATTCATCGAAAAAAAACAAATGATGAAACTGGGTTAATCCAGCGTTCGACGTCTTTTCCGCCGTAAATTATTACTGGATGTGAAAGGTAAAATAATGAAAAAAGCAATTTTATCTAAAATTGCGCTGATTTTTGGCGCGATAATACTTGTTCCGCCCGCGATGGCCCAGCAGGGGCCGGAGAGGGTTACCCCGTCCGAGGAAATGCTTGAGATGGCGCGCGAGGGCGTCATTTTCCGGCTGGACGACAATCTGTCCCCCGGTGAGGTCAAGGGTTATGCCTATACCTTCGTATCCCAGGGCGGTGGCGAGGTGGGGCATATCTACACCACCGTCTTCAACGGGTTTTCGGCGCGGATGCCGATGGAGGCGGCCGCCCGGCTGCTCGACAACAATCCGCAGATTACTGGCCTGATGCGCGACGGCGTCGCCACCGCTTCCCAGGCGGCGCAGGCGAAAAAGGGCAAGCCGGGTAGCGGCAATGGCGGCGGGACATTACCGCCGCAGGTAACGCCTTGGGGTGTCACCCGGATTGGCGGCGCGGCCGATGGGACCGGACTGACTGCCTGGGTCATCGATACAGGCGTCGATCTGGACAACGCCGACCTGAATGTCGACGTCGCGCGGAGCGTTTCCTTCGTCACCAGGGGCCGTGGCTCTGGCAGCGCCGACGACCAGAACGGGCATGGCACCCATGTCGCGGGGACCATCGCGGCGATCGATAACGAGGTTGGTGTCGTTGGCGTGGCCACCGGGGCCAATGTGGTTTCGGTGCGCGTGCTGGATCAGAACGGGTCGGGGCTCTATAGCTGGGTCATTGCGGGAGTGGATTATGTAGCCGCCAACGCGGCCCCCGGCGATGTCGCCAATATGAGTCTGGGCGGCGACGTCCACGACATCCTGGACGGCGCCGTATGGAACGCCGCCGAGATGGGAATCCTGTTCTCGCTCGCCGCCGGCAACGAGGCGATCGACGCGGCCACGCGGTCGCCGGCGCGGATCGAGCATCCCAACGTCTATACCGTAAGCGCGGTGGACAATCAGGACAGATTCGCCAGCTTCTCCAACTTCGGTGGCCCGACGGCGGCGCCGGTCGAATATGCCGCGCCGGGCGTGAATGTTCTTTCGCTCTTCCCCGGCACGATAACTATTAGCTTTTCCGGCACCTCGATGGCCGCGCCCCATGTCGCGGGGATGCTGCTGTTCGGCCTGCTTGCGGATATGAGCGTGCAAAAGGACTGCAGTGCGGGATGCGCCATCGGCGATCCCGACGGGGACGACGACCCCATCGCCAACTGGGCGCATGGTGTAACCGCCACCTATTAGGAAGGGCCTGCAAGCGTGGTGACTGCCGGCTGCCGCCGTATCAAGCGGCGGCCGGCGGCGCCCTGCGATAGCGGGCACGGTTGCATATTTTAATAAAATCACCGATACTGTGCCCAGCCTGAAACGCTCTTGGGGAGGCGCGGTTTTGGGGGTGGTCGGCAACGCCCGACAGGCCGGAACTTAAGAGCCTGGGCATGCCCTGAACGGCTAGCGCCTTTCCAGATGTGAATGACGGTGACCCGCCGGCGCAATGCGCCCGGTCGAGTGCGTTCAACTGGAACAAGGGCAGGGCAATGAAACATTCCATTTTTGCATTTCTTTTCACCGTTCTGATGGTTGCGCTCGGTGCGCCCGCGGCGATGGCGCAGGCGCCGGAGCAGGGATCCCCCTCGGCCAATCTGCAGAACCTGGCGCGGAACAGCTTTATCTTCCGCTTCGATGACAGCGTATCG
>CBFDDT010000347.1:0-1910 GCA_965603635.1 uncultured bacterium | reverse complement strand
TCTGGGTCGAGATTTCCTCGGTCGCCTTGGCGGTCTGGTTGGCCAGGTTCTTGACCTCCTGGGCCACGACGGCAAAGCCCTTGCCCGCCTCGCCGGCACGCGCCGCCTCGATGGTGGCATTGAGCGCCAAGAGGTTGGTCTGCCCGGCGATGTCATTGATCAGGTTCACGACATCGCCGATCTTGGCCGCAGCCTCGGCGAGGCCCCGGACCGTATCGTTGGTCGTTTCGGCCTCGACCACCGCGTTCTGGGCGATTTTGGCCGACTGCATGACCTGGCGTCCGATCTCGGCGATCGATGCCGAAAGCTCTTCGGCCGTGGCCGCCACGGTCTGCACGTTCGCGGTTGCCTGCTCGGAGGCGCTCGCCACGTTCGCCGACTGACGGCTGGTCTCTTCCGCCGTCGCGGACATCTGCTGGGCGGTCGCCTGCATCTCGGTCGCGGAGGACGAAACGCCATCCACCACATCCTTGACCTGACCCTCGAAACGATCCGCCAGTTTGTACATGGCTTCGCGCTTTTCGTCTTCGGCGCGTTTCTGCGCTTCGACCTGTTCTTCCTCAAGGCGGGTCTTCTCGATCGCGTTGTCCTTGAATATCTGTACCGCCTGGGACATTTCGCCTATTTCATCACCCCGGTCCGTGCCCACGACCATCACGGTGTTGTCGCCTTCCGCAAGGCGGGTCATAACGTCGATGATCGTCGAGATCGGCTTGACGATACGACCGCGAATCACAATCAGGGAAGCAATGACAAGAACCAGGATCACGACGCCGGTTAAATACATGGAAGCCGAAGACAGACCCAGGACTTCGTCCAGAATATTCTGGACCTCGATAGCCTCGCGATTGCCGCGGGCTACATTTTCGCGGCCCAGCGTCGCCATGCCGTTTAGCGCCGGGTTGTCGTCAACCTTGACCGACCTGTCGATTTCCTCGGCGGTCGCGCCAGCGCCGGCCATGGACTCGGCCTGCCGCAATCCCTTCTCATAGGCCGAGATAACGCCACGAATATCGGACAGCGCCTTGTCTTCGGCCGGCGTCACGCCCATGGCCCTGATCTCATCGATAGCGGCGTAGGCATTGTTCATCGCAACCTCTACCTTGGCGACGCGAGGTTTGTCCTGGCGCAATACGTAGTTCTTGAACTGGTGAATCATGCCGCCGTAACCCAGCGTATTGGCCAGCTTGGTTACAAGGCCGGCCCGGCCGAGCTCGGTAAGGGAAATGCCCAATTGTGTGGCGATTTCGCTATCCAGCGTGGTCAACCCGGCAAGCGCCGGTCCGTCATCTACCTTGACCGTCCGGTCGATTTCCGCCGCCGTGGCGCCCGTATCGGCCATCTGGATCGTCTGTTGCAATCCGTCATTATAAGCACTGATAACCGAGGCGATGTCGTCCAGCGCCTTGGCTTCCGTGGTATTAACGCCCAGCGACCGGTACCGGTCGACGGCGGCCTGCGCGGCGCCCATTTTGGCCTGGACCTTGCGAATCCGGGGCTGGTCCTGGCGAATTACGAAATTCTTGAACTGATGAATCATGCCGCCATAGCCAAGATTGGTGCGCAGCGCCGTCGCGGCGTCCGCCTTGTCGTTCTTGGATTTCTGGAATGTTTCCCAGGCGGCATCGACCTGGGCGACATCGTTGCTGATATTGATGGCATTGAATATTAGAACACCGCCGCCCGCGAGGAGGACCCCGACGAATATCCAGCCGACCGTAGCGATTCTGAGACTGTTGAAAAACTTCACGATTCATACTCCCGCACAAAGAATTTAGTTCACGGCATTTTTGAATAGGTTTATCTGCCCATTTCAATGCCACTCTAACCAGCCATAATATCCTTATTATTATTGTGGATATAATGGACTAACCTCTATTGTGCAGAGTAAGGGATATAGATTACCTATT
>CBFDDT010000346.1:0-1911 GCA_965603635.1 uncultured bacterium | reverse complement strand
TCCTGATGCGTATTAACACCCTGGCCCTGCCGCTGACCGACGTTATCCCGGCGGATCCCATGGTGACCGGAGCCGCGCCAACGAAATTCGCCTTTACCATAGACCCGGCGGCGGGCCGCATCCGCGGGTTCAACTGCTTCCATTCCAGCCAAGGGCAACTGGACCTCAAGGAAATCGGTGAGCGCAGCTATGAAGCCGCGATCAACGGATCGTCCCTGAAGGAAACCTGGCGCATCAACTGCACCATGCCAACCGGCGGCAAGCGGTTCCGCTGGTGGGGCATGCAATATTACAGCGCGAAATGAACAACCACCGAAGGGGGGTTGCACGGATGATACGGAAAATAAGGCCGATCCTTGCCCTGGCTCTGCTGGCGGTGGCCTTCAGCCTGGTTTCACCGCGTCACGGACTGGCGCAAACCGGCGCCGGACAGTCGGCGGTTGTGCTCAACTATCAGCGTTTCGGCGAAGCCCGCTATCCGGAAACCAGCATCGCCGCAGGCCAGTTCGGCGCACATGTCGAAACCCTGGCTGGCAGCCGGTATAACGTTGTTCCGGCGCGGGACATTGTCACGGCCCTGTTCGGCGGTCAGATACTGCCCAACCGGTCGGTCGCGATCACCATCGACGATGCCTATCGCTCGGCCTATGACGTGGCCTGGCCGCTCCTGAAGAAGGCGGATCTGCCCTTCACCCTGTTTGTATCGACCGACTCCATCGATAATGGCGGACCCGGTTTCATGACCTGGGACCAGATTCGCGAGCTCAGGGATGCGGGCGTAACTATCGGCGCGCATGGCGCCGCCCATGCCCACCTGGTTGACCTGTCGCCCGAAGAGATCCAGGCCGATATCGAACGTTCGGTCCGGCGTATCGAGGACGAATTGGGCGCGCGGCCGACGCTGTTCTCCTACCCTCATGGTGAAATGAGCCTCGCGATTCGCGATGCCGTCACCGCGGCCGGTTTCAAGGCCGCCTTCGGTCAACATTCAGGGACCGTCAACGAAGCCCTGGACCGCCATATGCTGCCGCGTTTTTCGATCAACGGAAAATACGGAACCGAAACCGAGTTCGCTAAGCGCATCGATACGCTGGGATTGCCGCTGCGCGATGTCAGCCCGGTCGATCCCTATATCCAGGGCAACGAGCCTTCGGTCATCGGATTTACCATCGACCAGTCCGTGGGGCGCACCCGTAATCTGCATTGTTTCCACTCCAGCGCGGGCGAGGAATTTGTCGAAATTTCCCTGACCAGTCTGGGGGACGGGCGCTATGAGCTACATTTCAGCAAGGCGTTCCCGCCCGGCTCCTGGCGTGTCAACTGCACGATACCGACCGGCGGCAAGCGAATCCGCTGGTGGGGCATGCAGTATTATTCGGCTGGGTAAAACGGGATGGGTGTGCTGGTGTCAGGCGCCCGAGTCGAATCCGATTAAATCGTCGCTGAGAATGGCGTCGTCCAGTGGCGACAGCCGATTCACCCGGATTATGTCGCGCAGGAGTTCTACATACTCCATGCCTTTTTCGGAGTATTTCTCCAGCCCTGCCGCCAGCGTCAGGCCATCCGGCCGCATCCCTTTTTCCCGTGCCTCCCGGCGCATCGCGCGCAGTCCACGGTATGCCCGGTGGGTGTTGAGGTTCAGAATATAGGCGGCCACGGAATCCGACAGGCGGTCGAATGCGCGGACTTTGTGAGTTTTGCCTTCCTCGCGTGCCGTCGGCACAAGACCCTTGCCGCCGGCCGTCGTCCATTGCCCGAAAATGGCGTTCCCTCGCGTTGCGAATCGCGATGTGCCCCAGCCGCTTTCTATGGCCGCCTGGGCTATGGCCAGTGATACCGGTACGACATCCACCCGCTTGAGCAGAATATCAAGGCGGCCCGGTTCGGTTTTGTAACGAAGGGCAAGCCGAG
>CBFDDT010000345.1:0-1923 GCA_965603635.1 uncultured bacterium | reverse complement strand
TCCGGACACATGGAATCGCTTTCCGCGTTTCCATGTGTCCGGATAAAGCTGCTCGCCCCTTGAAATTGCGGGCAATTTTATCCGGCTACTTTTTGACCAGCTTTACGATGTGTCCCGGTTCGATGGCGGTCTGGCCGTCGAGATCGTTGAGTACCGAGAAACGCCGCACGGCGTGGTCGGTAAAGCCACATTGCGAGGCCAGGCCGCTCAAGGTGTCGCTTTTGCCCGCGCTTACAATTCTTATACGCAGTGGCTGTAGCTGAGCAGCTTCTTTTTCGCCGACCATGCGAAAGCTGTATGTAATGCCGCGCATCCCCTCGCTCAGCCGTGGCGTCATCGCCGATGGCGAGATAAACAGAAAGCGGTAAATCACCCCAGCCTCGACCCGGATGGCGACCAGCCGGAAATCGACAAGGCCATGTTTGGTTTCGCTGCGCATCCATCCGGTTGCCGCCTCCATGCCGTTAATCGTCAACCGCCGCGGATCCTGTAGCACAATACCTTCCGCCCAGATTGCCTCCAGGTAATCCAGGACGGGGCCGCGCACCAGCTTGCTCGATGGCTCAAACAATACTATTGCGCCATCGGCGCCGATGATGGTCACGCGCCGACTGTCGGGATAGAGTGTGTAGCCTTCAGGTACGTCGAAGGCGACACGGCGGATCGGATGAAGAAAGCTCTTGCCGGTAACGAAGCCGTATTCGCGACGATTGCCGTATAGCAGGCCGTCGATGGCGATCAGATAGTCGCGCTTGCCCACGGTATCGGGGTCGCCTTCCAAATCGCCGGTTAGCTCGCTCGACTGGGCGATCCGATCCTCCGTCAGCGGATGGGTAGAGGAATAGCCGTGGACCTTGCGTTGCTCCAGGGTCAGGCCCGCGAACTCCGCCTCCAGATCGGTCTGGGCTTTCAGCTTTTTCAGGAACGAGGTCATGGAATGAGGGTCGTATCCGGCCCGCTGCAAATAGCGTATGCCGAGTTCATCGGCTTCGAGTTCCTGATCCTGCGTAAAGCCGCCGAAAGTCAGGTCCATGCCGATGGCCGCCATGTCGCTGAGCACGGGAAGCTCGAAGTCGCACAGGAAGGCGGCGCAAAATCGTTCCTCGGCCTTCATTCGACTCAATCGTTGCGCACCGTGCCGGGCAGTCACATGCGCCAATTCATGGCCCAGAACGCTTGCCAGCTCCGCCTCGCTGCTGATCAATGCCAGCAGCCCGCGGGTAACATATATATAGCCTCCGGGCAGCGCGAAGGCGTTGATGCTGGGGCTGTCCAGGATGGTGAATCGATATTCGAAATTGCGGATTTTGCTCTGCTCGGACATTTTCCGTCCGACCCGCTCGACATAAGCCGCCAATGCGGGGTCGTAATAGACTCCGCCAAATTCAGTCAGCACCCGCCGGTGCGCCTCGGCGCCTATCTCTTTTTCATCTTCCGGCTTGACCGTGTTGAAGACCAGGCTGCCGGTCTCGGGATTGATCTCGCAACCGCCCAGCAGCGGCAACGCCATGAACAGGGAAAGAAGAAAGACCCGCGGCACTCGCATTACCCCTCGACAATCAGTTTCATTTTGTTTCCGGCGATCAGGTGGTCGCCTTCTTCCAGGCCGTTCAACATCTGAAAATATTCGGTCTGGAACTTTGTGAACGGCATGCGACGTCCAAGACTCCAGGCGGTATCGCCGGGTTGAATCCGGGCGATCTTGACGCGCCAGGGCCGCACGGCGGCGGCTTCGGCTTTACTGAGTGTACGGAAACTGGCGATCGTTTCCTGGAAAGCGCCGGGTAGATTGGCGACCCCTTCGCCCGGCGCCAATGCGATGAACCGGAATATCCTTTTGGAATCGAACCGAATTGCCGCGATGCGCGCCAGCAGCCGCTCGTGCCTGGTGTCGATATAGGTTTTCGCGGTCGCCGCCGGCAG
>CBFDDT010000344.1:0-1933 GCA_965603635.1 uncultured bacterium | reverse complement strand
GCTTTGTAGCCGTTCTGTAACATTCGTAAGTTCCCGGTGCGCGATGGTCGCGGCTTGCTGTTCGCGGATTCCCTGAATTAACACTTACCTTCAAACGGTCGCTCCAACGCGCGGGGCGCAGGTTGGCGTCATGAAACAACGACGGCGCCGCCGCGATCTTGGCGCAAACAATGAGGTGTAACGAGTTTTGGGACGATTTGCGAAAAATGACGAGCAGGCATCTAACGCGGTGGATCTTTTCACGGTTGACGCCGATTTCGACGAGGCGGATAGCGGCGCCGGCTGGGACGATCAGACCGGTTTGATGTATGCGATCAACGAATCCGCCACGGCCTGGCGCTCGCAGCTCTCCGTGGACAGCCTCGACGCCGGGTATTGAGACGATATTTTTGAAGACTCTTGGGTAATCTCCGACTTGCCGGAACGCTATACCAGCGTTCCGGTTTTCTTTCGAAAAAGGCCCTAAGTGGGCGAATCTGTTAACCTGACATTTATATTCCCACATTATATTTATGGGTAATTAATAATTTGAGGGTCAGAAATTTGGCGGGCCGGTGCTGTCCGGGAGGCAGCGGGGTTTTTTAGTGCATAAGGAGCGCGCCATGAATTTCGGAACCATCAGAGCCAGACTCACAGGAACCATCGTTGTAATCCTCGCCCTGTTCGGGCTTGCCGGCGTCATGGTCTTCACGGAGGTGCGGTCCCAGGGCGTCGAGCTTGGGCGTTCCGCGGGTGAACTCGGGGAGATCGGCGGCACCGAACTGCCGCTGCTGCTGACCATCAAGGATATCAAGGTCGACGTCATCCAGGTGCAGCAATGGATCACCGATATCTCGGCGACCCGCGGCCTGGACGGGCTGAACGACGGCCTCGACGAGGCGGACGTCTACGCTGTAAAATTCCGCGAAGATGTCACCCGCGCGCGCCAGTTGCTCTCGAGCGAAGCTCATGAGGAGGTCGCCGGCACCCATGGATCCGTCATGGAAGCGGTGGATCGCGCCGAAAAGGCCTTCGAACCCTATTACGAGACCGGCCGCCGCATGGCCCGCGCCTATATCGATTACGGGCCGGCGGAAGGCAATAAGATGATGTTGGCCTTCGATACTGTCGCCGCGGAGATCGGCGAGGCGACGGATGAACTTGTCGCCATAGTCGAGGCGGATGTGACCGAGAATATCGGGCATCAACGCGATGTTGCAGCGGCAATTGTCGATGACAACACGGGCCTGATGTACCGGGTATCGTTGGCGGGCGTTATCGGGCTTATCGCCGCGGCCTTCGGCGGGCTCTTGCTTTACCGGCGCGTCAGTGGCGGACTCGGCGCCCTGCAGAACGATATCGACCTGCTCAGCGCTTTCGCCACCGCCAAGGACACGGTGGATGAGGAAAGCCTCGATCTGAAACTTGACGAAAAACGTGGCGACGAATTCGGACTTGTCGGGACCGCCCTGCGTTTGTTCGAGGAGCGCATCCGTGACGCCAAGCGATTGGCCGCGGAGGAGATTGCGCAGCAGGCCAATCGGGCCCGCCAGGCCGAAATCATGGAAAAGACCGTGGGGGAATTCAGCAACGACGCGGACGTGGTCATCAAGACACTGAGCGCCGCCTCGACGGAGTTGGAGGCGACGGCGCAGGCCCTGACCTCCACCGCCGACGAAACCAGCGCGCAGTCGCAGTCGGTGGCGTCCGCCGCCGAGCAGGCCGCCGGCAACGTCCAGACGGTCGCCACCGCATCCGAGGAACTGGGCGCCTCGATCGGCGAGATCGGCCGTCAGGTCACCCAGTCGGCCCAGATTGCCGGCAACGCGGTCGAAGAGGCCCGCAAGACCAACGACACGGTTCAGGGGCTGGCCGAGGCCGCGCAGCGCATCGGCGAGGTGGTGACTTTGATCAACGACATCGCCGGCCAGACCAACCTGCTGGCGCTCAACGC
>CBFDDT010000343.1:0-1953 GCA_965603635.1 uncultured bacterium | reverse complement strand
TGGACAGCGCCATCCATGCAATGCCGCGCAGGTTACCGGACATCCCGGCGGCGAAAGTCGAGAGACTGTTTTTCAAGGGGCGGTGCAATCGATGTTGGAGGCCGCATGATGCACGGGGGCATGGCGCGCGTCACGGACAATTTTCCTGCGGGTGCGGACGCCACCGGCGGGGTGTCGATAAGCCCCCCGGTTTGTGATATCATGACGGGTGCCGGGCACGACGATAACGATACCCGGACTTAAGGAGGTTGCCATGCATTCGCTTATCCGAAAATCGGTGCTGCCAGTCTTGTTCGCCGGCCTCGCGGGGTGCGGCGGGGGCACGCCGCCAATAGCCCCACCCTCCGTCGATATCGGCGACATGACGGTCACCGGCCGCGGCACGGAGGGTGATCCCTATGTGATGCCGAACACCGCGCCGGTGGCGCCGGGGATGGGGATCGAGACTTTGCATGCCAGGGGCGGATACTGGCGCTTTCCCGTCGCCCAGATCACCGAACGGCATTTCGCGCGGGACCAGGCGGCGCTGACGGCGATGACCTTCAATGCCGGGGCCAACGAATGGATATTACGGTACAAGGAGGTCGGCACCGGGGCCGCGCACAGCCGCGCATTGTCGTTCGATGCGGCCACTGGCGCCTATATCGGCTGTCAGGAGCTCACTGACTGCGATCACCGGCTCGCGATCCACGATGCCGATCCGGCGGCGCCGCAACACGGAACCTTCGCGCTGATCTCGCTGCGCACGCAGGGGCCCGACCGGAACTACCAGTCCTTCGACGCGATCCATGGGGGGATGCGGACCCTGCCGATGACCGTGCCGGTACTCGGCTCGGCGGTCTACGAGGGAACATTCGAGGGGCGCTGGTCCACGACCTTCACCGCGGGTGGCTCGGACGTCAGCTTGGTGATCGCGAGGGCCGCCGGCGCCAGGATCCGGATCGCCGCCGATTTCACCCGGGGCACGTTCGTACTCTTAACACCGGCCCCCGGCTCCATATCCGGCGCGCCCTTCAATGTGGAACTGACCGGCGAGGGACGGATTGCCGGCAACGTCTTCGTCGGGGAGGTGACGGTGACCCTGTCGGAGTTCCCCAAGCCAAGGGTTTATACTGGATCGCTGGCCGGCGCATTTTACGGCGCCGGCGCCCTGGAGGTCGCGGCGACCATCCGGGACAGCGACACCGCGGGCGGTCACCTGCAGGGCGGTCTCTGGGCGGGGCGGGCGCCCTAACCCGGCCGGCTGACGCTCCGCGCCTTGCGGCTTCCTCTTGACCCGGTGGCCGTTGCGAGGCATGCAACGGAGAGACGGGATCAACGAGGGAGCCTGAGGGCATGGGCGTTACCATTTATCACAATCCACGGTGCAGCAAGTCGCGCCAGACGTTGCAGTTACTGAACGACAAGGGCATCGAACCGGAGATCATCGAATATCTGAGCACGCCCCCGAATGCGGCGACACTGGACGGGTTCCTCGGGAAACTGGGCATGGACCCGCGCGAGTTGATGCGCCGCAAGGAAGAGCCCTACACGGCGCTGAACCTGGCCGACGAAGCCCTTGACCGCGCGGCGCTGATCGCGGCGATGGTGGAAAACCCGATCCTGATCGAACGGCCGATCGTGGTGAACGATGGCAAGGTAGCCATCGGTCGGCCGCCGGAATCGGTGCTGGAGATTCTGTAGTTCAACCCTTACCCAGTCGTGAGCGACCAATGCCGCAATGGTATGACGACCTGACCACCGCCCTCGCTGCCCACGGCCTGTTGCCGCGCGGAGCATTTCATATTGGACCGGAGGACGGCGCGTCGGCGGGCGTGGGGACGATTCTGCTGACCGGCAATGCGGGGCCGGGCATGTGGCGGGCCTTCGCCGCCGCCCGGCCCGGCGGGGCCCATGCACTCGACGCCTGGTCCAAGATCGTGTTGGGCGATATCGCGCTGCGGTTCGATGCAA
>CBFDDT010000342.1:0-1982 GCA_965603635.1 uncultured bacterium | reverse complement strand
GGAAAAATGGTGCCGCCGGGGTGAATTGAACACCCGACCCCACCATTACCAATGGTGTGCTCTACCCCTGAGCTACGGCGGCTCCGCATGCGCGGGTTTGCGCTCCATTGCGGCGCGCGGGCGGTTTATGCCACAGGGTATGGCGGCATGCAAGCAACCAATTGAGCTCTTTATCTGATGCTTGACAGCCGGGCCTGGACACTGACATCTGGATCATATGAACAAACGGACGGAAAAAAGCCGTGACGAGAGCTCGTCCAGGCAGCAGAAGGAAGAAGACAGGGAGGCCCGTCGCGCCGCGGCGCTGCGCGAGAACCTGCGCAAACGCAAGGCCCAGCAACGCGGGCGTGAGGAAAAGCCTGAATAACGATTTATCCGGTAAGGTCGCCCCGGCCCGCTCCACCATCCGGCCGGCGCCGCCCACGCAAGTGGACAATGCTTTAAAGCCTGCCTTGTGAGCGCCAAAATCATGGGCTAGAACATCCTCGGCCGTGCGATTGAGGGCGGCCCGACACGCAAGGAACTTCATGGACCAGATACGCATTCGCGGCGGCCGGCCGCTCAAGGGCTCGATCCGCATCAGCGGCGCGAAGAACGCGGCGTTGCCCCTGATAACGGCGAGCCTGCTGACCGACGAGACATTGACCCTCACCAACCTGCCGTTCCTGGCCGATATCACCACGCTGGTGCAGCTGTTGATGCAGCATGGCGTGCAGATCGGCATGCGCGATTCCGGCGCCGGCCACGTGCTGGAGATGACCGCCAGGGAAATCACCAGCACCACCGCGCCCTACGATCTGGTGCGCAAGATGCGGGCCAGCATCCTGGTGCTGGGGCCGCTGGTGGCGCGCTGCGGCGAGGCGCGGGTGTCGCTGCCCGGCGGCTGCGCCATCGGCACGCGGCCGGTCGATCTGCATCTGAAGGGGCTGGAGGCGCTGGGGGCCGAGATCGAACTCGCCAATGGTTACGTCCATGCAAAAGCGCCCAAGGGCTTGCGGGGCGGGCATTACGTGTTCCCGTTCGTGTCGGTGGGCGCGACCGAAAACCTGGTGATGGCGGCAAGCCTCGCCCGGGGCGAGAGCAAACTGGTCAACGCCGCGCGCGAGCCCGAGGTCGCGGATCTGGCGAAATGCCTGGTCGCCATGGGCGCGAAGATCGAGGGCATCGGCACCGACACCCTGATCATTCAGGGCGTTGACGCGCTGCACGCGGCGGAACATCGCGTGGTGGCCGACCGTATCGAGGCCGGCACCTTCGCCATGGCGGCGGCCGCGACCGGCGGCGCGGTGGAGCTGACCGGGGTCGGGCTGGACATCATCGATTCGGTGGCCGAGGCGCTGGACAAGGCGGGCGTCGAGATCACCGAGACCGCGAACGGGTTGAAGGTCAGCCGCCGCAACGGGCTGATCGGGGTCGATGTAATGACCGAGCCCTACCCTGGCTTTCCCACCGACATGCAGGCCCAGATGATGGCGCTGATGAGCATCGCCGAGGGCGCCTCGATGATCACCGAGACGATCTTCGAGAACCGCTTCATGCATGTGCCCGAGCTGGTCCGGATGGGCGCCAACGTCAATGTGCATCAGTCCTCGGCCATGGTGCGCGGGGTCGGCAAGCTGACCGGCGCGCCGGTGATGGCGACCGACCTGCGGGCCTCCTCGTCGCTGGTCATCGCGGGGCTCGCGGCGGAGGGCGAAACCGTGATAAACCGGGTCTATCACATCGATCGCGGCTATGAGCGGATCGAGGAAAAACTGAAGGCCTGCGGCGCCGATATCGAACGCGTCGGCGGCGAATAACCGAGGACCGGCCATGGGCGACAACGGCTATAAACCGCTACGGCTGCGGGCCGAGGATCTGGGCGACCTGACGGTCATCGCGGCGGCGTTGCAGGACGCGCTGGTGCCGGCCGGCGACATGGCCTGGCTGCGCGACGAGGGCAGCTTCGTGATGGCGGTCAACCGCTTCCGCTGGGAGGCCAG
>CBFDDT010000341.1:0-2001 GCA_965603635.1 uncultured bacterium | reverse complement strand
GCCGACTCGGCCGGGCCATGGCGGCGGAATTGCCGGATGAGTACAGCGTTTGCGTCGAACTCGGCGGCGGCACCGGTAGCCTGACCAGCGCGATCCTGGCCGCCGGCGTGCCGAGCCACAAGCTGATCGTGATCGAACGCGACCCGGCCCTCGCCGCCCATCTGCGCAAGCGCTTTCCCAAGGTGATGATTGTTGAAGGGGATGCCCAGTATATGCGTCAGAGTCTGGCGGATGTCGGCATCGACCATGTGGATGCGGTAATTTCCGGGTTGCCGCTTCGTAACCTGCCGGAAAAAGTCCGCCACGACATAACGACCGAGGTGTTTGCCGCGCTGGGCATGGGCGGTGTCTATGTGCAGTTCACCTATTGGGGCGAACCGCCCGTTCCCGTTGAGGTCGCGCGGCGCTATGGCATCGGCGGCAAAAAAACCAGGCGCGTCTGGCGCAACTTCCCCCCCGCCAATGTCTGGCGCTATGAGCGTCAGGCGAACCCGGACTGACGGCGCCCTCGCCGTCTCCCATTGAAATGGCCCGGGGGCTACCTATTTTTTATATAGTCGATTTTCCGGCGGCTCGAACGCACGGGGTGGGTGAACCATGGTTCTCGGTTACGGTTTCAAGGATTTGTCGAACAGCAGCCTGAAGGTCAGGCCCGACAAGCTTCCCGATGCGGAAACGGATTTCGGCCTTTCCGTGGTGGGCGACGGTAATGTTGCCATACTGGGCGGCGGCTGTTTCTGGTGCATCGACGGGATTTACCGGCTGATCGACGGCGTCACCGAGGTCGTCTCCGGCTATGCCGGCGGGGCCGAGGATACCGCGAATTACCGGGCGGTCTGCGGCGGCGACACCGGCCATGCGGAGGTGGTCATGGTCCGCTTCGACCCCTCGCGCATCAGCTATGGCAAGATTCTGAAAATCTTTTTCGCCATCGCACACGACCCGACCCAGATGAACCGCCAGGGCAACGATATCGGCACGCAATACCGCTCGGTCATCTTTCATATGGATGCGGTCCAGCGCGAGGTGGCGGAAAGCTATATCCGCCAGCTCAATGAGGCGGAGGCGTTTTCCGCGCCCATCGTCACCGAGGTTGCCTTGCTCGATGCCTTCTACGAGGGCGAGCCCCACCATCAGGATTACGTCGCGCTAAACCCGGCCCAGCCTTATATCGCCTGTTTTTCCGCGCCGAAAATCCAGAAACTGCGCGAATATTTCCCCGAATTGCTGAAGCGTCAAAGCGTGGCCTGAACCGGCGCTTGCCTTTCCGCTTGACGGCCCGGCAAATCCGGGTTGAAGTCCGCCCGGATAACCGATGAATTTGCCGGGAAGGGTCGGAATATGGATCGAACCGCGAATGGCGTGGGCGGGCTGCCGATCGACCCCGTCGAGTTTTCCGCGACACTGCACGACAATCTCCCCGCGCCCGATATGTCCCGGTTGCGGGCCTACCGGTTGGCGCGGGTTCGTGAACAATTGCGTAGCCGCGATCTCGCCGGCTGCCTGTTGTTCGACCCGGTCAATATCCGCTACGCCACCGGCACGCGCAACATGGCTGTCTGGACCCTGCATTACCGCTGCCGCTATTGCTTCATCCCCACCGAGGGGCCGGTGGTGCTGTTCGATTTCCATGGCTGCGAGCACCTGTCCGACGGGATAGAGGTCGTCGACGAGGTCCGCCCGGCCATCAGCTTCCTCTACTTCCTGTCCGGCGACCGGACCGATGAGCGAGTACAATTGTTCGCCGCCGAAATCGCCGATCTGGTCCGCGCCCATGGCGGCGGCAACCGGCGTATCGCGGTCTACGCCCATGACGGAGTCTGGTTGCGCAATTTGTGGGCGCCGCTGAACGATCAGGGAGGCCCGGCCTTCTTCCGGATCGCGGGAATCGAGGTCGGCGAGGGAGCGCTCGGACTCGACACGATTCGGAAAGTGGGGCCGGGCGGGAACTACGTTACCGAAGACCACACGGTCGAGCACATGATGTCGGAATTCTACTAC
>CBFDDT010000340.1:0-2027 GCA_965603635.1 uncultured bacterium | reverse complement strand
ATAAAGCCCGGCGCTACAACCGCCTGCGCTCGCCAGAAAAACTTGCCACACCCGTTTTCCCATGGGGCGTCACGGCGGGGGTCTGGCGAAGGCCAGGACGAGTTGGCGCTTGTCGGAGCCGGGCGGGGGCGGCTGCGGTTGCGGACCCGGACGGGCCGGCCGGCGGGCGACGCGGCGTTCATCCCCAGGTGGAGTCCCGATTGCACCGCGCCCTGCGCAAGCGCGCGCCCGGCCCGAAACCCAAACAGCCACGGAGACAAGTCGCGTGTCCCCGGAATCCTATAATGACGATCTATCACGCGACCACTGGAAAGCGCGGCGGGTATGGAAACCCGCCGCGCTTTGTGCGCTGTGCCGCCTCTACTTTCTCCTGCTCTGCCTTACTGCCGCCGGCGGCGGCGGGCGAGCAGTCCGAGACCGCCAAGACCCAGAAGGGCCAGCGTCGCCGGCTCGGGGATCACCACCAGATCGATTATCTGCTGGCCGCTGCCTTGTGCCCCGGTGTAGACCGCGGTCGTCAGGTAGGCCTCCAACTCTTCGACGGTGAGCATCCCGGCCGGGAAGATGTCGCCAAGGTCTGTGATAACGTTGAAGCCGACCCACATACCATCGGTATCGCCGACCACGAGCGTCGTGGCTTCCTCGAAGGGGCCTCCAAACGACCCCGTACCGACCAGGCTGATGTATTCGGTCGGGACGAAGGTGCCCGCGTCGTTCTCAAATTGGAACGAGCAGATGACGCCACCGTCCGCCTCGCTGGGGTCAAGCTTGACGTTGCCGCTGGCAGGGTCGTAGACCAGGTCGGCCAGGGTGGGGCTGTCGGTCAGGTTTCCGGCGAGCGCACCGGTAAAGGCGCCACCCACAAACCCGAGGTCGGCATTGTCGACGTCGCCGTCGCAATCGATGTCGCCGTCGAGATAAACCTTGCCGGAGCCCCCGGCGCCGTTAAACGAGCCGCCAGTCTTACCGATGTCCGCGTTGTCGATATCGTCATCGAAGTCGAGATCGCCGACGTCGAACTTTCCGAGCGTGACATTGTCGAAGACAGGATAAGCGGTCTTGGAGTGATCCGCCGGGTCTTCAAAAGCGCACAACCGAACTTGCAGGGGTTGTCCCGCCAAGGCGTTCATCGCGGCCTGGGTCGCCGGATTGGGCAAACCTGGGGACGGTACCCATGTTTTTCGCTCGCATGGGGGGGCGTGGCGGGTAGGCTGGAGGCATGACCCGAATCGCACGAGTGGTGGCCGCGCGGGTGCCGCATCACATCACGCAGCGCGGCAATCGGCGGCAGCGGACGTTCTTCGACGACGAGGATTACGAGACGTACGTTCGCCTGATGGCCGCCTCGTGCGCCGAGCACCGTGTGACGATCCGGGCCTGGTGCCTGATGCCGAATCACGTGCACCTGGCTGGCGGTCGCGGCTTGGAACGGGCCGTTGGCGTTTGCTGTTACTCGGATTCAGGCCGTTCTCAGCGTTCCGCTCCCTTGCGGTCGCGGCTCGGAACGGGCCGTTGCCGTTGGCCGTTACCCTGATTGACGCCGTTCTCTGCGTTCTCCGCGTCCTCTGCGTTCAAAACCGTTGTCATCTCGCCGATTGTTAGAACTCTAACAAAATCCGGCGGGTTCTGGCGAGCCGTAAGTCCTTGTAAATAAAGAGGTTATGCGTTTTTTGCGTCATGGCGGCTTGGCGCGAGGGGTTTGGGGCGTTTGCCCTCAGGGCGGTTTTCGGCCGTTTCCCGATTTTCGCCGTTTTTGATAGCGCCAGGGCCGATTTTGGGCTCCGGAGATTGTTAGAGTTCTAACAACTTTCGGCGTGTGCGTAAGTCCTTGTCCGAAAAGAGGTTACGGCATTTTCGGAGGCCCTCGATTGGGGCGGCCGGTTGGTATGCTAAAGTATCGAAAACGATGCTGGAGTATCGGTTCTGGGAGGCCGTTTTGTATACTTCAGTATCGATTGAGCCCGCTCCATAGGGGTGAAAACGGGGGTAAAAATCGGTAAATTCGTGCAAATTCGCGCCCAAAAAAA
>CBFDDT010000339.1:0-2053 GCA_965603635.1 uncultured bacterium | reverse complement strand
GACAACACAACCGCCGCCCAAGCATCCCTTCTCGTAAATACAATGTCAAAGAACGTGGCGGGCGGCATGTACCGCCCAAACCTAGCCTGTTAAAGACCAATACAGCACGGGATGCGGACCAGGCCGCGCCGTGCTGCGAGGCGGGTGTATACCCCCCCCACCAAACCCTGTCAAATTTTTTATCAAGGGACCGCTGTAAAATTCCGACGCATTGAAATATCGCCATTTTTGGCCGCCATGGCGCCACATTTTTTACCGGCCTATGTTGATCTGCACCTTTTTCTTGTGTTCCACAGGACAAAAAATTACTAACGGAAGATTAACATCGGGATTTCTTCATTAGATTTTTACTAATCCATTGACATAAAGGGGAGGCCTAAGCATTGTCACAATTGAATCCTTGGCTTGCGTGAAAATTTCACTAGACTCTTACCTTGATTTCTAACAGTTCGAAGTTATCCATGAAAAAACATCTTACCTTTATGGCAGTTTTGGGTATCGGCGTGGCCCTCTCTTTTGCCGGCTTTATGTCCCTGTCGACAACACAGGCCGCCAGCGATGCGCCGCTGCTGACCGAAACCGCCCCATCCGGAACACCCGCACCGGCCCAGCTTGCCTATTACATGCAAGACAGCACGACCGAGTCGGCGCAGCTTTCGGTGACATATGAGCGCGAACTCACGGTGAGCGATGGCGATACGTTGATGGCGATGTTGACGGACGCTGGCGCCGCGCGCGGCGATGCCCACGCCGCCATTACGGAAATGAGCAAGATTTTCAAGCCTCGCTATCTCAAGCCCGGACACAAGATTATCCTGACCCTGCGGCCGTCGCCCGACCCGGAAGGCGCCGCCGAACTGGTTTCCATGATGCTGATCGAGAACGTCGAGCGCGACGTGCTGGTGAGCAAGGCCGAAGAAGGATATGTCTCTGAGACGATCGAGCATCCGCTGACCCTGGAAGTCGCGGCCGCCGAAAGCATCATCGAGAACAGCCTGTTCCTGGCCGGTGAATCCGCGGGCGTCCCGCCCGGCGTGCTAGCCAACCTGATCCAGGTCTACAGCTTCGACGTCGACTTCCAGCGGGACATCCGCACCGGCGACGGTTTTTCCGTCCTGTACGAGCAATATATGGACGAGACCGGCGAGTTGGTGCGCAGCGGCAATATCCTGCGCGCCTCGATGACGCTGAGCGGCAAGGAAAAAATCCTCTACCGGTTCGAGACCGCCAAGGGAACGATCGATTATTTCGACCCCGATGGCAAAAGCGTCCGCCGCACCCTGATGCGCACCCCGATCAACGGGGCGAGGCTCAGTTCCAACTACGGCAACCGTAAACATCCGATTCTTGGCTACACCAAGCTGCATACCGGCACCGATTTCGCGGCCCCGCGCGGCACCCCGATTTACGCGGCCGGCAACGGCACGGTCAATTATGCGGGAAGGAAGGGCGGCTATGGTAACTATGTGCGTATCCGCCATAACGGCACCTACCAGACGGCCTATGCCCATATGAGCGGTTTCGCCCGCGGCATCCGCAAGGGCAAGCGGGTAACTCAGGGCCAGGTGATCGGTTATGTGGGCACGACCGGGCGGTCGACCGGCAATCATCTGCATTACGAGGTAATCCGCAACGGCAAGTTCATTAATTCGCGCCGCATGCATCTGCCTACCGGCACGGCGCTGAAGGGCGACGATCTGGCGGCATTCACGGCGATCACGGAAGACGCCAATGCCCAGTACGCCGCGCTGATGGGCGACAATGTGCTGTTCGCGTCCACCGAACATGCCGGCGCGTCCGGCAGTTGCGAGAGCGCCGAAGCGCCCTGCTGACGCGGGCTTTCGGCTTAATCAATAGAGCCGGATGGCGCCGCCCGCGTCATCCGGTTTTTCCTTGCCCTCCGCGGACCCGGCAAAGCCTGTAATCTCGCCGCCGGGCCCGAATCGCAGGCCCGATTCCGGTATATCCCTGGCCGTTAGTTCGGCGATCGCCCGCGCCGCCGCGCCGCTATCGTCGAGGCGCGGCACGCCGCCGCCATGCTGGCGGGCGCTAT
>CBFDDT010000338.1:0-2102 GCA_965603635.1 uncultured bacterium | reverse complement strand
GAGCGCGAGGAGGCCAAGGCGCCACCCGCCAAGGCGTCATCCGCCCCCGCGGCGTCGATAATGGCCGAGTCCATGTCCAGGGAAAAGATGGTCTCCGGCTACGACGCCGGCGGCGCCGCCGGTTACGGCATTATCGCGAACGACCAGATCATGCCGGTTCCGCCACAGCCGGGCACCGAGAACGAGAAATACGGGGAATTCAAGGACAATCCGGTGAAACAGGTCTCGGCGGAGCCGGTCTCGACCTTCTCGATCGACGTCGATACGGCCGCCTACTCGGTGGTCCGGCGCTATCTGGAGCGGGAAAATGTCTTGCCGCCCAAGGATGCGGTGCGCACCGAGGAGCTGATCAATTATTTCAGCTATGACTATGAGCTTCCGAACAGCAAAAACGAGCCGTTCCAGACCGATATCGCGGTCTACGACACGCCCTGGGACAAGGGCACGCAGATCGTCCGCATCGGCCTGCAGGGTTATGACATCCCGGTGGAAAATCGCCCGGCGGCCAATCTGGTGTTCCTGGTGGATACCTCCGGCTCGATGAACAGCCAGGACAAACTGCCGCTTTTGAAAAAATCGCTGGGCATGCTGGTGGACCAGATGGGCGAGGCGGATACCATTTCCATCGTCGCTTATGCCGGGTCCGCCGGCGTGGTGCTGGAGCCGACCAAGGGGTCCGAAAAACGCAAAATCATGGCGGCGCTGGAAAGTTTCCGGGCCGGGGGCAGCACCGCCGGCGCCGAGGGCATCCGCCAGGCCTATGCGCTGGCCGAGGAAAATTTCGACAAGGAGGCGCTCAACCGCGTGATCCTGGCCACCGACGGCGATTTCAATGTGGGCCATACCGAAAACAGCACGCTTGAGGATTACATCTCGCGCAAGCGCGAGAGCGGGGTCTATCTCTCGATCCTGGGTTTCGGCACCGGTAACTACAAGGACGACCGCATGCAGGTTCTGGCCCAGGCCGGTAACGGCAATGCCGCCTACATCGACAATCTGATGGAGGCGCGCAAGGTGCTGGTCGACGAGATGGGCTCGACCCTGTTTTCCATCGCCAACGACGTTAAGATCCAGGTCGAGTTCAATCCGGCCTATGTCGCGGAATACAGGCTGATCGGCTACGAGACCCGCCTGCTGGCCCGCGAGGATTTCAACAATGACAAGGTGGATGCGGGCGAGGTCGGCAGCGGCCACGAGGTCACCGCGCTTTACGAGATCACCGCACCGGGCAGCGAATCCCGCCTGATCGACGATCTGCGTTACGGCAAGCCGAAGGTGGCAACGGGCGAGGAAAATGGCGAAATCGCCCTGTTCCGCCTGCGCTACAAGCTGCCGGGGGAGGCGAAGAGCAGGCTGATGGAACAGCCGATCATGGCCGACGCCGCCGTCAGCTTCGCCGCCGCCCCGGCCGAGGCGCGCTTCGCCACCGCCGTCGCCGGTTTCGGGCAGCTAC
This sequence comes from uncultured bacterium, assembly GCA_965603635.1. Classification (GTDB taxonomy): domain Bacteria; phylum Pseudomonadota; class Alphaproteobacteria; order UBA8366; family JADFVY01; genus JADFVY01. The sequence continues at coordinate 649 of CBFDDT010000338.1, read as the reverse complement.
TACGCGGGGCCGTCAATGTCGACGCGTTCTCCTATGACGACGTGCTGACAATCGCTCAAGGATCCAGGGGCGAGGACAAGTTCGGCTACCGGTCCGAGTTCCTGCAACTCGTCCGCCTCGCCAAGTCGGCGAAGGCGATTGAAAACCTGAACAACTGAGTCCACCGATGCCGGATTTCCTCCCTGTCCGGTTAATCGGCCGCCCCTGTTTCGCAATTGCGGACGGGGGCGGCTGTCTCGGTTATTATGCTGCCATCATGAGCGGCGGCAACATCGATTGGGCGAAGCAGGACTGGGACGATCTGGTGCCCAGGTTGCTGTTGCTCGCCGTGTCTCGGCTTTACCGGATGACCTGGCGCGGGCGGCGTGGCGAGGCGCCACCCGGCGCGGCGGAGGCCGAGGACTACGTCAACGACGCCATATCCAAGACCATATCGGGCGTGCGGGTCTGGAATTCCGGCAACTGCACCCTGTTTCAGCATCTCGCCGGCGTTATCGTCAGCGATGTCGGGCACGCCGCCACCTCGACGGAAAACCGCACCACCATGGCGCCGCCCGACGACCCGCCCGGCGACCGCTGGCCCCCCGACCCGGCCGACGACGCGCCGGACCAGGAACAGGCCGTCGCGTGGAAATCCGAACAGCGCCGC
>CBFDDT010000337.1:0-2107 GCA_965603635.1 uncultured bacterium | reverse complement strand
AGACTCTAACTATCCCGCTACCTGAATGTAACCCGAAATCACCCCGCGATCTCACTCGCAACTACACCGCAAATACCTGTTTCTAACCCGCGATCTGCATCGAAACTGTACAAAAACCGCCGGAACCGCCCCTGTCGGTGGTTCGCCTGCCGAATCGCCGATGTGAAACTACCTGTTTATGATCGTTTTTCGCGCCGCCCGCCGGCCGCCCGGCCGCCCTCACTCCACCCTCGCCTTTTCACCGGCGCCAATGCTAAAACCCGCCCATGACCATATTCGACAATCCACGCGACGGGGCGCCGGGCCCGCGTCTGTTCCGGGCCTCGGCGGATCGGCCGTTGGCCATGTTGGGGCAGTGCCCCGCTTATGCGGCCACGCCGCTGCGCGACATGGGGGCGCTGGCGGCCGAGTTGGGGGTCGGCGCGTTATCCATCAAGGACGAGACCGCGCGGATGGGGCTGGGCAGCTTCAAGGCGCTGGGCGGGGCCTATGCGATTGCGCAGATGGTCGCCGACGCCGCCGGCGCCTCGGACCTGACCAGCGAACGCGCCAGGGAGACGGCGGCGGGCATGACCTTCATCACGGCGAGCGCCGGCAATCACGGGCTGTCGGCGGCGGCCGGGGCGCAGTTGTTCGGCGCCCGCGCGGCGATCGTGCTGTGCGATGCGGTGCCGGAAGGCTTCGCCGACCGGATCCGCGCGATGGGGGCCGAGGTCGTGCGGGTAACGGGATCCTACGAGGACAGCGTCGCCCATGCGATGCAGGCGGCCGATGCGAACGGCTGGCTGTTGCTGGCCGACGGGTCGTGGGAAGGCTATGTGGAGCGGCCCGCCCTGGTCATGGAGGGCTATACCGTGCTGGCCGAGGAATGCCGCGCGGCCTTCGCGGCGGGCGGCGATTGGCCGACCCATGTGTTCCTGCAGGCCGGCGTCGGCGGGCTGGCGGCGGCGGTCGCGGGGCATATTCGCGACCATTGGGCCGAACAGCCGGCGATTATCGTGGTCGAGCCGGAGGCCGCGCCCTGCCTGATGGCGAGCGTGAAGGCCGGGCGGCTGACGCGGGGCGACGGGCCGATATCGAACATGGGCAGGCTGGACTGCAAGGACGCGTCGCTGATCGCCTTCGAGGCGCTGCGCCGGGACGCGGATAAATTCATGACCGTCACGGACGAAGAGGCCGACACGGCGGCGGACCTGCTGGCGCGCCATGGCATCGCCACGACGCCGAGCGGCGCGGCGCCGCTGGCCGGGCTGCAAACCATGAAACCCGGCGCCGGCAGCCGTTGCCTGCTGATCGCATCGGAAGGCCCCGAAGCGGGGTGAATGATTACGGCTTAAAGGGAAATTGGCGGAGAGAGAGGGATTCGAACCCTCGGAACTGTTACCAGCTCAACGGTTTTCGAGACCGTCCCATTCAACCACTCTGGCACCTCTCCGCGGGTGACCTGTTCTCACGGGCGCGGGGAAACTAGCGAAAAGCTTTCGCCGCCGCAAGCCGTGATAGCGGCTTCGACGAGGATATTGTAACATCGGTCGCCGATTAACAGATATGGCGGCGAACGGTGCGGCGCATTTTCACAGGCCTTTAACCGAATTGGCGGTTGACTTGGCGGCGCGCCTGAATATAGTGCCGCCACGTTTTGACGCGGGCCTTTGAGCGGCCCGCCTTTTGGTTTGCCCCACCAAGCGTGGGCTCCTGAATACGAAAGCTGGACGGATGTACGCAGTTATCAAGACAGGCGGCAAGCAATACAAGGTCGCCAAGAACGATGTTATCCTGGTGGAAAAGCTGCCCGGCGAGGCTGGCGCTGCCCTGGAACTGGACGAGGTTCTGCTGGTCGGCGACGATAATAGCCAGACCGTCGGGTCGCCGCTGGTCGATGGCGCGCATGTCGCGGCCACCGTGCTGGAGCAGACACGCGGCGAGAAGATCATCGTCTTCAAAAAGAAGCGGCGCCAGAATTACCGCCGCAAGGCCGGCCATCGCCAGGACCTGACCGCGCTGAAGATCACGGATATCGTGACCGGCGGCAAGAAGAAGGTGGCGAAGGCCGCAGAGCCGAAGGCGGAAGAGAAAAAGGTAACGCCGAAGGCGGAAGAGAAAAAGG
>CBFDDT010000336.1:0-2204 GCA_965603635.1 uncultured bacterium | reverse complement strand
CGATATCGAGGGCGGCAATGCTTTTCAACACGGTGACCTCGCCGGTATCGATATCGACCGCCACCTCGATCGCGTGGGCACCGTAGGTGTAGTCGGGATGGGCCTGGCCCTGGCCGGTTTCGGGGTCGAGATAATCCGAGAAGGGGGCGCGGAACATGGACAGTTCCGAACGGTGGACGCCCTCGGCGGCGCAGAGTTTCACCAGATCGACGAAGGCCATGGATTTGTCCGGATTGTCGATGGCGAAGACCTTGTTGAACTCCATGACGATTTCGTCCACCGCCACGCCGAATTCCGTCGCCGCCCGCCCCGCCAGCCTGGCGCGCACGGCCTCGGCCGCCATCTTCGCGGCGTTGCCGGTCATGTAGAGCGCGCGGGTGGCGGTGGTCGTGCCGGCCAGCGGCGTTACGGCTGAATCGCTGTTGTAGATCACCACGTCGTCCAGGGTAACGCCCAGCACCTCCACCGCGATCTGGCCGAGGGCCGAGATCTGGCCGGCGCCGATGTCGGTGACGCCGGAGCGCACGATCACGGTGCCGTCCACCTCAACGCCGACCCAGCATTCCGAGGTATCGTGCAGGAAAGTCAGGCGGCCGTAGCTCTGCTGATAGGCCGCGATGCCGCGGCCAATTCTGATGTGCGGTTCGGTGGACGGTGTGGGCTCGCCCAGCGCCTCCCAGGCCTGTTCGGCGCAGCGGTCGGTCCAGATCGCGCTGGGCGGCACGAAACCGGTGGAAATGGGCTCGCCGGTCTTCAGGAAATTGCGCCGCCGGAACTCCATGCGGTCCATGCCGATGGCGTTGGCGACCTCGTCCATCTGCTGTTCGTAAGCCGCACAGGCCTGCATCCCGCCGAAGCCACGGAAGGCGCTGGTGAACATGTTGTTGGTCGCCACCGCGCGCGCATAGACGTTCAGGTTATCGACGCGGTAGGGGCCGGGCGCGGCCACCGCGCCGTACAGCAGCACATAGGGGCTGAGGAACACATAGGCCCCGGAATCGGCGGTAATTTGAACGTCCATGCCGGTGATCTTGCCGTCTTTCGTCACACCCGTGCGGTAGGTCAGCTTGAAGGGATGGCGCTTGCCGTGGCCGACGAAGGAATCCTCGCGGCTGTATTCCAGACGCACCGGGCGGCCGGTACGAAGCGCCAGCAGCGACAGGTAGATTTCCACCGTCACGTCTTCCTTGCCGCCGAAACCGCCGCCGACCAGCGCGCCGCGAATGCGCACCTTGTTGTGGGGCACGCCGATGGCGTCGGCGATGGCGCGGAAATGTTCGATCACCTGGGTCGACATGCGGATATTGACCACGTCGTTCTCGTCGGACCAGGCCAGGCCCACTTCGGGCTCCAGGAAGGCATGCTCCTGGAACGGCGTCCGATAAGTGTTCTCGACGACGACATCGGCCGCCGCCAGCGCGGCCTCGGGGTCGCCCTTCCTGATCTTGTGCTCGGCGACGATATTGCTCTTGCCCTGCAGGATGGGCGCGCCGGGTTTCAGCGCCTCGTCCGGGTCGTAGACTCCGGGGATCGGTTCCAGCGTGAATTCGACCAGCGCGGCGGCCTGCTCGGCTATATCGCGGGATTCGGCGGCGATCAGGGCCAGCGGTTCGCCGTAATAGCGCACCCGCTCACGCACCAGGATCTGCTGGTCGGTATCCATGCGCTTCTGGCCGGTCTGGCCGGGAATGTCGGTAGCCGCCATGCGGTCGGGCAAGTCGCCGGCGGTCAATATGCAGGCCACGCCCGGCAAGGCCCGGGCCTTTGAGACGTCGAGGCTCACGAGTTTCGCGCTAGCCAGATCGGCGCGCACCACCTTGGCATGCAGCATGCCGGGCATGACGTAATCGCCGGCATAGGGCGTCTTGCCCGACGCCTTGCCCGGTGCGTCGGTGCGCGGCAGGGGCTTGCCGACCTGGCTGAATTTTACGTTCGATGCCGGCTGCGCCGTGAGATCGATATCGCTCATGATTTATCTCCCGCGCCGCGCATCTCGGCCGCCGCTTCCTCGACGGCCTCGAAGATCTTGGTGTAGCCGGTGCAGCGGCAGAGATTGCCGCTCAGCCCGATGCGGATGTCTTGTTCCGTGGGTTCCGGGTTGCGGTCGATCATCGATTTCGCCGCCATGATCATGCCGGGTGTGCAGTATCCGCACTGGATGCCGCCGCCGTCGGTGAAGGCCTTCTGCAGGGGATGCGGGGCGT
>CBFDDT010000335.1:0-2211 GCA_965603635.1 uncultured bacterium | reverse complement strand
TCGAGGATCTCGATCTCGCCCCGCCGGGGCCGGGGGAAATTCGGGTGAAGATCGCGGCCTGCGCGATCTGCCACAGCGATATTCATTATGCCGAGGGTGCCTGGGGCGGCGCCCTGCCCGCAGTCTATGGGCATGAGGCCGCCGGCGTTATCGAGGAGACCGGCGCGGGCGTCGCGACGCTGAAACCCGGCGACCACGTGGTGGTGACGCTGATCCGTTCCTGCGGCCATTGCCATTACTGTGCTCGTGGCGAGCCCTATGTCTGCGAGACGCAGACCGCGCTGGACGAGAACAGCCCCCTCAAGGGCGCGGATGGGGCGCCGGTTATCCATGGGCTGCGCACAGGGGCCTTTGCGGAATATGCGGTGGTGGACCAGTCCCAGGCCGTGGCGATCCCCAGGGAAATCCCGATGGCCAGTGCCTCGCTGCTGGCCTGCGGTGTCATCACGGGCCTGGGCGCGGTGATCAACACGGCGGGTGTGCGGCCCGGCTCGGACGTCGCGGTGATCGGCGTCGGCGGGGTCGGGCTGAACAGCATCCAGGGCGCGGCGATCGCCGGGGCCCGGCGCATTATCGCGGTCGATATCGTGCCGTCGAAGCTGGAGGCGGCGATGCAGTTCGGCGCGACCCATGCGATCGACGGCAAGGACAAGAACGCCGCCAAGGAAGTACGCGCGCTGACCGAGCGGCGCGGGGCGGATTACGTGTTCGTCACCGTCGGCGCGAAATCGGCAATCGAGCAGGCGCTGCGCATGATCGGGTCGGCCGGAACCGTGGTGATCGTCGGTATTCCCGAGTCCGGCCTGATGGCCGAGTTCGAACCGGCGCGCCTGGCCAGCATCGGCCAGAACATTATCGGCAGCAAGATGGGCTCGTCGAGCATCCGGCAGGACATCCCCTGGCTGGTTACGCTCTATCAGCAGGGCCGCCTGAAGCTGGACGAACTGGTTACCGGGCGCTATCCGCTGGACCGGATCAACGAGGCCATCGCCTCGGTGAAAAGCGGCGCGGCCTTGCGTAACGTGATTACCTTCGACTGAGAGCGCAGCCGTGAAGATCGCTAGCCTGGAGACCTTCAGCAACGAATTCGTCGGCTTCGTGCGCGTTCGGACCGACGATGGCGCCGAGGGTTGGGGGCAGGTCTCGACCTATAACGCCGATATCACATCGCTGATCTTTCACCGCCAGGTCGCACCCTGGGCGCTGGGCGCCGATGCATCGGATATTGACGCGCTGGTCGATTCAATCCCCGAACGGGAGCATAAATATCCCGGCTCCTATTTGCGCCGGGCGCTCGCCGGGCTCGATACGGCGCTGTGGGACCTGCGTGGCAAGCTGGAAGGCAAGAGCGTCTGCGAACTGCTCGGCGGCAAGCCGGGCCCGATCCGGGTCTATGCGTCGAGCATGAAGCGGGACATTACGCCCGAGGACGAGGCGGCGCGCCTTGTGCGGCTGCGCGACCAGTTCGGCTTTGACGCCTTCAAGTTCCGCGTCGCCAGCGAATGCGGCCACGATGTCGATGAATGGCCCGGGCGTAGCGAGGCGATCGTGCCGGCGGTGCGCAAGGCGCTGGGCGCCGACGCCACGCTGCTGGTCGACGCCAACAGCGGCTATTCGCCGGCCCGCGCGATCGAGGTCGGCCGGATGCTGCAGGATCATGGCGTCCGGCATTTTGAGGAACCCTGCCCTTATTGGGAGTTGGAGCAGACCAAGCAGGTGACCGACGCACTGGATCTGGACGTGACCGGCGGCGAGCAGGATTGCGATCTGACGATCTGGCGGCGCATGATCGATATGCGCGCCGTCGATGTGGTGCAGCCGGATGTCTGTTATCTCGGTGGGCTGACGCGAACCCTGCGGGTGGCCAGGATGGCCGAAGAGGCCGGTTTGCCCTGCACGCCGCACTGCGCCAACCTGTCGATGGTAACCCTGTTCACCATGCATCTGATGGGCGCGATCCCGAACGCCGGCCCCTATGTGGAGTTTTCCATCGAGGGGACGGATTATTATCCCTGGCAGGAAGGCCTGTTCTGCAATTCGCCCTATGCCATCGCCGACGGGAAAGCGACGATTCCGGATGCGCCGGGCTGGGGCGTCGAGATCGATCCCGATTGGCTGGCCGCCGCCCACCATCAGATCAGCGAACTGGATTAAAGATGAAAATCACCGATTTCAAGACCTGGGTCGTGGGCAATCCGCCGCCGCATTTCG
>CBFDDT010000334.1:0-2233 GCA_965603635.1 uncultured bacterium | reverse complement strand
GCCCCGGCGGGGGCCGGTACGCCGGTAAAATAATTATAGGCGTAAGGTGGCAGCTTGCCGATATTTGTATTGAAGCGCGCCAGCCTGAGGCAGCAGCAGATAACCAGGAACAGGCATACCGCCCAGCCGATTCCACCCAGCGTGTTCAACGTCCAAAAATACAGAATCAGGGCCGGCGAGACCCCGAAGGATACAAAATCGGAAAGCGAATCCAGTTCGGCGCCGAAATCGCTGGCCGAGTTCAACAGCCGCGCCATGCGCCCGTCCAACGCATCCAGAACGGCGGCCACGAGAATCGCCACCACCGCGAATTCCCATTTTCCCTGAATCGCAAATCGCACCCCGGTCAGGCCGGCGCAGGTGGCGCCCACCGTGATCATATTGGGGATCAGCTTGGAAATGCTTAGCCCTTTGAATCGGGGCACCCCGCGGCGAGGCTTGTGTTTGGACTTGCGTCTCAACATCAGCGTTGTTCTCCTTCTCGTGGCGGCTCGCCGGCGGCAAGGTCGGCGATTACTGTCTCGCCGGCCACCGCATTTTGACCGACACAGACCAGTGGCGACACGCCGTCGGGCAGATAGACATCGACCCGGCTGCCAAAGCGGATCAGGCCGAAACGTTCGCCCGCGCCAAGCTTCTGCCCTTCCTCGACCCAGATCAGAATACGCCGCGCCACCAACCCGGCGATCTGGACGAAAGCGATGTCGCGCCCATCGGCCAGCTTCATTCTAACCGATTGCCGCTCATTATGCTCGCTTGCCTTGTCGAGCGACGCATTAAGGAATTTTCCCTGGCGATAGGCAAGCTTTTCGATCCGCCCATCCGCCGGCGCGCGGTTCACATGGACGTTGAAAACATTCATGAAAATGCTGATGCGAGTCAGCGGCGCGTTGCCCATCTCCAACTCCGCCGGGGGCGCGGCCGGCTCGATCATCTGCACAACCCCGTCCGCCGGGCTGATCACCAACCCCTCGCGTATGGGTGTTATCCGATCAGGATTACGGAAAAAATAGGTGCACCACGCGCTCAGCACGCCACCGATGAAAAGGAAAGGAGTCCAAAAAGCCCCGACAATGATGGTGACCAGGACGAAAATGCCGACGAACCGCCAGCCCTCCGGATGGATTGGGACAAGGACCGAACGCACCGAATCCATAATGCTCGACGCCATTATACTCTATTTACCTCGGATAATTTCTCTTGTGACGGCACAATTAACAGCGCCTTGTCCGGCTCGTCAATTGGTACGCGGCACTTCAAAAACCTGCCCTGGATAGATCAGGTCGGGATCGCGGATGCGATCCTTGTTGGCCTGATAGATCACCGTGAAGCTCGTGCCCTGGCCCAATGTGCGCCGCGCCAGCCGCCACAGGCTGTTGCCCGGCTGCACCACCACCAGCAACGTACCGGACTCGATTTCCTTCGGATCGGCGCGCTGGAACGGGAACTCAAGGCGGGCGACCACCTGATCGCCGGCCATTTCATCCAGGCGCAGGGTATAGAGGCCGGGTACGATCGGGTGCTCTATGATTATGCGCCAGTTTCCGTCCGGCTCAACCACGGCCGCGGCCAGCAGTCCGTTGTCGAGATAGACCAGGACGTTGCTGTTGCCGTTGGCCCGGCCGGAAAGACCCAGATTACCGTTTTCATCGTAATCAAGCACATCGACCGACAGGGCGAATTCCGTGCCTGGTTCGACGGGCTGCGCTTCGCCGGCCGGCGGTTGCTGCAGCACCTCGCTCGTCCCAAAACCGGTCCGCGGAATCTCGACCACTAACGCACCGGAAGATTCGTCACTCGGCTGACCGGCCACATTCAATCCCGGTTCGGGCACGACGATAACCACAACTTTCTCCGACCAGACGGGAGCAGCGTCACCCAACCTGGAGGACAGGCTCAATTCGCGGCTGCCCGGCGGCAGGGGAGAGTCAGGCAGCAGCACCCATTCGCCGCGCCCATTCGCCTTGATCTGGCCGATCGGGCGGCCATCGTCATAGACGGTCACCACCGAGCCCGGCGCCGCGCGCCCGGCAACGACGATTTCGCCGGTCGGGGTCACACGCACCACATCGAATTCCGGCAGGATTATTATCGCCGGCGCGGACTCGGCGGATGGCGTGGCCGGCACTGGCGTTGGTTCCGCCGTTTGCGTTGGTTCCGGCGCGGGCGTGGGCGCTCGTTGCGTTGGTTCCGCCGTTTGCGTTGGTTCCGGCGCGGGCGTGGGCGCTGGTTG
>CBFDDT010000333.1:0-2246 GCA_965603635.1 uncultured bacterium | reverse complement strand
CATTTTGCGGCGTTTCTCCGCCCAGCCGCACAGCCAGTGCAGCGCGCTCCACATGCCCATGAAGGGCTTGCCGGGTTCCATCTGCAGGGTGAGCGTATGGCCGTCCGTGGTCTCGATATTCAGCTCGCGCCACAGGCCGCGGTCGAGCTCGCCGCGCTGCACCGAAACATGCATGTCGTGGCTGACCCGGCGCATTTCCATGATGCCGACTTCATGCTGGCTGACGAGGTCCTGCCAGACAACGCGTTGGTTGGTCAGCAGGCACCAGGAGCCCTCGGATTCGAAAAAGGCGATGGCCGGCTTTTCACCCTCGGTAAAATTGATCTTGGCCTCTAGCGCCCGCTGTTCGTACTCAGGCAGATTGTCAAAATGCATTGTGAGGCGCCCCTCACCGCCCTTGCGGTGAAAAATGGAACTTATGGATCGCCTGCTCGCAATTGTCCTCATTTTCAATATCCCTTTGAAAACAATATGATGGCTATATGCCATCTAAAAAATATCACCCAATATCCCCACAGGATGCCTGAAATCCGCTTACGAAGCGTTAATAACGACGGTTCCAGGCGGCTGAATTACCTCAAATTGTAGCGACCCAGTCTGGACGGTGCGCCGCCCCCCTTGACCCGCGCGTACCGGCACGGCAAACCATCCGGCGTTATATCACCTTGGGGAGTATCCACCATGGCTGGCGCACTGGACGGCGTTCGTATTTTCGACCTGACCCGCATTCTGGCGGGGCCGAGCTGTACCCAGATGCTGGGCGATCTGGGGGCCGACGTGATCAAGATCGAGCGGCCCGGCGCCGGCGACGATACGCGCAAATGGGGGCCGCCCTATATCGCCGGCAAGAATGGCGAGGAAACCAGCGAGAGCGCCTATTACCTGTCGGCCAACCGCAACAAGCGGTCGGTGACCGTCGACATCGCGGCGCCGGAAGGCCAGCGCCTCGCACGGCGCATGATCGCCCAGTGCGACATTCTGGTGGAGAATTTCAAGACCGGCGACCTGAAGCGCTACGGCCTGTCATACGATGATCTGAAAGAGGAATTCCCAGGGCTGATCTATTGCTCTATCACCGGGTTCGGCCAGACCGGCCCCTACGCGCCCCAGGCCGGTTACGATTACCTGGCCCAGGCCCTGGGCGGCATCATGAGTCTGACTGGCGAGCCGGACGGCCAGCCGATGAAGGTGGGTGTCGGTATCTCCGATGTGATGACCGGCATGTATGCCTCGACCGCCATGCTGGCGGCCCTGCGCCACCGCGACCGCACCGGCGAGGGCCAATGGATCGACATGGCGCTGCTGGACGCGCAGGTCGCCTGGCTGGTCAATGAAGCGCAGAATTATCTGCTGTCGGGCGAGCGGCCGCCCCGGCGCGGCAACGGCCATCCCAATATCGTGCCCTATCAGGTGTTCGAGACCGCCGACGGGCATCTGGTGCTGGCCTGCGGCAACGACCGGCAGTTCCGGGAATTCTGCGACATGGCCGGCGCGGCGCATCTGGCCGACGACCCGCGTTTCGCCACCAACGACGCGCGCAGCCGCAACCGCGATGAACTGATCCCGCTGGTCGCCGAATGCATGCGGCAAAAGACCATGCATGAATGGATGGAAGGTTTGCGCGTCCGCCATGTGCCCTGTTCGCCGGTCAATACGGTCGATCAGGTCTTCGAGGACCCGCAGGTCAAAGCGCGCGGCATGCAGATCGAGATGCCCCACCCGCTGGCCGGCGCCGGCGCGATTCCGCTGGTCGCCAGCCCCATCAAGATGAGCGCCACCCCGCCCGAATACCGCCGCGCCCCGCCGACACTGGGCCAGCACACCGGTGAAGTGCTGGGCGAACTGCTGGAGATGGGCGAGGCGGAGATCGCGGCGCTGCGTGACGGGGGGATCGTGTGAGGTTGCACGCCTCTGGTTATTTCCAGTCGACGGCCCGCAACATCTTGTCCCCTCGCCCACCCGCGACGTATAGTGCGGCCTTATGAACGCAGCCTCACCCGATTCCTCGCTCCGGTTCCCGCACCGACATCTTCTGGGAATCGAGGGGCTTTCGGCCGACGCCATTACGATGCTGCTGGATCTCGCCGACACCTATGTCGAGCAGAACCGCAAGCCGAACAAGACGTTGTCGCTTCTCGAGGGGCGCACCGTCATCAATCTTTTCTTCGAAAGCTCGACCCGCACGCGGACGTCGTTCGAACTGGCGGGCAAGCGGCTGGGCGCCGACGTCATCAACATGTCGGTCT
>CBFDDT010000332.1:0-2254 GCA_965603635.1 uncultured bacterium | reverse complement strand
GAATTCACGTTATAGACCGGCGCCCCACGGCATGCGCCAAGCGCCAGTCCGGCGACGAGTATAATGACAACCTTGAAAGCTGCTGATTTCATATTGGCCCCCTTGTGGGATGTTGATCTGATTGATGATTAAATGTGATTGATGATTAAATCTGATTCGTAAATTTACCCCTGATTCGTCTGAATTGGAAGAGAAAGGGAGCACTTGGCGACAACCGGCTGTATTTACGGTTTCTCGCCGGTAAATTCTCCTCCTGGAAAAAGGCGGAGGCTTCGAGGTGCGCAATTCTTGCCGTTGCCGTCTGCTTCGGGCATAGTCGGGGGCAATATCCACAATGAATGAAGGCTTGTTGCCGATGAGTGCAAAACCCCATGCCGTGGCGCCATTCACGCCCGCGGCGCGTGAGACGGACGAGGCCGGGCATTACCGCCTGGTCCGGGTTCGCGACCTGGTGCTGCCGGTCTCCATCGGTATTTATGAGCACGAAAAACGGGCGCCGCAGCGGGTCTGCGTCAATGTCGAGCTGAAAGTTCGCGAGGGCGACGGGCCGATCGGCGACGACATTGCGAACGTCCTGTCCTACGAGGATATCGTCAACGGCATCAAGGCGATCATCGCGGATGGCCATATCAACCTGGTCGAGACCCTGGCCGAAAGCATCGCCGAATTCTGCCTGGCCGACGCCCGCGTGGCGCTGGCCCGCATCGGCGTCGACAAGCTGGACATCGTGCCCGAGGCGGCGTCGGTGGGTGTCGAGATCGAACGGTCGCGCTGACTGTCTCCTCCGGTAGTTTTTCCACTCAGTTTGAAAGTTGTCATTGCGAGGCGCAAGGCGCCGCGGCAATCCAGACGCATTGAGAGACTGGATCGCTTCACCCTTGGCTCGCAAAGACGAATGGGCGCGGTTGCCGCTTTCCGTTGCCTGCGCTAGCCTGCGGCATTTACTGATTCATGGATGCGTAACAGGAGGACAATATGGACAAGGAACGTTTCGACAAGGGGCTGGCCATGCGCAAGGATGTGCTGGGCGCCGAATATGTGGAAAACGCGCTGGCCAAGGCCGACGATTTCAACCGCGAATTCCAGGAGGTGGTGACCGAATATTGCTGGGGCCTGGGCTGGGGCGACGAGACGCTGGACCGCAAGACCCGCAGCATCATCAACCTGTCGATGATCGCCGCACTCAATCGCATGCATGAATGGGAGCTGCATTTCCGAGGCGCCATCAAGAACGGCCTGACCCGCGAGGAACTGCGCGCCATCCTGATGCAGATCACCATCTATGCCGGCGTGCCCTGCGGCGTCGAATGCCACCGCATCGCCAAGAAGGTCTTCGCCGAGCTGGACGGCTGATATGCGGAACATCCACAATGTCCAGGTGCTGTGGCCGGATTGCGACCCGGCGGGCATCCTGTTCAACGTGAATTATTACCGCTGGATGGACGACGCGGCCTTCTATCTGTTCGAGAAGGCCGGCTTGCCCTGGGACGAATTGAAGACGCGCTACGGCGCGCCGGGGGTGCCGCTGGTTTCCTCCCACGCGGATTTCCGCTCGCCCGCGAAATTCCGGGACAAGCTGACCATCGAGAGCCACGTCTCGGAATGGGGCGCCGGCTCGTTCAAGGTTTCCCATGTCTTCCGGATCGGCGAGCGGCTGGCGGCCGAGGGCTGGGAGAAGCGCATCTGGTGCTCGGCGGACCCCGACGACCCGGCGAAGATCACCCCGGCCCTGATCCCCGACGAGGTCAGAAAGGCGCTGGGCGGATGAGCGCCGGGCAGTCCTTCGCCGGGAGCTCCCCCGGCCGGCCGAAAAGATTGATAAAAAGATAGATCCCGCGAGCAAAACGCGCCGTGCGCGACGGTTCCGGCGGCTTTTATATACATCCCATGCACAACAGGCCCATGAGAGATGTATGCGAGGGCTATCCGACAGGTAGCCAAAGGGGAAGCAGGAGGCAGGTTTTGCGTAGCGAACAGTCAGGCAAGGCATGCCCTGCCGCGGTCGCACAAGCGCCGCCGTGCTGGCCCCGCCCCTGGCCCGCGAGGCGGCGCTCGCCGACCCGGAGGGCGGCACGCTGGCGGAGAATTTGGCGGCGGAGTAGGGGGATGCGGCGGAGTAGGGGGGAGCGCCCGTTTTGTTCGATTTTTTAGTTTTGCGCCGCTTGCTCAATGTCCGCTTTTGGACGGACTACGTCAGCTATTCGGCGTAGAGCGGACCTTACTGAAAACGGTTTATCAGGACTGCAGTTGACCC
>CBFDDT010000331.1:0-2257 GCA_965603635.1 uncultured bacterium | reverse complement strand
TGGAGTAAACCAGACTTAATCCCGGCATATCAACCCCGAGGCAGCAATTGACGGCAGAGACTGACATCGCAATTCAGAATGAGGCCGTGGATTTTCCGCGGCGCCTGCTGTTGGCGATTTACCTGCTGCTGGGCGTGGTGGCCTTGTTGCCGCTGGTCCTCGTCGATCTGCCGGCGCTGGTGGATTACCCGAACCATCTGGCGCGGTTGCATATCGTTGCCAATGTCGGCACCGACGAGGCGCTGGCGGCGAATTACCAAGTGGTCTGGGCGGCAATGCCGAATCTGGCAATGGACATCTTTTCCTGGCCGTTCCTGGGGCTGCTGCCGGTGGAGACGCTCGGGCGGCTGTTTATCCTGCTCACCATGGTGTTGTTGGTCGCCGCGACGCTGGTTCTGCACCGCACGCTGCACGGAGACATCGGATTGTGGCCGCTGGCGGCCTTGCTGTTCGTTTACAATCACATGCTGATCATGGGTTTCCTGAACTATCTGTTCGCGGTTGCGCTGGCGCTGCTGCTGTTCGCGGGGTGGATCGCCAGCGAGCGGCGGCCGCCCTGGATTCGCCTGGTCTTGTTCCCCGCCGCCCTGATCGGGCTGTATTTCGCTCATCTGTTTGCGCTCGGCATTTATGGGACTTGTGTGGCGGGTTATGAGCTGGCCCGCGTCTGGCCCGATCTGCGCGCCGACTGGAAGGCAGCACTGCGAAGCCGTCTTGCCGTTGCCTGGCAATTCATTCCCGCCGCCATCCTGGTGCTGGCCACGATGCCAGGCGGGGCCGGGCGAAGTTTTTATTACGGGCCGTTGCTGCAGAAGATCAAGGCGCTGTGGTCGCCGACGCTGACCTATCTGAAACCCACCGACCTTGGCGTTATTCTTTTCGTTCTGGTCGTGCTGATCGCCGGACTGGCGACCCGCAAGCTGGTTCTGGCGCGTGCGTTGCGATTGCCGCTGGCAATGCTTGTCCTGCTTGCTGTCGTTATGCCGTTCCAGATGGAGGGCGCCTGGGGCCATATCTGGTATGCCGATCTGCGGCTGCCGATCGTCATCGCGCTGTTGCTGGTGGCCGGGTTGCGCCCGTGTAACGTAGGGCGCAAGGCGATGGCGACGGTCGTCTGCGTCGGGCTGGTGCTGTTTGGGGCGCGGATTTACGACATATCGGTGGAATGGTGGAGGGTGGATCGGGATTTCGCCGAGTTCAGGGCGGCATTGAGCGTTGTCGAACCCGGCGCGGCGATATTGCCGGTCCAGAAGCAAAACGTTCCCCCGGGAGAGGGCGAAACCCGTTTCGATCATGTTTATTGGCATATGCCGATGATGGCGGTGACCGATCGCTCGGCCTTCGTGCCGACCCTGTTCACCGACCCCTCCAAACAACCTGTCCGGGCCACGCCCGGCCGCGCGGCGATGGATACGGAGTTCGGCGCGCCGATCGAACTGGCGCTGCTGGTGGATTCGGCGCATGGCGGCAATGCGGTTGCGGGCGGCGTCGGAATGAAGCCTTTCTGGGTAGACTGGCCGCGGCGATACGATTACGTATTAATCACCCATTTCGGAGCGAAGGGGAATCCGCTGCCGGGTTTGCTGTCGCTGGTCCATGAGGGATCCTTCTTCGACATTTACCGGGTTACGGGGAAATCGTGAGGTTCGTAATGCCCCGCAACAGTCTTATCTTCGCGCCGTATGCAGAATGTTTGGCGCTGCTGCTATTTCCCCTGCCTGGTGGACAATCTCGATGATTAAAGCCGAATCGAGAGCCATGGAGACCGCGCCATGGAAGAAGTTGGCGTGGGGCTGCCTCTATGTATTGGTCGGGCTCAATATCATGTTCCAGTTTTTCATCTCCTTGCCGCAGGAATCCTTGCGCGATTTCGGGACCTTCTACGAATCCGGCAGAGCCGCATTGGACGGCCGTAATCCCTATGAGATTCACGAGTATTCCTATCGGGTTACGATCAAGCATTTCGACGGCGCCAATCCGAATCTGAATCCGCCGGCATCACTGCTGGTCTTCGGGCCAATGTCGCTGTTCGAGCCCCAGATGACCTTGCAGGTCATCTGGTGGGGCTCCCTGATCGCCTTCCTGACGGCCCTGCTGATATTGAACCGGATATATCTCCCACCGGGCGGGCACTGGTTGGTGATCTGGGCGATGTCGATGCCCGGATTCTGGGGCACTGTCATGCTGGGGCAAATTTATGTCGTGCTGCTGGTCGCCGCGGCCGCCGCCTGGATTCTGCAGGATCGCGGGCAACTGG
>CBFDDT010000330.1:0-2272 GCA_965603635.1 uncultured bacterium | reverse complement strand
ATTGCTGCTGTACGTTGAGACCAAACGAATGATGAAAATAATCATTTACTAAACAGCGTGTAAGGCGCTCGTGATCCGAAACATTGTATAGGAATTTTACATGGCTTCTTTGTACGAATATTTCGTCAAAGATGGATCGAGTAACCTAACGATGCATAAAACGCTGCCGTTAACGGGATCGGACGGAGCAGTTTTGGCGGAAATCGTCGCGAGGCTTCATTTCGACTTTGAAGCTAAAGCGATATACGTATCGTTTTACATTCCTGCGTCTGACCAAATTACTCTTCCCGAGTCCATTGTACTAAATTCATTAGGCGAAATTCTTAAATGGCCTGAAACAGAGGTGGAGGTTAGCGGCGGCATGCTCTCTGAACAGTTTAATGCCAAGAATTTGGTTTTCACCGGACGCATTTATCTCTATTCCGAGCAACCGGTCCCTGAGAAATTTAGGAACCAGCTTCGCGCGGAGGCCAAGACCATTGGGCACGAATTAGTGTTTCGGAGCGTAGAGTATGTGGCAGAGCGCAACAAATTTGAGAAACCACTCGCGTTTATCTCACATGACTCTCGCGATAAAGAGCAAATTGCCAAGCCTCTCGCTGTGCAGTTGACGAAATCGATGTGTCCGGTTTGGTATGACGAATTTTCGCTGAAAGTAGGCGATAGCTTGCGAGAAAGAATCGAGGCGGGGCTCAAGGAATGCCACAAATGCGTTCTCATTCTTACGCCAAATTTTCTGCGCAATGGAGGCTGGTCGAAAAGGGAATACGATTCGATTTTTACACGCGAGCTTGTAGAACAGCAGAAGGTGATCTTGCCCGTGTGGGACAAAGTATCAAGCAAGGACGTGTACGAATATTCACCGATCTTGGCAGATCGGTTTGCAGTGCAATGGTCTGATGGCATAGAAGTGGTTGCTAGGAAATTGCTGTCAGCAATCGGGCCGTAAGAACTAAGTGGCGCGCGAAGGGAATAAATCCTACGACAGTGTGAGCTAACTCGGTTCTACCAGACAGTTTAACGCCCCGTTACCCCTTGCGCGGCAGCAGCAGGATCGCCGGGATGCACAGCGCCGCCCCGACCGCCCCCACGCCGAAGGTCGCGCCTGGCCCGATGGCCTGCCACAGGGCGCCGGCGATGATGCTGGCCAGCAGCAGGCAGATCCCGCCCACCATGTGGAAAACGCCGAAGGCCGTGCCGCGCGTGTCGGCCGGCGCCATGTCGGCCACCAATGCGGCCAGGATGCCCTGGGTCATGCCCATATGGATGCCCCACAGCACCGCGCCGGCCAGGATCGTCGTGGCGCCCCCGGCCAGCGCCAGCACGATATCGGCCAGCACCAGCACCAGATAGCCGCCCGCCAGCAGGCCGCGGCGGCCGATCCTGTCGGACAGCCGCCCGGCCGGATAGGCGGTCAGGGAATAGGCGGCGTTCATCGCCACCAGCACCAGCGGCACGAAGGCCAGGGTCAGGGTACCCTCGCCGCCGCGCAGCAGCAGGAAGGCCTCGCTGAAACGCGGCAGCATCAGGAAGCCGGCGACCACCACCAGTATCCAGTAGCCGCGGCCCAGCTTGCGCATGGCTTCCATGCGAAGCGGATTACGCCGGATTGCCTGGTCGGGACTATCTCCAGGATTTAGAACGGATTCACGCGATTGATCGTGGGTACGATCAACCGCGATCCGCTCTGGCGGCGGGTCGCGCACGAACAGCGCCAGCACCAGCACCGCACCGAACGCCGGGATCGCGGCAACCCAGAAGACGGCCCGCATATCGCCGGCGAAGGCGATCATCAGGACGATGGCCAGCAACGGTCCGGCGAGGGCGCCGATGGTGTCCAGGGTCTGGCGCAGGCCATAGGCGGCGCCGCGCAGTTCCGGCGGCGTCAGGTCGCCGACCAGCGCGTCGCGCGGCGCGCCGCGGATGCCCTTGCCGCTGCGGTCGGTGAAACGCGCCAGGAACACCCAGCCGGCGGTCGCGGCCAGCGGAAATACGGGCTTGGTCAGGGCCGCCAAACCGTAACCCACCAGCGCCAGCAGTTTGCGCTTGCCCAGCCGGTCGCTGAGCGCGCCGGAAAAAACCTTGGTGATGGAGGCCGTGGCCTCCGCGACGCCCTCGATCAGGCCGACCGCCAGCGCGCCGACGCCCAGTTGGGTCACCAGAAACAGCGGCAGCAGGCTGTGGATCATCTCGGAGCTGACATCCATCAGCAGGCTGACGAACCCCAGCGCCCAGACGCCGCCGGGAATCGCGCGAATGCCCGACCTTCCGG
>CBFDDT010000329.1:0-2291 GCA_965603635.1 uncultured bacterium | reverse complement strand
TCGGCGAGGTCAACGACATCGCCACCACGATCTCGTCCGCGGTCGAGGAACAGGGCGTGTCGACGCAGGAGATCGCCCGCAACGTCCAGCAGGCCGCCAAGGGCACGCAGGATGTGAATTCCAATATAGAGGGCGTCAACAAGGCGGCCGGCGAGACCGGCTCGGCCGCCGGCCAGGTTCTAGGCGCGGCGCAGGAAATGTCGCGCCAGGCCGAAGGCATGCGCGGCGAAATCGACCGCTTCCTCGGCGAGGTCCGCGCCTCCTGAGCAACTGAGCGTGATATTCGGGTGATGGCCCTCCGGTTCCGCGCCGGGGGGCTCTTATCATTGGGGCGAGCCTATCCCGGCCGCATGGCCATCACCGCTCCGACAACGCCAGTTTAAGACTGAGAGCGGCGAAGGCGCCTGCAAACAGACGCCGCAGCCAGGCCATCACCCGCGGTTTCGAGGTGACATAGGAACGCGCGGCGGCTGCAAACGCCCCGTAACCGACAAAAACCACGAACGTCATGAGCATGAAGATCGCGCCGAGCCCGAGCATGACTGCGGTCGGATGGCCGGTCGATGCCGGAACGAATTGCGGCAGAAACGCCAGAAAGAAGATCGAGAGTTTCGGATTCAATATGTTCAGCAAAAAACCATCGGTCACGATCTTCTTGCCGCCCGGCCCGGTTTTGCGCGCCGAGACCCGAAGCGCGCCGGTTTCGCGAAAAACGCTCCAGGCCATGAACATCAGATAGGCGGCGCCGAAATATTTGAGAAACTGGAAAGCCACGGCGCTGGTATGCAACAACGCCGCCAGCCCGACGACGCTGGCGGTGATATGCGGAACGATCCCCAGGGTGCAGCCGAAAGCCGCGAAAACACTCGCCCGCAACCCCTGCCCCAGGCCGAACGCCAATGTGTAAAGAACACCGGTTCCCGGCAGAAGGATAACGATGATCGAGGTGAGGAAGAATTCCGGACTCATGGGGGCTGCTGTTTCGTTGCGCGGGCGGGTTCAGCGGAAACGGTTTGCTCGAACATCAGGCGGCAGCGTAACAATTCGCTCACCTCGATACAACGGCTACAGGATCCAAGTTCGGCCTGCCGCGCACCCGCCAGCCAAATCGCCAGGACCGCCCCACTTGCCGCGCGGCCATATGGTTGTCGGGAGGTCCATGGGCGGCTATTACTCCCCCTCACCCAACGAGTCTCCCCACCATGCTCCACACCGCCGCCTCCCTCTCCCGTCTTGATTCCGAGTCCGCTTTCCAGATGCTCGCCCGCGCCCAGGCGCTGGCCGCCGAGGGCAAGGACATCATCAATCCCGGCACCGGCCAGCCGGATTTCCGCGGGCCCGAGCATATCGTCGAGGCCGGGATCAAGGCGTTTTGTGACGAATTGCGGCCCGCGTTTCGAGTCGACTCTCGCTCTGAATGGTGGTGTACTGTTTTCGTATCACTCGCAAAATGGGAGGTTGTTATGACTAAATCCTATACCTGCCGCGATGTCGGGGTTGATTGCGACTGGAAGACCAGCGCCGAGACCGAGGGCGAAATTATGGCCGCGATCCAGAACCATGCGGCTGAGGTCCATCCGACGGTCGAACTGACGCCGGAACTCGTGAGCGCGGTGCGCGCGGCGATCAAGGAAGTATAACGCGCGGCTCGCCGGGCTATTTTTTTATTGTTCCCCCGGGTCCCCGGTACGGACTTTCGTCCGCGCCGCGCGTCGGCATGTGTTATAGGAACCCGGTTCCACCCCGCCACCTGACAGAGTCTCCCCCATGCTCCACACCGCCGCCTCCATCTCCCGCCTCGGTTCCGAATCCGCGTTCCAGGTTCTCGCGCGCGCCCAGGCGCTTGCCGCCGAGGGCAAGGACATCGTCAATCTCGGCATCGGCCAGCCGGATTTCCGCACGCCCGAGCATATCGTCGAGGCCGGGATCAAGGCGTTGCGGGACGGGCATCACGGTTATACGCCGGCCAACGGCATCCTCGCCCTGCGCGAGGCGGTGGCGGCCGATCTCGAGGGGCGGCATGGGGTGCCGGTCGATCAGGATCATGTGGTCGTGGTGCCGGGCGGCAAGCCGACGATGTTCTTCGCCGTGCTTATGTTCGGCGAGGCCGGGGCCGAGATCATGTATCCCAATCCGGGTTTCCCGATTTATGAATCGGTGATCAATTACAGCGGCGCCACGGCGGTGCCCTACGGGCTGTCGGAGGCCGACGGATTCGCCTTCGATGCCGAGGCCGTGCTGGCCCTGATTACGCCGGCGACGCGGCTGATCATCGTCAACAGCCCGGCCAA
>CBFDDT010000328.1:0-2341 GCA_965603635.1 uncultured bacterium | reverse complement strand
GACTGGGTAGCGGACCTGATCGCGGCAACGGGCGCGGGGGTGGCGTCGCTGGTCGGCCATTCGATGGGGTCGTTCGTCGTGCTGGAGTGCGCCGCGCGCCATCCGGACGCGGTGCGTTCGCTCACCCTGATCGGCACGGCGGCGCAGATGCCGGTGCATCCGGAGCTGCTGGCCGCGGCAGAGGCCAACGACCGCTCGGCCTATGAGGCGATCACCTATTGGGGCTTCAGCCGCGGCGCCCAGATCGGCCGCGACCAGTCGCCCGGCATGTGGATGGTGGGTTCCGGCACGCAACTGATGGCCAGCGAACCGGCGGGTGTCCTCCATACCGGCCTCAAGGCTTGCGCGGACTATGACGGCGCGGCGGAATCGGCGGCCAGGGTGACCTGCCCGGTGCGGCTGATTCTGGCCGACCAGGACAGCATGACGCCCCTGAAGCGCGGAAAAGCACTGGCCGATGCTTTTCACGACGCCGAGACCATAATAGTCCCACAATGCGGCCATATGCTGATGGCCGAACAGCCGGATGCGGTGCTGGATGCCTTGATCGGGTTCGTTTAGGGGGCTTCTCCGGCACGGGATAAAACAAAAGAGAGGGTCCACGTGCAACAGAGCCAGTTCCACCTGCTGAAATCCCGGCGGTTCCTGCCGCTGTTCGTGACCCAGTTCCTGGGCGCCTTCAACGACAACGCCTACAAGCAGGCGGTGGTCATCATGGTCACCTACGGGATGATCCAGATCGGCGGCAACGACCCGCGCGTGCTGATCACCGCGGCCGCCGGCGTGTTCATTCTGCCCTATTTCCTGTTCTCGGCGATCGCCGGGCAGCTGGCCGACAAGCTGGAAAAATCGCGCCTGATCCTGTTCGTCAAGTTCATGGAGATCGCGGTCATGGGGCTGGCCGGGGCCGGTTTCCTGCTGGAAAACGTCTGGCTGTTGATGTTCGTGCTGTTCCTGATGGGAGCCCAGTCCGCCTTCTTCGGGCCGTTGAAATACAGCATCCTGCCCGACCATCTGCAAGAGAACGAACTGGTCGGTGGCAACGCGCTGATCGAGACCGGCACCTTCCTCGCCATCCTGTTGGGCACCATTTTCGGCGGCATGATGGTGGGTGTGGAGGGCGGCCTGCTGGTCGTGGCCGGCACGGTGATGGTCGTCGCAGCGGCGGGCGTGGCGGGCGCCTTGTTCATTCCCAAGGCCGGCCCGGCGGCCCCGGACCTCAAACTGAACCTGAATATCGTCGGCGAAAGCTGGTCCATCGTCCGCCACGCCGCAAAAACCCGGGCGGTGTTCCGCTCGATCATCGGGATTTCGTGGTTTTGGGCGGTCGGTACCATTTTCCTGACTCAGTTTCCGACATTCGGCGTCGAGATATTCGGCGCGGACGAATCGGTGGTGACGCTTTTCCTGGTCGCCTTCTCGGTGGGCATCGGGCTGGGCTCTCTGCAATGCAACCGCTGGCTAAAGGGCGAGGTCAGCGCCCGTTACGTGCCGCTGGGCGCCGTTGGCATGGCGGCCGTTGGTTTCGACCTCTACGCCGCAGCCTCGAATATTCCGGTGCCTACCGGCGGCGAACTGATCAGCGTCGGCGAGTTCTTTTTGTCCCTTGCAAATATCCGGGTCTTCGCCGATCTTGTCTTTATCGCCATCTTCGGCGGTTTCTTCATCGTTCCGCTTTACGCCATCATGCAGGCGCGCAGCGACGAGGAGAACCGGTCACGCACCATCGCCGCCAACAATATCGTCAATGCCGGCTTCATCGTGGCCGCCTCGGCGGCCTCGGTCGCCATGCTCTGGTACAGCTTCTCGGTGACGGAGGTCTTCCTGGCGCTCGCCATCGGCAACAGCATCGCCGCGATCTATGTGGTCAGCCTGCTGCCCGACGAGGTGGTGAAGGGGATCGGCCGCACGGTTTTCCGCTGGCTTTACGGCATGACGGTGGAGGGCGAGGAGAACTTCAAAAAATGCGGCGACCGGGTGGTGATCGTCGCCAACCATACCTCATTCCTGGACGGCGCTCTGCTTAGCTGTTTCCTGCCCCAGCGCGCCACCTTCGCCATTAACTCGCATATCGCCAGGCGCTGGTGGGTGAAGCCGGCCTTCCTGCTGTTCGACCTGCTGCCGCTGGACCCGACCAACCCGATGGCCGCCAAGACGATGGTGGATGTGGTGAAGCAGGGCCGCCCGGTGGTGATCTTCCCCGAAGGCCGCATCACCGTGACCGGCGCGCTGATGAAGATCTACGAAGGCCCCGGCACGATCGCCGACCTGGCCGGCGCCACGATTCTTCCCGTGCGGATCGCCGGCGCGCAATATACGCCGTTCTCGCGGCTGAAGGGAA
>CBFDDT010000327.1:0-2355 GCA_965603635.1 uncultured bacterium | reverse complement strand
GATCTGCTTCACGTCCAGGGCCTGGCCCTTGAAGGCGAAGGACGAATTCCGCGCGATCACGAAGAGCGTGCGGAACTTGGAAAGTTCCGTAATGATGGCCTCGGTGATGCCATCGGCGAAATATTCCTGCGCGGGATCGTCCGACATATTGTCGAAGGGCAGGACGGCGATGGATGGTTTTTTGGGCAGCGGCAGCGGCGTTTCCGCGGGCGCCCCGTCACCCGGCGCAACGCCGCCGTCGGGTAGCCAGCGCCATGCCCGCACCGGCCGGTCGATATTCTTGACCTTCTGTTCGCCCATATCGTCGAATGGCAGGTCCATGCGGTCGCGCACCTGGTCGTAAACGGCGCCCGAAATGCAGATACCGCCGGGATCGGCAAGGGCTTCCAGCCGCGCCGCCACATTGACGCCGTCGCCGTAGATGTCGTCGCCATCGATCACGACGTCGCCAAGATTGACGCCAACCCGAAACGAAATGCGCTCATCCACGGGCAGGCCGCCGTTGCGTGTCGCAACGGCCGTCTGGACTTCCGCCGCCGATCGTACCGCGTCGACGACGCTGCCGAACTCCACCAGCATGCCGTCGCCCATCAGCTTGACGATACGGCCGCCATGCCCGGCAAGCCCGGGGTCGATAAGTTCCTTGCGCACCGCTTTCAGCCGGGCGAGGGTTCCTTCCTCATCGGCCCGCATCAACCGCGAATATCCCACGACATCGGCGGCCAATATCGCCGAAAGCCTTCTGCGAGTACGTTCTTCGGTCATCCGGACCACCCCGTAAGTATCGTATCACGATAGCCAATAAGGCGAATTCAATCCAGCGCGCTGAACCTGCCGCCCTTCGCGGCGCCTCGAACCGCGCTTTTTTCCCGCTCTGTTAACTGGTTCACAGACGCCGCGTGCCGGCCGTGGCCTTATTGGGTCGTCAGGAACGGGGAGCGTCCCGTTCAGACGGAACCCAAGGGAAAGGAAAAGCGATGTCCATTAAAACCACTTCTTCATACCGGAATATCCTGATTTCCGCCGTGGCGGCCGGGTTTGGCCTGATCGCGATGGCGCCCATCGCCACGGCGGATAGCGCGCCCGTGATGTCGATTGGCGGCGATAACCCGTCCGCGGTCGATGTGGCGCTCGACACCATCCTGTGCGGCACCGATTTCAGCGCCGACGGCTGCCAGCTGGCCCAGTTGATCGAGCGGCCGAAATCCAGCGCCAGCCCCGCCGCAATGTCCCCCGCCCCACAGTCCAATCCGGGACCGGCGCCGGAAGTCATGGAACTGCTGGACGAGGACAAGGACGAGGGCGAGGACGAAGACGACGAGGGGTGCTGAGGCGCGTTTCCGGCCCGGGCGACCAGGGGCGAATCCGCTAAAGGCGGTTGTCAGGCGCCCCCGCCCAGCGCATTGACCATGATATAGCCGCCCAGGATCAGCAGGGAGACGAAGAAGACCCGCCGGAACAGCGGCTCAGGCAGTCTTCTCCGGACCCGCCGGCCCAGGATCATCCCGGCGATCGCCGGCGGCAGGGCGGCGGCCGACAGCGCGCCCAGCTCGGCGGTCAGCAGGCCGTTCCCGCCGAGCGCCAGCGCCAGCGCCAGGGTGGAGACCGTGAACAGCATCCCCATCGCCTGGATCAGCCTGTCGCGCGGCAGGCCAAGGGCCTGCAGGAACATCACGCCGGGCACCACGAAGGACCCGGTCATCCCGGTCAGCACCCCGTTCACCGCGCCGAACAACGGCCCGGCCCAGCGCTCGGCGCGCGGCGAAATCGTGAAATGACGCCCGGCCAGCCCCGCCGCCGCATAAACGACCAGCAACAGCCCCAGCAGCGCCGACAGCCAGGCCAGATCGACCCGCGTCAAGGCCCCGGCCCCCAGCCACACCGTCGCCCCCGCCGCCAGCAGAAACGGCCAGATCCGCCGCAACACCGCCGCCCCGTAGCCGCCCACAACCGCCTGCCAGACATTGGTCACAAGAGAAGGCACGATCAGCAGCGCCATCGCCTCCGGCAAGCCCAGCGCCACCGTCAGCAGAGCCAGGCTGACCGTCGGCAGCCCCAGCCCGATCACGCCCTTAACGGCGCCCGCCAGCAGGAAGGTCGCGGCGACGATGGCGATGGTGGTGGCGTCGAACAGGGGGGAGGGTAGCATTGGGCGGCGGGGGGCGTGAAGGGCTGTCCCGGCCCGCCGGGTCACCGCCGGGCGGCGCGGAAAACGATCATAAACAGGTAGTTTCACATCGGCGAATCGGCAGGCGGACCACCGGCCGGGCCGGTTCCGGCGGTTTTTGTACAGTTTCGACGCAGATCGCGGGTTAGAAACAGGTATTTGCGGTGTAGTTGCGAGTGAGATCGCGG
>CBFDDT010000326.1:0-2379 GCA_965603635.1 uncultured bacterium | reverse complement strand
GGCGGCCGGGTGGGGGAGCGGGCTGGTGCAGACTATCTTCATACTTGAAATGCTCTAACGCCCGCTTTCGACAAACCGCATGACCGCGATGGACGCGATGCCCAGCACCGCGAAGCCGCCGGCCAGCGGCAGCACCGTGCCGTCATAGGCCAGGCCGATCGCCATGCCCAGCAGCAGCGAAATAAAGGTGGTCAGCGATCCGACGACCGACGCCGCCACCCCGGCGATATGGCCCAGCGGGTCCATCGCCAGCGCGTTGAAATTACCGAACAGGATGCCAATGCAAAAGAACGCAGCCATCAGATAGGCCATCAGCGCCCACAGCGGCGGATTTCCCGCGGCCGACCAGGCCACCGCAAAAAAGACCAGCGACAGCCCGCTGAGCACCGTCAGCGCCAGGCCGGACAGCCGGCGCATGCCAAAGCGCACAACCAGCCGGGCATTGACCAGGGACGCGCCGCCGATGGATAGCGCCAGCACCGCGAAATAAAGCGGAAACAGTTTTCCCAACCCATACTGGCCCTGGAATATCTGCTGCGCCGAATTCAAAAACCCGATGAAGGCGCCAAAAATCAACCCGGCCGCAATGGTGTAACCGAAGGAGGTGCGATGGGTGCAGGTCTCATGGATGGCGCGGCCGATGCGCAACACGGAAAACGGCGCGCGGCGATTTGCGGCCAGGGTTTCCGGCTGGCGGTACGCGAACCAGACCAGCGAGACCAGGGCGAGCGCCAGAAGCACGACAAAAATCCCCCGCCAGTGGGCAACCAGCAGAATGCCCTGCCCGATGCCCGGCGCCAGCGCCGGCACAAGAATAAACACCGCCATCACCAGCGACATGATGCGGGCCATGGCGCGTCCCTCATAGCCGTCGCGCACCAGCGCTATCATGACGATGCGTGGCCCGGCGGCGCCGAGCCCCTGCAGGAACCGCCCGGCCAGCATGACCGGAAAGCTGGTCGCTGCGGCCGACAGCAGGCAGCCCAGGACGAACAATGCATACCCTAAATACATCGGCGGTTTGCGGCCAGATGATCTATGGCCCGATGTCCGACAGTACAGGCCGAGAAACAGCGCGGTGAGCACCAGTTGGGCGTCGTTGTGCCTTTGCACCCCGAGATCGGCGCCGATCTGCTGCAAGGCCGGCAGCATGGCGTCGATCGACAGCGCGACCAGCGAAATCATCAGCGCCGTCCGCGCGACGAATTCACCGATCGGCGGGCCGGTTCCCTCCGGCGCGGTCATGCTCCTGCCCTCCGATTTGACGACGATGGCGACGCCCCCCTTGCATCGCAACGGGGATTTGGACAGCACATAGCATATATAAGCCGAACAACCAGCCCACTCGACACCAACCGCTTATTTGTTGCCGTTACCGCGGGTCTGTGTTTCCTTTTGGACCGTGAATTGCACTCGAGTCGGTAGATGCCATGAATGAAAAACCCATGTTCCGGGACAGGCCCTCATTGATCCGCCACAAGGCGATGCCGCTGTTGTTGCTCGCGCTGGCCATCGCCTTGCCCGGCACGGCCCTGGCCGATCCCTGCCCGGACGAACCGGGGACCGAGGAAGCCTGCCTCGCCGAATCGCCCTGGTACGACGCGAACCGGCTGACCGTGCATTTCGAGGGCGCGGACGGGACCGCCGACTGGCTGTTCGAACTGGCCTCGGGCAGCGAATTCCGGATTACCCTGGATGAAAAATTAGGCGATGAACCGGTGTCCGGATCCATCATGGTACTGGGCGGCGAGGTGATGATCTCGAAGGGGCTGGAACTGGAGCTCGGCAGCGAGGCCGACAGCCTGGATACACCCTCGCTGGTCCAGCAGCTTACCCTGAAACTGTTGCAGCATGTTTTCCCGCAAGGCCGCGGGCAGGTGCTGGGCGTCGTGGATTTCCGGGTGCTACGCGAGCATCTGTCCCTGACGGCCGCGACCAGCCGCGCCTCGGCCGAATTCGCGCCACCCTGGTCGGTGACCGGCGTCGTCAACAACGGCAATTTCGACTGGGTCGAATTCGAACTGGATTTCGAGGCCCCGTACGTGGACTACCGGGCGAAATTCTCGGGCCGCTGGGAAGAACTTCCCAACCCGATCGCCTTCCCCGACACAATGATCATCGAGGACTGGCAGGTCTGGCCCCTGGCCCCGCAACCCCACCCGCCCCCGTTCAAACCCGGCTGGACCGCCCGCGACATGCGCATCGTGACGCTGGGCGACTTGCGGCGGATCATGGGCGGAGGCTGAGGTCCAGGCGCGAATGATGTATGTTTGTGCAGGTTCGGACGCCGGGGCGCCGGGCGTTCGGGCCGCCAGATCCGGGTTTCCGCGGGCGATTTCCGCCCCGGCGGGCAAAAGATACAAAAGGGAGCCACGAAAG
>CBFDDT010000325.1:0-2394 GCA_965603635.1 uncultured bacterium | reverse complement strand
ACTTGCACGGCAATGGTTACGAGACAGATTACTGTTATCGTAATTAATTTAATTAGTTAGGATATTTATTTCACTTATTTTATGACCGATAATATATAAATGCGTGTATTAGGTAATCCTGAAATACCCATATTTTTCGTAGGTTTTTTTCTGTTGTCGAACGCGACGAAATGACGCTATCATTCCTACACGAAATATACGGGAGGCTTCCCGACGGATTACTCATACCGCCGGGGGCATAACAAACATACGGGACGCAAACGCGCCCGGAAATGCCAAGGGGGGCACCATGCCGCGATATGTTCGGCCGCTTTTCCGCACACTGTCCATAATCGGATTCAGTCTTGGTCTTATCACCGTTGCGGCGCCAGCCGGCGCACAGCAATCGGGCGAGGCGCTCGTGAACTCCCGCTGTTCAGGCTGTCATGAAAGGCTGGCCAACGGCAAGCTGAGCCGCGTCGGCGAGATTCGCAAGACGCCCGAGGGCTGGGACATGAACATCGCGCGCATGATGGTCGTGCACGGTGTTGAAGTCTCGTCCGAGGAACGCTCGGCGCTGGTCAAGTATCTTTCCGACACCCAGGGCCTGGCCCCGGTCGAGACGCGCGACTGGCGTTATATCCTTGAGCGCCAACCGGCGGTGTTCGAGAACATCCCGGACGAGGAACTTGGCGTGATGTGCGCCCGCTGTCACAGTTTTGCGCGCACTGCCTTGCAGCGCCGCGACGAGGCCGACTGGCTGAAGCACGCGCATTTCCATCTGGGCCAGTGGCCGACGACGGAATACCAGGCGCTGGGGCGCGACAGAAACTGGTGGGAGATAGCTTCCACCGTGGTGCCGAAAAAACTGGCCAAACTCTATCCCCTCGAAAGCGCTGCCTGGAACGAATGGAAAGACCGCCCCTCGGCCGATCTGTCCGGGGCCTGGCGCGTTGTCGGCAACCGTCCCGGCAAGGGCAGCTTCGAGGGCGTCCTGGCCCTGGCGGCCAAGGGCGGCGACAATTACGCGCTCCGCATGGAAATCAACTATTCCGACGGCGGCAGCGCCAAGGGCAGCGGCGCGGCCATCCTCTATACCGGCTATGAATGGCGCGCCAGCATCAGCCTGGACGGCGAGGACAACTTGCAGGTAATGGCCCTTTCGGCCAGCGCGGGCGAGATGTCGGGCCGTTGGTTCCTGGCCGATCAGGACGCTATCAGCGGAACGATCCAGGCCGCGCGCTCCGGTGCGGGCGCCTCGGCCCGGGTGCTGTCGGTAACGCCGCGTTACATCAAGGTCGGCGAAACGGCCCAACTGGCGATCCATGGGGTCAATCTCGGCGACAAGGTTTCGCTGGGCAAGGGCGTCAAAATCAACAAGGTCGTATCCAGCAGCGCCAACACCGTCGTCGTCTCGGCCACGGCCAGCGGCAACGCGGGCGAACATACGGTTGTCGCCGGCGCCGCCCAGGGGCCAGAGGCCCTGACGGTATACGACAAGGTGGACTCGATCATGGTCGAGCCTGGCTATAACATCGCCCGGGTGGGCGGTGGTGCAATCCCGCCGGTGCCCGCCCAGTTTGAGGCCGTGGCCTTTATGAACGGCGCGGACGGCGAGGCCGGCACCGCCGACGATATCCGCATCGGCGCCATGCCGGCCAAATGGTCGGTCGCCAACCATGGCGATTTCGCCGAAATGCTGAATGACGTCAAGTATACCGGCAACATCACCCAGTCCGGCATGTTCAATCCCGCCAGCGCGGGCCTGAACCCGGAACGCCCGTTCTCGACCAATAATGTGGGCGATGTGTCGGTGAACGCGGCCGTCGATGTCGGTGGGCAGACACTGGAAGGCTCGGCCCAACTGATCGTAACCGTGCAACGCTGGAACGACCCCCCGATCCGTTGAGGATCGGGGCCCGCGTAGCTGCGTAATTTAACAGGGAGACCACCGTGACAGGTCTGCATCTGGTGCCAGAGAACATGCATGAGGTCCGCGTTGAGGGCCGGCATCTGCTGTTCCATGTGCCGACCACCAGCCTGTTCGAAATGGACGAGGTTGCGGGCGATGTGCTCGGCCTGTTCCACGAGAAGGTGACGGTCACCGCCGACGATGTGCGCGACCGCTTCGACGGTGTCCACGAACCCGAACGCCTGGCCGAGACGCTGAGCGAGTTCAAGGATCTGCAGATCGTGCGGGATGGCACGCTGGAAGCCCCCTCCCCCGCGCCCATCAAGATCAGTGATTACCCGATCAGCACCATGGTGCTGAACGTCAATACCGGCTGCAACCTGAGCTGCACATACTGCTACAAGGAAGACCTGACCTCGCCGGACAAGGGCGCGAAGATGGAATTCCAGACCGCCGCCGACGCCTTCGAACTGCTGCTCAAGGAAGCCGCGGCGCGCGACCGG
>CBFDDT010000324.1:0-2417 GCA_965603635.1 uncultured bacterium | reverse complement strand
CATCGCGGCCGCGGTCGCGTCGCGCACGACCGCCACTTCAAAACCCTGCTCCAGCAACTCACGCAGGTGGGCTTCAACGCACAGGTTGGCCGACATGCCGGCCAGGATCACCTGGTCGATATGATTCTTGCGCAGCTGCAGCACGAGGTCATTGTTCTCCGGCCCGTAGACCTTGTGGGGCGAGGCGACAATCGTCTTGCCGTCCTCGATATACGGCTTGTACTGCGGCATGAAATCGGCGCCCGAGCCCGCGAAGCCGTCAACGGTCAGCGCGCCCTTGCGGTCGAACATACCGATCTTGTGCATCAGTTTTTCGAGCGGGCCACCGAATTTCCAGCCATGGTCTGTCGGATAGTAGTAATGCGGCGAAACCGCCACGGTCATGCCGCTGGCTTTGGCTGCCTTGAACAGCAATTCTATGTTGTTGACCGTGCCGTGCTGCTCGACACTTTTGCCGACCACGCCCCAAGTCACCCCGTCGGGGCTGAGAAAATCGATCTGCGGGTCGGTAACCACCAGTGCGGCGCGCTTGGGGTTCAGGATCATATCACTGGGCGGCAGAGCGGGTTCCGTGGGGTCGGCGTAGGGATCGGCAACGTTCGCACGGGCCGTTCCGACGCCGCCGCCCGCGGCTATCACGGCGGCGCCGACTGCGCCGGCCTTCAGGAAGTTTCGCCGTCCTACGCCCGACTTGTGGTCTTCAGTGTGGTTATGAGAGTGCTTGCACATGGTATCCTCCTTCGGTTGTCGTCAATTGCGATCGGTGATCGATGGGTAAGTTCTACGCAAGGGGATGTGCTTTATGGTAGAAGATGTGTGCCTTATCGTCGGCAACCGGTACGGGAGGATTTATGACGCAGCTGGACCAGCTGATCGAGGGCTTGGAAGTTGGCGTTTCCGCCTTCGCGCTCTGCGAGGTGCGCCAAGACGCGAAATTCGTCCTCAAGGAGGAAATTAACACGGCTGTCCATTACGTTCTCTCAGGGAACGGAATTGCGTTGCAGTCTGGTGGCCAGGCTTTTTCGTTGAGGCCGCATACGATCATGATTCTCCCGCCCGGATCTCTCGTGACGATCACGAACGAGCATAGCCTGAATGTGCAGCCATCAGATGCCAGGTGTGAGCCGCTTCCCGAGGATTGGGCCAACCTGACGGTCGGCGATGGCGCGTCGGGTATCAAGCTGGCTTGCGGTTTTGTACGGGCGATGCATTTGGATACCACGGGGCTGTTCGATCACCTGCGCGAACCACTGGTCATCAACGTTTCCGACGATCTTTCCATTCGCCAACCGTTCCAGCAATTGCTCGGCGAATTGGCGGCGCCGAAGGCCGGCACCCGCGTTCTGGCCGAGATACTGATGAAGCAGTGCCTGATCGCTTTATTGCGCCGGGAGTCGAAAACGTCCGGCGATTACTATGCGCCATGGATCGCGGCAGTCGGCCACCCGGCCCTCGGGCGGGTGATCGCCGAAATTGCCGACAAGCCCGGGGCGGCCCATACCTTGCAAAACCTCGCCGATATTGCGGGGATGAGCCGCGCCAACTTTGCCGAACAGTTCAGAAAAATCATTGGCCGGACGCCGATGGATTTCGTCAAGGAAGTCCGGATGCGGCGCGCCGCCCGTTTTCTGGCGGCGACGGACCTGCCGGTCAAGACAATTGCGTCGCGTGTCGGCTTCGACAGCCGCAGCTATTTCTCACGCGCCTTCAAGGCATACGCTGGGGTCGATCCGGCGGGATTCCGGGTTAATCCTGGCGCGTTCGCCCTTGGCCCGGCCCAGCGGACACAAGCAATCCTGCACTGAATTAGCGCGCTTCCGGCTGATCGAAGAACAGTTGCCCGTCAGGCGCGGCCTTGTTTGCCCGGTATGTCGCGGTCAGGCTTCCTCAATTGCAGCCGCCGCGCGCGGCGGGTAGGTTGTCCCTGTCCCAACCAGCCAAAGGCCCCGCCCCATGCCCATCGTTACCTTAGCCGAACTTCGCGACGCCGTTCCGCGCGGGGCGCGGGTCATGGGGCTGGATCTGGGGTCGAAGACGATCGGGCTGGCGCTGTCGGACGGGGGGCTGAGCATCGCCTCGCCGCTGGTGACGCTGGGGCGCAAGAAGTTCACCGCCGACGCGCTGGCCCTTAAAACCCTGATCGACGAGCATGGGGTCGGCGGGCTGGTGCTGGGCCTGCCTCTCAACATGGACGGGACGGAGGGACCGCGCTGTCAGTCGACCCGCCAGTTCGCGGTCAATTTGATGGAAAAGTTCGACATGCCGATCGCCTTCCATGACGAGCGGCTATCGACGGCGGCGGTGGAACGGATGCTGATCGGCGAGGCCGACATGACCCGCAAGCGCCGTGGCGAGGTTGTCGACAAGATGGCCGCGGCCTACATCCTGCAGGGCGCGCTGGATATCATGGCGCGGTA
>CBFDDT010000323.1:0-2420 GCA_965603635.1 uncultured bacterium | reverse complement strand
AGGAATACCGCAAAGTCGCCGAAAAGCGCCTGGCCGCGATCTCGGAAATCCCGGACCTGGAGCTGATCGACACCCCATCCAAGCGGCGCGAGCCGCGCATTCCCTTCGGCCAGCTGGTCGAGAACGGCCTAGTGCGCCCCGGTGACATATTATTCGGCCCGGGCAAGCGCTGGACCGCGAAGGTGCGGGCCGACGGGTCGATCATCTCGTCCCATCATCGCGGCTCGATCCATCAGGTCGGGGCGGCAGTGCAGGGTGCGCCAAGCTGCAATGGCTGGACCTTCTGGATGACGGAAAAGGCCGGCAAGGCGATCCCCATCGACCTGTTGCGCCAGCAGATGCGCGCCGAATTGGCGGCGCCGGGCTAAAGACAGGTCCACGCTCCGAATCGTGCTATAATACCAGAAATGTGAAGAGAGCACCCATGACCGGAAAAACCATGCGGTCCGTCAGTGTCACGTTCCTTGCCGCGCTGATTGTGCTGGCCGCCTGTCGGCATGAACCCCCGGCCGCGCAAGCGCAGACAGCGCCCGAGCCCTCACCCGAATCAAAACAGCTCGTCCGTCTGGCCGGAGTCGAGCGAATCGAAATCGTAATACTGGAGTCCTATCCGGTTCAGGTCCGCGTCGTAGTTTATGGCTGGCTATCGGATGGCTGCACCAAACTGCACGGCTTTGACCAGAAGACCGAGGGGACGATCATCGCCATGCGCGTCCTGACCACACGGCCCCGCGACGCCATCTGCACCCAGGCAATCAAGCGATTTCAGGAAACCTACCCGGTGGAAACCGAAGGCCTGGCGCCGGGAACCTACACGCTCGACGTCAATGGCAAGAGCAAGCAAATAACCCTGCCCTGACTCACCCACCGTACTTCAGGGCATGGCGGGCGACCTTTTTCATTACGGTGGGCAGGGCCTGGCCACCGAATTCGTCGGGATGCCGCCACAGGGCCTTCGGGCCGGCATTACGGCCCACGCGACCGGTTATCACATGCAATTCCAGATGAAAATGGGTGAAGGTATGGGTCACCACACCCGGCAATTCCCGCCAGTTCAGCGCCGGTAGCGGCGAATTTTTCCTGGCCTTCGCCGGCACCGGCATCGCTTCGGCCACCCAATCCGTCGAGGGCACCTCTATCATGCCGCCCAGCAACCCCTTTTCCGGACGGCGGCGCAACAGCACCGAGCCGTCGGGCCGGGTGATCCAGAAAGCGACGCCGCGCCGGGTGGGACGTTGCGGTTTCGGCGCGCGGCGTGGCAGGCTCTCCGCCCCGTCACGCCCGGCGCAATCCCGTTTCCAGGGGCAGAGCAGGCATTTGGGCCCGCGCGGGGTGCAGATGGTCGCGCCGAGGTCCATCACCGCCTGAGCATGGTCACCGGCCCTCGATTCGGGAGTCAGACGATCGGCCAGCTCGTACAATTTCGCCTTCGCCCCCGGCAGGGGCTCACGAACCGCGAAGACGCGCGCCATAACCCGCTCCACATTGCCATCGACCACCACGGCGCGGCGGCCGAATGCGATGGCCGCGATGGCCGCCGCCGTATAGACGCCGATGCCGGGCAATTGCCGCAAGTCCGCCTCGTTGTCGGGAAATACCCCGTCCAGATCGCCGGCCACATGCCGCGCGCAACGATGCAGGTTGCGGGCGCGCGCGTAATAACCCAACCCCTGCCAGGCATGCAGCACCTCGTCCAACTCGGCGGCTGCCAAATCGCCGACCGACGGCCACCGCGCAAGGAACGAGCCGAAGTACGGGCCTACCGTTGCCACCGTCGTCTGCTGCAGCATGATCTCGGAAAGCCAGACGCGGTAGGGATCAGCCCGCTCGCCCGGCGCCGCCCGCCAGGGCAGCCGGCGTCGATTGCCGTCATACCATGCGAGCAGGGTTTCAGAATCTGGGGCCTTGCGCGAATCGGTCATGGCGGCGAAACTGTTTCATAAGAATTATTGCGGGCGGAACGGAACATGCCCGGAGATCGGGATCAAAACAAGACAAGCGCGAAAACGCAACGCGGCGGCTGGCCAAGGCCGCTTGCCGCGACCGTCGGCGGGCTGGCGAAAAAGACGATCGGCAAGCGTGGCTTCGCCGAGGCCGGGCTGATTACCGGCTGGGAAGGCATTGTCGGGCCAGAGCTGGCCGGCTCCTGCTGGCCGGACCGCCTGAGTTTTCCGCCCGGCCGGCGCGACGGCGGGACCCTGCGAATCAGGGTAACCGGTGGATTCGCCCTGGAACTGCAGCATATGGAGCCACAACTGCTGGAGCGGATCAACGGCCATTTCGGCTATCGCGCCATCGAACGAATTTCCATGATCCATGCCCCGCCAGGAAAGAAGCCCGCCCCCGCACGCCGCCAAATCAGAAAAAAAGCGGTGGCGCCCCCCGATCCGAAGGCCAACGCCGCGATCGAAGGTGCCCTG
>CBFDDT010000322.1:0-2437 GCA_965603635.1 uncultured bacterium | reverse complement strand
ATTTTGGTTACTCTGGATGTATGGATGAAGGTAGATCTCTTCATGGAGTCCCCCTCGCCCCCCGGTCACGATCGGAGGGCCGAAGGCGTCTTGCATGATGGAATCGAGATTTAGTGGAGTGAATCAGACGGATGGATTTGGCGAGACGCTGGCCGAATTTCGTGGCATTCAGAAACCGCTTGAGGATTCGCTGGTCTACATCATGACCGGCCTCGTATAGGCGGGAGGCGCATGACAGATCGTCCGGAACAGCCCGGCGGGCAGGATACGAAGCGCGGCTTCCTGGGCGGCGCGACCGAGGACCGGCCGACCCTGGCCGCGATGCTGGTGCTTGGCGCGGTGTTCCTGCTGGCGCTGCAGGACGGGCTGATCAAGCTGGCGAATCCGGAAGTTTCGCTGTGGCAGTTCCAGACACTCCGTTCCGCGCTGAATCTGGTGCTGCTGTTCCTGCTTAGCCGCGCCGTCTGGGGCACGGCGCCGCCCCGCCCGAAACGCCTTTGGGCGGTTGTCCTGCGCAGTATGCTTCTGGTGGGGGCCATGCTGCTGTTTTTTGGCGGTGTTCCTTTCCTGACCCTGGCCGAGATCGCGGCCGGGCTTTACGTCTTCCCTCTCTTCGCATCGATTTTGGCGGCCGTTGTCCTGCGCGAACGGCTGGGCCCGCGCCGTATCGTGGCAATCGCCGCCGGGTTTGCCGGTACCCTTTTGATCCTGAAACCCGGCAGTGAAAGCTTTACCCTGATCGGGTTGATGCCGGTCGGCGCCGGCCTCTGCTACGGCGCGCAGATCCTGGTGACGCGCCGCCTGTGCCGCGAGGAATCGCCGGTCACCCTGGCCCTTGGCGTTGCGATCACCTTCCTGGCCTTCGGCTTGGGCGGGCTGGTTATGTTTACCCTGGTGGACGGTGGAGCGCTGGCCACCGAGTGGCCCTATCTGTTCACCGGCTGGCACGAGCCGGCTTTGTGGGTGCTGGCCATCGTCGCTGTCAGTTCGGTATTGAATCTGACGGCCAATATCGGCCTGGCCAAGGCCTATCAGAGCGCCGAGGCAAGCTGGCTCGCCTCCTTCGACTATTCCTATATGATTTTCGCTACATTCTGGGGTTTCGTCTTCTGGGGCGACATCCCCGGCGCGCTGACCCTGACCGGAATGGCCATGATCGCCGCCGCCGGCGTCTTCGTAACATGGCGCGAACGCGTTGCGGCGCGCGTGGGGCCGCGTTCCTAGGTCCTTTTAAGTTTGATCGGAGCCGGCTTATCGTCGACAGAGTCTCTTTTTCCCCACCCCCACCCCAAACCTCCCCCGGGAGCGAGAGGCCGTACGCCGGGGAAATAATGCCCACACCCCCCGGCGCGGGAGACTTGCGGCGTGGATGGGTGGTTGTATCCGCCCCTGATAATGGCCCTGAAAATATTGTGGCGTTATGTCACGGGCAAAAAGAGTTACCCACATGAAATAATACCTCGATTAACACGTTGTATTCTTTAACGGGTTGCAATCCGGTACGTCGCCATAGAGCGACGACCGGGTCTTCTAAAAAAATAAACCAGGGGTTTTGAAACTGGAAAGATACCTATAACAAAGGGCACGAAAAATGGCGAGAATGGAACGCGCGGCGCAGACGCTGGATATGAAGGGCATGAATTGCCCGATGCCGCTGATCTGGGCGCGGAACATGATGGAAATCATGGAGCCTGGCGAAAGCATCGAAGTGCTGGCCACCGATCCGGGAACCATCAGGGATTTCAAGGTCTATGCGAAGTCAGCCGGCCACGAGCTGGTGAACTGGAGCGAGACCCGCGGATTAATCACTATTCTCCTGAAGAAAGGCGCCGCCTGAAAGCAGGGCGGCGCCTTTTGTGATTGTCGGCGGCTAGAGCAGCATACGCGCAAATGAAATCGCTTTCCGCGATTTCACTTGCACGGATAAAGCTGCTCGCCCCTTGAGATAGCGGGCAATTCCATCCGGTCAATCTGAACCGAATCGGTTCAGATTGACCGGATATTGCCCTGGCCGGCAAATCAGCCGCGTCCGCACATCGCCGCCAGCGCGCCGCCAAAGCTGCCCTCTTCAAGATATTTCATACCGTAGACACCGCCGGCGATGATCGCGGCCAGCGCGATTACCGAACCCAGCGCCAGCGTGGACATGCCGGTGATGCCCTGGCCCACGGTGCAGCCCAGTGCCAGGATGCCGCCGGTGCCCATCAGTGCCGCGCCGATCAGGTGGCGGATCATATCGCCGGCGTCGGTGAAGCTTTCGACCCTGAACGATTTTGTCGCCATCGCCATGACGAAGGATCCGGCGATGACTCCGCCGACCGTGGAAATGCCGAAATTGATGGTCGAGCCCGAGAAGGTCATCAGATACATGATGCTCTCGCCGGTCGGGTTTATGAACGTGAAAGAGCCCAATTGTGTCGGCTCGAAATCGTCATAA
>CBFDDT010000321.1:0-2437 GCA_965603635.1 uncultured bacterium | reverse complement strand
GTTAAGAGCAGCCATCTTGTTGGCCCTGAATTCCACGCTGTCGATAGCGGAATGGGTCACGGCGCGCATGCGGTCTTCCAGATTGAAGGCCTTGACGATGCGAATGCCGAAGCCGATCTCCTGCGTGTGGGCAACAATCTTGGCCAGCGACAGAAATTCTTGCTGGGCGATTCTGCGGGCCTTAACGACCAGCCTGCCGACACCGGCGATAGCCAGCGGCATTATGACCAGCGCCACCAGCGACATCGCCGGGTCTTGCATGATCATCACTGCGATCAGGCCGACCAGCGACAGCAGGTCGCGGCCCAGGCTCATCACCAGGGTGTTCAGTACCTCGCGCGCAGCCTGGGCGTTATGCGACATCCGCGTCGCAAGGTCCGACGTCGGATATTTCTGGAAGAAATCGATGCTCTGCGTCAGCAGATGATCGTACAGCCGCTTCTGGCTGCGGGCGATAATGTTATTGCCGATTCGGTTAAGAGTGATGTTGACTCCATAGGTCGACAGGCCCTTGGCGATGTATATCGCCAGAATGGTAAGGGCGATAGGCAAGATCATCGCCGCGTTGCGCTCGACGAAAATCTCGTTGACTACGTCCTTCATGATCCACGCCGTGCCCGCCGTGGTCGCCGACACCACCCCCATAAGGGCAAAGGCGAAGGCGTATCGCCCGCGGTAATGCCGGAAATTCTCACCCAGAAGCCGCTGGATCAGCGGTATGGAGGAGCCATCCTTAGAGGTTAGCAGGGCGAGCGACAATTTCATCGCAATCAGGACCCACCCGCTATCCGCATGACCGTGTCGCGCAGCATGGCCGCCGACTGCTCCCAACTCAACAGTTTAGACCGGTCTATGGCGGCTTCGCGGCTGGCGAGATAGGCCCGGTCCTGGATCGGCCGTCTAATGGCCGCGGCCATGCTGTCGATATCCAGCGGGTCGAAATAGTCACAGACCGAGCCGCCCACCTCCGGCATCGACGAGACGTTCGAGGTCACGCAAAACTTCCCCATCCACAGGCTCTCGCCGATCGGCAGGCCCCAGCCTTCGTAGGTGCTGGGAAAGACGGTAAAAAGGGCGTTGCGGTACAGGAAGGTCAGTTCCGAGTCGTTTGGCCTGTGTGCGATATGCAAGAGATCGCCCAGTTGCTCAACCGTTGCGCCTGGCAGATTGGCATGGCTCACGCCTCCTGCGATTACCAGCCGGGGCATATTTTCCCTGCCCAGCGTTGTGGCCAGCCTTGCCCATACATCTGTCAATCGGGCGTGGTTCTTGTGTGGTGTCGGGTAGGAAATCACAGCCAGTACATAGCTGTCCGGCATGAGGGAAGCTATCGATTCCGCGAGTAATGCATCGTTTGCCGGTCGGAATTCGTGTGCGGGCATAGACACCTCAATTTTAGGTCCGGCGTGGCCAGTCTGCGCCAGATATCGATTGAAATCCTTCTGCGTGTTTTTTGAAACCGTAACATAGCCGCTTACATTAGGGGCTATGCTGGATAGCCAGATATGGAAGAAATTCTTGCTCAATTCGACCGCGGGCCCGTCAAGGTCGAACAACGGCTTCGTGTCGTGGATGGCTGCGATGAGGCTTATTTTTCCCGCCTTCGCCAACGGTCCGGCCAGGTTAAACATTTCCATTGCGTTCCATCCCCAACCCAGCGACACGACAATGTCGCCGTCCTGAAATGTTAACGGTTTTGGACGGGAATTCGGGGTTGTCAGGAAATGTTTAAGTGTTTGCAGTGTCCGGGTGCGAAGCTGATGAAACAGGCGTCTGAACGGTCGGTTGATGTGTTTATGCGGGCGGGAGGGTCTGATGAAACCCGGTCCAACCGCCTCGCGAAGTGCTTCAAGGTCATCCAGCGCCGCAGTCCGCGGAAAGCGCGCATAGATGCCGAAACGGGGGTTGTAGTAACCGAGCAGGGTCTCGATTCCGTCTTGGGCAAGCAGATGCTGCGCCTGTTTCAGCACGACCCTTTGAATCCCGGTAACGCGGTCGTTCCGCGCCAAGTATAACCAGATATCTGTCATGTCGATTATCAAGCGGCGGCGCATTTTCTCTCCTGTGCTGACTGAAGGCGGCGCAAGATGCAGCAAACAGGCCGAATGATCAAATCATTGTCGCCCCGCCCTTCATCTGCCATCTGACATCCACCCCCCTTGCGCCTATACTGGCCCCACGCAACCCACCATCCCACCCCGCCGAGGTCCACCATGCTGTTCGCCACCCCCCTGCCCCCTTCATCCCCCCTTCGCGCCGCCCTGCGCGCCGCCATCCGCATGGACGAGACCCGCTGCGTCGAGGAACGCCTGGCCGAGGCCATGCTGGCGCCCGATGCGCGCGATCGCATCGACGCCACCGCCCGGCGTCTGGTCGAGGAGTTGCGCCGGCGCACCCAAGGTGCTGGCGGGCTGGACGCCTTCATGGCGGAGTACGA
>CBFDDT010000320.1:0-2452 GCA_965603635.1 uncultured bacterium | reverse complement strand
GGACGTATTGAAAGAGGGGGACGTGCGGATTACGCGCCACCGCAGACCAATGCAAGGTTTTGATCGCTTGGCGATTCGACAGTCTCAAATGTACCCCCGCGCTTGAGCCGACGAAACCGAGCGTATACGGCGGTTGACCCGGACAGATTTTTTTGCGAAACCATGAAGAATCTTGGTTTCGACTTAATTCAATCTTAAATCAATCGTAGGATAGTGGCTGTTGAAACGCCGGGCCCGAAGGCTTGGCATTCTGTCGGTAAATGGTCGCCCGTCGACCACAAAAAGAAGGCTTTGGAAGCGGTTATGCGGTCAGCGGTAATTGTTATGTTGTTCCTGTTCTCGATGTTGTTTCTCGGCGCGCAAGCCGCCCAGATGGATCCGCCGAAACCGGTGGAAGAAGCAACGACCAGCCCTGCCCAGCATGCCAGCGCCGATATGCTGCAGCCCGCGGGCTTTATCGCCGAACCGGCGGACTGATCCCACAAAGGTTTAACACCCTCCCGGCCGACGCGGCGGCTCGCTCGCGCGAAATCGGCGTGACTGACGATGTCATCCCGTGCATTGATATAAGAATGCGGCCATCGGCTATTCAGCGGCCAGTAACCCGATGTTTGTAAACGCCGCCGGGTATGAGGTGCTGTTTGCCGTGGCGATGGAACGAAGCATTCAGGGAGAATTGTAAAATGAAAAACATCTTGTCGCTGGTTTCGATTGTTCTGTTGCTTTCCGCCTGTATTCCCGAAAGCAAACACCCGCTTCCCCTGCCCGTCGATGGCAAGGGTGACGACCGGCTGATCGGCCGCTGGATTCCCGCCGAGGAAGGCGAAGAGGGATATGCCGATGTTGCCGCCGCCGGGGGCGGCCGTTACCAGGTGAAAATGATCTCCTATGACGAGGACGGGCCAAACGACAACCCCGACATAACGGAGATGGAAATCCTGACCACGCGGATTGGCGAACAATGGTTCATGACCGTGGTCGGCATCGACGAACCGGATGAAGGCGGACCGGACGAACCGCTCTACATGATCCTGCGCTACGATATAACCGCCGAGGACGACCTGCTGATCCGACCGATGAACTGGAAGGCCCTGGCGCCCGACGTGCGCGCGGGCCTGGTGGCGGGCGAGACCAAACCCGGCGAGTATTGGGAGGATGTCCATCTGACCGCCGATAGCGAGGCGCTGGCCGCTTATATCGCGGCGGCCGACCCGGAACGGATATTCGCGGTCGAGCCCCTCCCCATGCGCCGCCCGTGACGGCTTCCGTCGCCCATGCCCGGCTGGGAGGCACGGCGCTTGTCGTCGCCATGTGCCTGGCGATGGCGGCCAGCCTGTTGGGTTTTTCGGCCTTCGGGGCGATCACGCCGGCGCTGATCGATGAATGGGGGCTCAGCAAGACCGAGGCCGGGTGGCTGAACGGCATTTTCTTCGTCGGCTATATGATCGGCGTGCCGTCGCTGGTCGGTGGCACCGACCGCATCGACGCCAGGCTGATTTTCCTCGTGGGCTGTATTCTGAGCGCGCTGTCGCTGGCCGGGTTGGCAATGGCGACGGGATTCTGGCAGGCGATGGCCCTCCGGGTTCTCGGCGGCATGGGTTTCGCGGGCTGCTACATGCCCGGACTGAAGGCGCTGGTCGACCGTTACGAAGGCAGCCACCCGTCGCGCGCCGTTTCCTTCTATACCGCCAGCTACGCAATCGGCGCCGGCGCTTCCTTTTGGTTGTCGGGGGTGATCGCGGTTGAATTCGGCTGGCGTTGGGCTTTCGGCGTAACTCTCGCCGGCCCGATCGCCGGACTAGCCATCGCCGCCTGGGTGCTGTTGCCGAACGGGAATCCGGTGCGGCTGGCCGATTGGTTCCGCATCCCCGATTTTCTCCCGGTTTTCTCCAACCGC
This sequence comes from uncultured bacterium, assembly GCA_965603635.1. Taxonomy (GTDB): domain Bacteria; phylum Pseudomonadota; class Alphaproteobacteria; order UBA8366; family JADFVY01; genus JADFVY01. The sequence goes on along the minus strand of CBFDDT010000320.1, from coordinate 555 downwards.
CCGGCGATGGGTTATATCGTCGCCTACACGCTGCACACCGGCGAGCTTTTTGTCTTCCTGTCCTGGGTGGTCGCTTTCCTTACCTTCGCCGCCACGATGCATCCTGTTGGCGCCGCCGGCTGGGATATACCCTTCATCAGTTTTCTGGTCACCGTCGTCGCGCTGCCTTCCAGCATCATCGGCAACGAAATCGCGATCCGTTTCGGGCGGCGGCGGACGATCCTCGTCGTTATGATGATTACGGCAATGGTGGCGGCCGGCACCGGGTTTTCCGCCGCCCTGTCCTTTCCGGCCGCCGCGGCCATGTGCCTGCTCTACGGCACCATTATCGCCACCGATTCATCGGCGCTGACCGCGGGAACCGTGGGCGCGGCCAGGCCGGACGAGCGTGGCGCCACCATGGCGCTGCATACTTTCCTGGGCTTCGGCGGTGGATTTGTCGGCCCGCTGCTCCTCGGCGTGACGCTGGACCTCACCGGCGGCGGCGAGACGGTAGCCTCCTGGGGCATCGCCTTTACCGTGATCGCCACATTGACCCTGATCGGCCCGCCGGTC
>CBFDDT010000319.1:0-2458 GCA_965603635.1 uncultured bacterium | reverse complement strand
CAACGTACAGCAGCAATTCGTCATCTTGCGTAATCGGTCGGGCATGCATGGTGTCAAGGCGAATGGGACGCAATCGCTGAAACGACTCCCGCACACTTTCAGGGCGGACGAAGTGAACTGCAAAAACCTCGCGCCAATTATCCCTTTTGCTAATCACCGGTTCGTAGTCGGTGAAATCAGCATAGGCAATCAGCGGCCACTCTCGCTCGCCAGCTCGCTCAGCGTTTCTCTTTTTTTCCTGCCACTTGTCATACAGGTCATTCGGCAGCCGATGCCGCGGCCAGTCAGGCCCAAACGCCTGCGTCATCTGCTCGTCGATGAATCGACGTAGTTGAGTTTCCAGCCGCAACAACCAGCCGTGGGCCATGTTGGTCCGCGCGAAACCCTCCTCTTCTTCGCCGTCTTCGGATGGCGGCACTGGCGCGCCGTAGCAGGCTACCAACGACGGTGGCTCAGTGCGCAGACCCGCTATCTCGACACTCTGCTGAAACGCGGGGGCTGGAAAGTCGGTCAGTGCACGGTCAAATCCAAGACCCGTATAGAATTCCGACCGCTCTACCAGGTTGTTGAAGATACCTTCGGGCCAAGTTATCTGATCGCGCCAATCGCCCAATTCCACGCGCAGCGCACTCGCCAAATCTTCATCGAACGTCGGCATGTTGGCTAGGGCATGGCCAATACCTTGTAATTCGGCGAATCCACTAACCGACCGCATCGCATCGCTTGCGTCCAGCCACGGCGTTTGCATGGCTTCCATCGCTTGCCGGATCGACGTGGTCTGCTCGAAAAACTGTAGCAACCCTTCTGGCACAAGCCTGGATTCAATCTCAGCCGCGAACCGCGCCGCTTCGCCGACTGCGGGCAGGCTGAAGCGCGCATCAAGCGCCGCCATCGCGTTTTTAACACCCGCCAGTTCGTGCTGGACCACATAGTCCGGTCCAAATATCCCCGCTGGCTGCAACCCCGCAAGCGATCCTTCAGCGGCCCTGAAGAGTGCTTTTCGTTGCTCGTTTTCCATGAAAAATTGTTGCAGTGCAGAACTTTGGGCGATCGCTTTTGAAGCATCTGCAAGCGTTCTATGCGCCGCCTTAGCCAGTTTGTCGTTCTGTTCTAAGGCCCGTATTGTAGGAGCATCCAATTGGCCGTATTTAATTGTCACTTTTGTAATTCCTGCACATCTGTCTGATTCCGAGTCCTCCGGATAGTATACCCATTTTAATTAAATTGCCCAAGCACACTGCCCACCCGAATTGGGGCAGACCAAATCACCCCTCCCCTTCGTCCCTGATTTATTGTCTCACCCAAGGGGTCCAGTCCAATTGGACTGGACCCTTGGATTGAGACAAAAGAATGAGGGATAGTTCCTGTAGGAGGAACTCATGCCTGATAAGAGTTCGCGGGTATTTTCACGAGAGTTCAAGCCGGAAGCTGTTTCGCGGATGGGGTCCGGCAGGCCGCCGCGGGCGGCTGGACCGGGTTACTCCGCCGCGTCGGCCTTTGGCGTGGGGTTTTTCCATTCGGCGATTAGTTCCGCCTCGCGGGCCCTGGCCTTTTCGATGGACGCTTCCTTTATGTGGCCATAGCCGCGGATATGGTCGGGGATGGATGCGATTTCCACGGCCAGGGCGTGGTTGCTCGCGTTCAGGGCCGGCAGTAGTTCGGCGATGGTTTTCTCGTAATCCCCAATCAGTTGCCGTTCGGCCTTTCTCTCCGCGCTGTAGCCGAAGATGTCAAACACGGTGCCGCGCAGGCCCTTGAGCCTGGCGAGCAGGCCGAAGACCGTGAATATCCACGGGCCAAAGCTCTTCTTTTCCATTTTGCCGGTCTTCGGATTGGGGCGGGTTATCAGCGGCGGCGCCAGATGGACGCGGACCTTGTAATTCCCCTCGAAGTTCCGCTCCAGGGCCGCGCGGAAGGCCTCGCCGCGGTACAGCCGGGCGACCTCGTACTCGTCCTTGATCGCCAGCAGCTTGAAGTAATTGCGGGCGACGGCTTCGGTCAATTCCTCCTGGCCGGCGGCGCTAACCTTCGCCACGAAATCCGCATAGCGTTTCGCGTAGGCCGCGTCCTGATAGTCGGTCAGGTACGCGACACGGGCCGCGACGATGTCGTCCAGCGTCTCGGCAAAGTCCGGTTCCGGCGCCGCGCCGGCGGTTGCCGCCAGGGCCTCGACCGCGGCCAGATCATGCGCGGCGCGGCGGCCCCACAGGAAGGCCTGCTTGTTGGACTCCACCGACATGCCGTTGACCTCGATGGCGCGCATCAAGGCCTCATGGCCGATGGGGATCAATCCCTTCTGCCAGGCGTAACCGACCGTAAACAGGTTGGCGCCGATGGAATCGCCGATCAGCGCATTGGCCAGCCTGGTCGCCGCGACATAGTCGGCGCCGTCGCCGACGGCCTCGTCGATCGCGCGGCGCATGTCCTCGGCCGGCAGCGTGAAGTCGGGGTCGCGGGT
>CBFDDT010000318.1:0-2486 GCA_965603635.1 uncultured bacterium | reverse complement strand
CCGAAGCGGCGATGCGCGGGCAGTCGGGAAGTGAGGGGGGCACGCTGAGCCAACCGGGATTTGTCGGGAGATGGGGCCGGGCGGCGGATGGGGTGGGCTACCCGGATGGATCCGCATGGCGCCACGGGATATCGGATTGGAAATCCGATGTCCCAACCCCGCCGCCATCCCGCCATGCGGGGTGTGTGTCATCAGGCGTCTTGCAGAATCATCCCCGCGCATTTCTCCCCGATCATGATGGCCGGCGCGTTGGTGTTGCCTGACACCACCGTCGGCCTGGCGGCGCAGCCGGGCGACCCTATGCTTGCCGCAGGCGACCCCCGCCCGGTTCAGCGCCTTCCAGGTCTTGAACGCGTCATAGGCCTCGCGCGAGCGCGCATGGACCGCGCGGATGTCGCCCAACAGCCGCGCGTCATCGGCGGCCCGCCGGCCTGGCCCGCGGCCCCGCCATTCGTAATAGCCGCCGCGCGAGATCCCGAGCAGGGCGCATTGCCGTGCTATTGGGAATTGCGCCGCATGGCGCTGGATGAAGGCGTACTTCACGGCAGCTCCCTCGCAAAGTACGCCGCCGCTTTTTTTAGGATATCGCGCTCCTCGCGGACCCGTTCCAGCTCGCGCTTGAGCCGCGCGATCTCGCTCTCCTCCGAGGCCGGCGGCCGCCCCGGCCCGCGAAACGCCGCATCGCCCTTGCCGTCAATCCGGTCGCGCCATTTGTAGAACTGATTGCGGCGAACCCCCAGCTCCAGCGCAAGCTGGGCCGCCGGCTTCTCGCCAAGACCAAGCAGCCGAACCGCCTCGATCTTGAATGCCTTGCGTCCCCGGAACTCCATTGTCGTATCCGTGCGCGGAAAAATCCAATAGGGGTATAAGGATTCAACGGTGCGCAATATACTAAGCTGGCAGTGTTTCCGCTAATCGATAAACTGGTTGAACGTTGGTGATTCTGGCTAGGTGTGAGGGCAAGGAAAACTATGACCGTGACAGCGCGGACGCGCTCTAGATTGTACTTGTTTGTCGCTGTGATCGCCGCATCTGCAATGATCGGTGCAGGCTACGCCGTTCTTCTCGATGTTGTAATCCGTTCCGAGTTGGCAGCAAGTTCGCTGGTTCGAGGGGCCATGCGTGGCACCATTATAGGCGTCGTCGTGTTGTCCTTCGAAATGTTTATTGGTTATGGCCCATTGGGCGAACGCCTGCGCCGGGCCCAATTTGCGACATCGCTTGTTCTGCGCACGCTTGCGTCGACGGCGGTGCTGATGGCCGCCATCATTGGCTCCCGGGCTTTACTCAGCAGCCGCGGCCACCCCATGGAACAGTGGCTTGCCGTGGGTTTTTTCCGCGATACCGGGTTCGCTCTTGTCGCCGTATTTGTTGTCCATTTCGTCCTGCAGGTAAGACGTATCGTTGGCGGGCGGGTGCTCGCCAACTTCATCCTCGGCCGCTACCACCGGCCCGTGAAGGAGGAGCGCATTTTCCTGTTCCTCGATATTGCCGGCTCGACGCAGATTGCCGAGCGTATGGGGGATATCGGAGCCCATTCCCTGGTCACGCGGTTCTTTTTCGATATCGCTGAGCCCGTACTCGAATTCGGCGGTGAAACCCACAAATATATCGGCGATGAGGTCGTGATTACCTGGCCGATGTTGGATGACGTGAATAACGCACGCTGCTTGAATTGTTATATCGCCATTTGCGAACGGATTGCCGCCGTTGGTCCGTCCTACCAAAAAAAGTTTGGCATCGTACCCGAGTTCAGGGTCGGATTGCACGGTGGCCCCGTCGTTGCTGGAGAGTGCGGGGATGACAAACGGGAAATCGCCTACTTCGGCGACACCGTGAATACCGCAAAACGCATCGAGGAGGCATGCCGTGATTATGACCGATCGATACTGATCTCCGGCGATCTTCTGGCCCGTATCGAGTTGCCGGCGGACCGAAAAGTTGAGAGTCTGGGAAAGACCGTGCTGCGCGGCCGCGGCCAGGAAACGGAACTATTCTGCCTAGAGGCGAGGTAAGGTACCTCTTGTCCAACATTGTCGGACCACTTCACAATATGCTCTAATAATATGCTCTTTGTGATACTGAATGGCGGTTCTCACTGTTCGGATAAATCAAATGCCCGATGAAAAACCCGATTTCACTGATGAACATGGTGGATTTGCCGGAGGTCAGACGTGACGGGGTCAGACCTGTATTATTGTATTATTATCTCCGTACCCCGTTGAAATAAAACAAAACACCATTTCCGGCCCCGCCGACCGTTGACCGGCAGGGTGCATCCTCTCCAGGGGCCGGCCACCGGATGGGGTGGGCTACCCGGATAGAACCGCGCGGCGCCATGGGGCGCGGATGTGAAATCCGCACCCCTCTCCCGGCGCCAGCCCGCCGCGCGGGGTGCTTACCCCGAGTCCGCTAATATCATCCCCGCGCACTTCTCCCCGATCATAATCGCCGGCGCGTTGGTGTTGCCGGACACCACCGTCGGC
>CBFDDT010000317.1:0-2568 GCA_965603635.1 uncultured bacterium | reverse complement strand
CTTTATCAGCGAGCCTTGGTATTACGCAACGATTCGAGGAATATTTCCTGTTCAGGCGTCCTCGCCGCCGACGCCGATCAGGTCGCGGAAATGTTCAAAGGATCCCATCCAGAACCAGACGATCCTCTCGTCGTCGGCCCGGACGCCAACCGTGCGGTGCCGCATGCCCACCCTGAACGAGAAAATCGGCCGGTCGGGATGGATCTGCTTGAAACGCAGGCTGGGATGGTCGGGGTTTTTCTTCCACAGTTCGTAATTGCTCGCGGCAAGTTTGCGAACGGCCGCGGGAAGCTCGTCGAAATGCCGCCAATAGGCATCCTCGCGCAACATCGCGTCCCGGCTGACGGATACGAAGGCGACATCCAGCGGACGGCTCATCTTCTTGTATTTTTTCAGCGCGCTTGCCGCTTCCCGCTCCAGCCAGCGCCAGGCTTCGGGAAGCACGATCAGCCGGTCCCATTCGGTCTTGTCCTCGACGCGCTCGAGAATCTCCCAGGCGATGCGGTCGCGATCTTCCTTGGGCAGCGTCTTCAGCGCCTCGAAGGCCCTGGTCAATATTTCGGTCAAGACAATGACTCCTTCGCCTACATTAGAGCAATATCCGATCGGATCGAACCGGTTCGGTTCAATTCGACCGGATAAAATTGCTCGCCATTATAAGAAGATAGAGCATCTTTATCCGATAAATTGGATCGCATAAGCGATTCCAATAGATCGGATGATGCTCTAGTAGCGGCCTCGGGCGTGGGTGGAAAGCGCCCTCAACATAGCGATGACCGGCCGGCAAACCGGGCAGTTCGATGCCCGTGGGCGCGAATATAAGGTGGACGAGGTCGCGTTGACCGTTCCCGCGCTAGAGGAGGGCGAGTAACTCCAGGCCCCACCATAGCAGGAGAAGCGCGGCCACGACAGTCAGGCCATACTGGCTCCATGGTGAGAGGTCGTCCCACGTATCGAGAAATTTTTGCGACCAGGTTCTCATCGAATGGCTCCTTTGAAATTCAACCGGCAACCCGTCCTAACCTGAACGCATCATCATATCATATAACTGCTGCACCGGGGCGTCGTCGTGGATTATGCCGACGGCGGCCGAGAAATGGCCCTGGTCGCGGATATGGAGATTTTCCGGCGGGATCTTCCAGCGTTCCGCCAACGCCCGGCCCTCGTCGAAGGCGGTGACGCTGTCCTCGCGGCCCAGCACCATGATAATGCGCTCGCGCGGCATGACGGGGTCGCCCTCGGGGTCGGTCAGCGGGCTTAGCGCCTGCAGCGTCTCGTCGGTCCAGCCGGCGTCTTTCAATGCCCCGCCGAGGCCGAAGGTCTCGCCCAGTTCGCTGTCCACGGCGACCTGGCGGAGGCTGCCGCTGGTGGTGACCAGCAACAGGAAGTCGGGGCGCAGCGCCGCCGGCCAGTTCCTGGCCTGGGTTGCCGCGACCTGGGTGGTCAGCGCGCCCAGGCTGGTGCCTCCGATGGCCACGATATGGCTGCCCTGGCCACGCGCCCAACCGGTCAGCGTGGCGATTTCCGAGAGGGCGGCGCGGAACAGGTCCGGCCCGCCGCGCGGCGCGGTGGCGATCAGCGGCTCGCCGCCATAGCGGCCTGGCAGCATGCGCCGCCCGTGCCAGGGGGCCTCGGGCGCGATTACGCGCACACCCTGGCGGATCAGGGCGTGGGGGACGCCGGCCGTGGTTCCCCACAGTTCCTGTTCGACGCAGAGCCCGTGGCAGAGGATCGCGGTCGGCATATTGTCGACCGGCTGCTCCGGCTCATAGACCTTGGCCCAGGCGGTGTCGCCGTCCTTGGACCGAAACTTCAGCCAGTATTCCATGCCCTCGGGCCCCGGCGCCTTGTGCGATTGTTCGACCGTGGGCAGCGGGTTCGGCGGCGCATAGAAGGCGGTCGGGTCGGCCAGCATGGGCGTCAGTTCCACCAACAATGCGTCCGGGTCCGGCGTTTGCCAATACACTGCGGGAACTTCGTCGTTGGTCAGCAGCGGCGCCAGCAGCCCCCTGGACGCCATCCAGATGCGCCCGGCGGTGCGGCGTTCCAGTTCGGCCTCGACGATACGGCTGGGCGCGCGGGTCGCGCCGCCGAAACAGACTCGTTCCCACTCGTCCTGGATGCGGATATAGCGCTGGCGCGCGCCGCGCACGCCATGCAGCGCCTGGTCCAACAACCAGCCTTCGGGCCCGCTGCCGCCCGCGAAGGGGACCGCCGCCGCGAATCGGTCCGGATCGCCCTCGGCGACATTGGCGGCCGCCCACAATCGGCTGAGCGGGAAATACCAGGAGAGGCTGCCGAAGGCGGCACGGTCCAGCCAGGGGCGCGATACCCAGTCGCCAAACCGGTGTTTGAGCACGGCTTCGGGCGCCAGTCCACGCGGCAGGCGGTCCATTTTTTTCCGGTCGAAAATTGACATTGGCTGTTCCTATACTCCGCGTATGCTCACCCTACCCGGGAAAGTGCATGAAATAACGGGCATTTTACCGAAAATTTAACCGGATTGGGTCTAGTGGAGTAAACCAGACTTAATCCCGGCATATCAACCCCGAGGCAGCAATTGACGGC
>CBFDDT010000316.1:0-2597 GCA_965603635.1 uncultured bacterium | reverse complement strand
CAGATATTCCTTGGTTCCGGCGCCGTATTCGATGGACAGTTTCTGCAGCGTACAGACGCCGGCCGCCTGGCAACGGCACATCAGGCACCGGCCGGCCTCTTCCAACGCCTCTTCCTCGGAGAAGCCGGTTTCAACCTCCTTGAAGGCCTCGTCATTGTCCACGTCGCCGCCATGCCCGGTGTTTGCGAACGCCTTCAGGCGACCGCCCCCATCGAGGACCGGCATATCGTGCAGCGGCGCCGCCGATGCGGCTTTCGCGCCGATGTCGAAAAATTCGGGCCTGTGACGGAAGATCGTGGCGGCGATACCGGCCTCGTCGGCGCCACCCAACCAGGCATCGATGGCGAAGGCGCCCAGGCGGCCGGCCCCCACGCCCTCGACCACGGTGGCGGCGCCGGTGACGCAATCGCCGCCGGAGAACACGCCGGGCAGGTTGGTCATCATCGTCGATTCGTCGACCTCGATGGTGCCCCATCTTTTGTGGAGACCGAGGTCGCCCTCATTAAGCGCGGCGACGTCGACGTCCTGCCCGATCGCCATGAGAATCGTGTCCGCGGGGGTAAAATACTCGGTACCCGGTATCGGGACCGGCCGGCGGCGGCCACTGTCGTCGGGCTCGCCGAGTTCCATGCGCTGCGACGTCAAGCCGACCGCGCGTCCATTCTCGACCGTTACGGAAACCGGCGCCGTGAGGAGCTCGAGCTTGATACCCTCGACATCGCATTCGTGTATTTCATGCGCGGCGGCCGTCATCTCGTTGCGGGTGCGCCGGTACATCATGGTCACTTCGGACGCGCCGACCCGCCGCGCCGTGCGCACCGCGTCCGCCGCCGTGAAGCCGCCGCCGACGACGATGACGCGCTCGCCGACATCGACGGTTTCATTCCAGTTGACGTCGGCGAGAAACTTGATCGCCGGCATAATGCCCTGGGCATCGTCGCCGGGAATGCGCGCCGGTTTGGCGGCCATGGCACCGATCGACAGGTAAACGGCGTCGAATCCCTGATCCTTGAGCGTATCGATCTGGTAGTCGCGGCCCATCGTCTGGTTCGTCTTCAGCTCGACGCCAAGCGACAGGATGTCGTCGATCTCGTGGTCAAGCACGCTATTGGGCAGGCGGTAGGGCGGAATGCCGAAGCGCAACATGCCACCCGCCTTCTGTTGCGATTCGAGCAGCGTCACCTTATGCCCGGCAAGCGCCAGGTAGTAGGCCGCGGAGAGGCCCGACGGACCGGCGCCAACCACGGCAACGCGTTTGCCGGTGGCGGGTTTCGGCTCGGGCTGGGTCGGCAGGCCCGCTTCGGCGGCCTTGTCCGCGGCAAAGCGTTTCAGGGCGCAGATCGCGACCGGCTTGCCGTCGATCTGAACGCGCCTGCAGGGATCCTCGCAGGGGCGCGGACAGACCCGCCCGAGCACGCCCGGCAGCGGCAGCATCGTCTTTATCAGGGCCGTTGAGCCCGCGTAATCCTTCTGGAGGATGAGGTCGATATAGCCGGCGATGTCGATCCCGGCGGGGCAGGCCGCGGTGCAGGGCGGCTGGCAATAGGCGTTGTGATCGGCAAGGTAGGTATTGAGTCTGTCCTTGCGCAGCGCCTTCAATTCCGGATTTTCGGTCTCGATTTTCATGCCGTCCGTGGCCACGGTCATGCAGGCCTTCACGAGGCCCGTCTGGCCATCGAGGGCGACATTGCACAGTTCGCAATCGCCAGTGGGTTTCATTCGCGGGTCGGCGCACATTGCGGGAATATCGATGCCGGCGCGACGCGCCGCCGCCAGAACGGTCTCACCCGCCATCGCTTCAACCGACTTATTGTCTATTTCCAGCCGGATTTTCGCGGTTTCATGGTTCAATTTGCGAATCCTCAACCTGTTTACATGCTAGCGAATTGGCGGTCGTGAGTAGCGCCCAATGGCGGAGTTCGGGGATATTATTCGCTCTTACCCCTTTGGCATCCAGGGCTTGGCGGGATCGCCATCGTACCAGATTTTCTGATTATGGATCTTGCCGAGGAGTTCCGTGATTTCCGAAACGCGTTGTTTGGAGCTATCCGTCTCCTCCGCATTCTCGTGCTCCGCCGAGCCCTGGCACTGGCATTTTTCTGAACAAACGTGCAATTCCTTCCTTAAGCAGGTTTCGATGATGTCGATATCCGACGGGTTCAGATCGAATTGCTTTTTGTATGTCATTGCATGTCCCTCCTAATCTCATTTTCGGGGGAAACGACCGGGATGCGGCCCTGAAAGCTTGAGCACGATCATTCCCCCAATAATTATACGGCCTTTTCCCTACTCTACAATAGACCCGTTCCGGAAACGTCGCGGCCTTGTTTACTGATGGCCACCGACGTCATTTCAAGTTTAGTTATGGCTTCGGCGGCCGTAATTGATTCAGCGCAATTGGAGGGCCGGCATGTCCCGGCCGCCGACGGCAAGCGCGAAAGGCTATTTGAGATATCCGGAAAAATGCCCGGTTCATCGCACGTTGACGTCGGGAACCCGGATACGGACCGGAGCGGCAGATCCAGTCCGTTAAGGGCTATCCAGATTAGCGATCTTGACAACCAATCCCCGCAGCCACGGCTCCAGATGCGCGAAAT
>CBFDDT010000315.1:0-2600 GCA_965603635.1 uncultured bacterium | reverse complement strand
TTTGCGGATCAGGCATTTCGGGGCGTGGACAAGGTTGCCGGCGCGTGGGCGGGTAGCAGGCTGCTCGACACCGTGTATGAAGCCCATCTGCGCGATACGGCCGAGCGCGACATGGCCCCCGGGCTGCATGTTCCACCAAACCTTCGGGAGCAGGGTGAACTCAATCCGTCGGCCTACCGGGTCAGAAAATACGCGGCGGCCTCGCCTGGCGAAAAGGGGGCGATGACCAGAGAGTTGGAGGACCGGTTCGCGGACCATCTCGGCGCGTTGGTGGGCGCGCATCAACGCATGAGGGCGACCGGGGAGGTTCCGGACCCGATGAAATATCCTGGCGCTACGGCCGGACGGGTGGGCAGCGAAATTCTGGAAGCTGGGGCCGTCGGGTTGTTGGGCCAAATTCCTGGCCTCAGCTACGTTCTTGGCATGCCCGAGGATGTAATTATCCACGCTCTCGGGAAACACGGCATCGATCCGGCGGACCCGGATACCGACATCCGGGACGCCGGCGTTCTTGTTTCGGATCCCGCCTTCCGGGGTGCCGTGCTGGTTAATTTCCCGTTCGGCGGGGCGGCACCAGAGGGAAATACCGTTGGAGAGCGGATCGGCAGAGCTGGCGAGAATAACATCGGGCCGTTTATCAAGGATCAGGTCAAAATGGAAACGATCAAGCGGATTATCGAAAAGCTGCGTTGACGCACAAATGGGGGGAGGCCGTGCGCTATTTGGAATCCGTAGGCGTGATGCAGACCAGAAGGTCGCCTTCGACCGTGCAGTCGCGCTTGCGCCAGTTTAAATTACCCGCCGCGCGTTGTCGGTCGCGTCGTTTATCTTCCACGTAGGTCTGAGAAACCATGTCGGCGATTCTCCTTTTTGACATATTCAGGGTAATCGCGCCGGCATCGTACCGTCGGCCGATATCGATAGTGTAAGCGGTCTGAAGCCTTGACAGGTCCATGTGCGCGATGTTGCCTCGTGCAAACACAGCAAGCACATTGTCCATAACGCAACTGACTCTGGCTTCCGCGGTCATGAATTCGCCTTTCGTCCACCGGTCCAGGCATTTGTTCTTTTCGGTTTCTACCTGCCGGTTGAGCGTTTCGGTAGGAATCTGCGCCGTGCAATGCAGACCGTTTCCCTCGATCTCGCAGATGTTGAACTCCCAGAAGGGCCTGTTGCCGTTGTGCAGCCGCTCGCGTACCCGCGCCTCGCGTATGAATATCGCGTGGAAATCGGTATAGAGCGTGGCGGCCTGGCTGATGGCGATGGTCCCGGCGTCGATCCGGCGCGCGAGTTGTATCCGCCGGGCGGTTAGCAGGGCGGCCAGGTCGCCGAAGGCATAGTCCTGGGCGTGCCGCTCCACCGCCGCGCGGCCCTGCTCGGTCTCGCATCGGGCGCGCGCCTCGTGGCTGGCGATCTCTCCCGCCGCGTGGCGGGCGCCGCAATCTGAGATCGCCTCCGCCATCACGCGGTCCAGAAGGTCCGCGTCAACCGGCAAACGGTTTATGTCGCCACTGCCACCACCGCCGCTGCAACCGGCCAGCGCGAGGCATATTGCCAGCAACGCGAACTGTGGAATGAATTTGCACAACGAACAGCCTTCCTTTCCGTCCACCGCAGGGTAGCCGCCTGGCAACCGGAAGTCGATTGAATCCCGCCTTGGCGGAATAAAGAACAAAACGGGTATAATCCCCTTGACGGGGACAGCAAATTGGGTGAGAATCCGCAGACTCGCATGAATAGCGAGAGCAACCCGCACCGGGGATTCCGGCGCGGGTTTTTTCGTGGGCGAATTTGGTCACGGGCGTGCCTCCGCATGAATTTCCGTAAATCAGACAGGAGTATATCGATATGCCGGAACCCGGTGTAAGCGACCGTAATTTCGACCGTCCGCCGACGGATCGCAATCCAGGCACGGACCGCACGCGCAGCGACGCGCAGTCGAAGGATTTGACCGACCGCAACAGGCCCCGGCGACGCTCGAGGGGACCGATGAGGCTGCCCTCGGAATATGCCGACTTCAAGCTGGCCGACGGGCGGTCGCTGCGCGAGGTGATGGGGGACAAGTTCTTCGGATCGGCGGGCGCCGGTGGCGCCGGTGGAGACGGGAAATTTATGTCGAAGGGCGTTCGCGAGAAGCTGCGCAAGGACGGCTCGCCCGTGCCGGCGCGGCTGTCGAGGCAGCGCGCGAGGGCCGAGGAACAGCGCGCGCGGGACGAGGCCCGGAAGGCCGAGCGGCGGGCCCGGGCCGAGGCCAGGCGGGCGGCGCATCCCGGCGGCAACTTTAACCCTGGAGGTGAGTTATGAGCGAACTGGATTACCATGACGGCGGCGCGGGTGACCTTACAGCCGACCAGCGCGATGCACTGAACCAGCTTCACGCCAGGATAACCCACGATATCGCCGAGGCGCATTTGACGGGCGACAAGGCCCGCGTGGAACAGGTGGTCGATTATCGGCGCACGGTCAGCGAAGGGCTGTCCGGCGGCGATCTTGCGGGTGATTTGGCGGTGGCCGATCTTCACGGCCACGAACGCGCCGACCGCGAGGATCTGGAGGACCGCCGCGCGGAACTGACCCGCGAGCTGCATGAGGCGGTGGCG
>CBFDDT010000314.1:0-2606 GCA_965603635.1 uncultured bacterium | reverse complement strand
TGCCCGAGGCCAGCGTGAATACGCCGAACAGCAGGTTGCTGTCGTTCGTGCCGGTGCCGCCCTGGCTGCCACCGTTGATGCCACTGAGAACCGTCGCCGCGCCGTCCACGTCGCGCAACCTCAGCCGCGATGCGTAGCTGTCGGCCTGCACCGAGATCGCCTCGATCCAGTAGGTCGCGGCGGCGAGGTAAATCTGGTTGGCCGCGACGACGCCCGCCACGATGTCCGAGGTCGCCGAGCCGCCGCCGCCGTCCGTGATCGTCTCGTTGTCCACGAACGGGCCGCCGGTGATACCGATGACCGTGAGTGTCCCCGAAGCCCCAAAACTGTCGTCGGCGACGATGGTCGCGGTCGCGCCGGACGTGCCGCCGGTCAGCGTTTGGCCGACCGTGAAGCTGGCAGTCTCAGCGTCGTAGGCCAGTTCCCAGGCAAGCCCGCAACCGGCCAGCTCGTTCGTCTTTTCGGTGTTGATGTCGCGTGTGTGCCATGTGGTAGAGGTGGATGTGCCGCCGTGGGTGCCGCTGGTCTGTTCGTCGCGAACATGCAGAAGGGCGGCGGTAAAGGGATCGACGGGTACGCCAGTGATATTGGCGTAAGTCAGGGCTGTGATCTGACTTCCATCAGCCGCCGGGTATCCAGTGGCGTCCATAAGAGGTACATCACCATCTGAGACCCCAGTATCTACGAGAGCAGCCGTGCCCAGCCCCAGCCCGGCCCGCGCATCCGCCGCGCTCGCATCCTGCAACAGCGCCAGCCCCGTTGCGCCGGGCGCGAGGTTCACCCATGCCGACTGCGCATTGTCCCAGTACAGGAAATCGTTCGTGGCCAGCCCGGTCAACAGGGTGTCGATCGCCGTGGAAATATCGCCGACGGCCACGGTCTCGAGATCGGTCCCGCCCGCATTGTATCGCACCAGCTCGCCGGCGCCCGGTTCGGGCAGTTGCAGACCCGACAGGCTGGCCGTTTCCGGCAGCAAAATGGAGCGCGCGATTTCCTCGCTATGGATCTGGATCAGCCGCGTAATTTTGTCGAGCCGCTGTTCCACCACCGTTGAAGGAAACGCCCCCGAAAGCGGCAGCGAGTCCCCCTGCACTTCCGACTGGTAATCCTTGATGGTCAGGGTCTCTCCAGAAGCCGGGGTGTAGTCCGTGGGAGAAGTTTTCACGGTCAGCGTTCCCGTCGCGCCACTTCCCCCGGTCAAGGTGTATTGCGTGGCCTCGACCCAGACGGTTTCCACGCCCAGGGCATCGCGATGGATTACCCGAAGATCGCTGTTGTTCCAGAAGATGAACGACACGGCGAAAGCCGTGGTTAATCCATCCCCGTTATAGGTTGCCTTGGTCGTCGTTGTACTCAATGTCATATCGTCTATCCTTTCGCGCCCATGCTGAATGCGCTGGCGACCCCGCCCAATAAAGTCTGGCCGGCATTCATATTGGCCGTCGCCCGCGCGGTTTTACCCTGCTTGATCAGCGCGCCGGCCTGCGCCGCCCCGCCCTGGCGGATATGCAGCGCCTCCAGTTCGGCCTCCGCGGCCGTATCCTGAAGCACCATTAGGGGCGAGCCCTCCATGGTCGTGCCCTGAGCCGCGGTTACCGCGCGCTGCTGGCCGAGCAGCATGGCCGACCCCCGCCGCGATACCCGCTCGCGTTCGGCCGCCAGCTTGCGCTCCCGCGCCGCGCCGACCGCCGCCCAACGTTTCGCCGACTTGCCCGCATTCGCCTGCGACACCGCACCCAGCGCCGCCGCGCCAATAGTCACTGCCGCAGCTACAAATCCCATCTCAGCCTCCCATCAGTTTCGAATAATATGTTTCAACCGGCTCATAGCCGAACGCCCGGTAAAGCCGCCCGCAGGGGTGGTGAATTTTTTCGCCGGCGATTGCCCGTCGTACGCCGCGCCGCCGGTATTCCTTCTCCACCGCGCGCATCAGGATCATCGCCGCCACCCCGTTTTCATATTCCGGCAGCAGATTCCAGATATCCATCGTGGCGGTCAGGCAGCCCTGGTAATGCAGCCCCGGCGCGACAATGGCGACCCAGTAGCCCACCAGCCGTCCGTGATCGCGCAGGGTCACGCACATCAGCTCCCCCGCCGCTTCCAGGCATGCGTAGGCGTCGTACCGCATATCCAGCGGAATACTGTCCCTGTCCATCGCCAGCTTTTCCCAATGCACGGGGAACAGGGGCTTCAACTCCACCAGCCGTGCGCCGAAGGATTCCACCTGGGCGGTAATCATGTCCTGATATCCACGACCACGTGAATCCGGTCGCCGGCCGAGTTGTTAACCACCTCATGGGTCTGCGCATTGTCGAACCACCAGACCTCGCCCGACGCCATGCTCACCTGCTCGCCCCCGGCGCGTAAAACGCATCCCGGCAACCCCTGCAGCGAAACCTGATAGCGGTCGTAATAGGCCGCGTGGTCGCCCGCATCCTCATGAGGATAAATCCGCCCGCCCGGCCGCAGCCTTGTGATCAGCACCCGGCCCAGCCGAACCCCCTCCACCCGGCGCATCAAATCGAAGATCATCGGCCGTGCCTGGGGCAGCGCCGCGAAGGCCGGGTAATCGACGCTCTCATGCCCGTCGAATACCGTTTCCAGGC
>CBFDDT010000313.1:0-2624 GCA_965603635.1 uncultured bacterium | reverse complement strand
GCCACGCAGTACGCCGGCATCGCGGCGCTGACCGGGCCTCAGGATTCGGTGCATGAAATGATGACCGCCTTCGATGAACGACGGCGGATTATCGTGTCCGAATTAAACCAGATCCCGGGTTTCCGCTGTGCCGATTCCGCCGGCGCCTTTTACGCCTTCCCCAATATCGAGGGCACGGGCCTGACCTCGCGCGAGGCCCAGGACCGCTTTCTGGAAGTCGCCGGCGTCGCCACCATCTCGGGCGCCAGCTTCGGCGCCTGGGGCGAGGGCTATCTGCGCTTCTCCTATGCCAACTCCATCGACAACATCCGCGAGGCGATCCGCCGAATTCGCGACTGTCTGTAGGGCGCGCGGCCCTGTATTACCCTTCCCGCGCCCGCGCCGGCCGTGACCGCCCATGATTAGGAGATAGGGGGATGAGGGAGATAGGGGGATGAGGAAAAAAAGATAAGGTTTTTTGCGGCCAAGGGCCGCCATACTTTCTTATCCCCCTATCTCCCCTCATCCCCATATCCCCCTTCATGGGATCTGTCTCACGGGCTGAAACCTCGCCGGGGAAACGCGTCCGTGCCTGTTTATTGAGCGGAGTGGATGCCTATAATTTGGGCAATCGCCTGTTTTTCGTGCGCCACCCGGATTCAAAAAATAAGCAACAACCCGCCTAATCAATTGATTATTATATATATATTTGGACCACTCGGTTTGGCACGGCGCGTGCTATTAGGCTCTATGAACACCGCGTATCCAGGACGGACGCGCGGCTGTAACAACGAGGCATAACGCGCCATGAAAAAAATTGAAGCGATCATCAAGCCGTTCAAGCTTGACGAGGTGAAGGAAGCGCTGCACGAGGTCGGGATCCAGGGCATCACCGTGACCGAGGCCAAGGGCTTCGGGCGGCAGAAGGGCCATACCGAGCTTTACCGCGGCGCCGAATATGTCGTCGATTTCCTGCCCAAGGTTAAGCTGGAAATCGTCGTCGACGATGCGCTCGCCGAACGCGCCGTCGAGGCTATCACCGAGGCCGCCCGCACGGGCCGCATCGGCGACGGCAAGATTTTCGTCTCGGGCATAGAAGAGGCGATCCGCATTAGAACCGGCGAACGCGGCAGCGACGCCGTTTAACAATACCAAGCCCGGCCGGCCTTCGACGGTCCGCCATTTACCGCAACCTCCCAATGACAGGGGATGAAAGACTATGACAAATAAAGTTCTGGAACTGATCAAGGAAAACGACGTTCAGTATGTCGATTTCCGTTTCACCGACCCCCGCGGCAAGTGGCAGCACATCACCCAGCATGTCAGCACCGTCGATGAGGATTTTCTGGCCGAGGGCGTCATGTTCGACGGTTCGTCGATCGAAGGCTGGAAGGCCATCAACGAGTCCGACATGACCCTGATGCCCGATTGCGACACCGCCGTGATGGACCCCTTCGCGACCCAGCCCATGCTGATCGTGACCTGCAACGTCGTGGAGCCCTCGACCGGCCAGCCCTACGAGCGCGACCCGCGGTCGACCGCCAAGCGCGCCGAGGCCTACATGAAATCGGCCGGGTTCGGCGACACCGCCTATTTCGGCTCGGAAGCCGAGTTCTTCGTGTTCGACGATGTGCGCTTCGAAACCGAGCCGCACCGCATGTATTACGCGTACGACTCCGATGAGGACCCGGCCTCCACCGGCAAGTCCTTCGACGAGGGCAACTGGGGCCATCGCCCGCGCGTCAAGGGCGGCTACTTCCCCGTGCCCCCGGTCGATTCCGCCAACGATCTTCGTGCGGAAATGGTCTCCACCATGGTCGACATGGGTCTGCCGATGGAAAAGCACCATCACGAGGTCGCCCCGTCGCAGCATGAGCTGGGCATGAAATACGACACGCTGGTGGCCGCCGCCGACAACCAGCAGGTCTACAAGTATGTGACCCACATGGTCGCCCACCAGTATGGCAAGACGGCCACCTTCATGCCCAAGCCGGTCTATGGCGACAACGGCTCGGGCATGCATTGCCATCAGTCGATCTGGAAGGACGGCAAGAACACCTTCGCCGGCTCGCTCTATGCCGACCTGTCGGAGAGCTGCCTGTTCTATATCGGCGGCATCATCAAGCACGCCAAGTCGCTGAACGCCTTCACCAACCCGCTGACCAACAGCTACAAGCGCCTGGTCCCGGGTTTCGAGGCGCCGGTGCTGCTGGCCTATTCGGCCCGCAACCGTTCGGCCTCCTGCCGCATCCCGCATGCCGCCAGCCCCAATGGCAAGCGCGTCGAGGTCCGCTTTCCCGATCCGGGCGCGAACCCTTACTACGCCTTCGCCGCCATGCTGATGGCCGGCCTGGACGGCATCGAAAACCGCATCCATCCGGGCGACGCCATGGACAAGAACCTCTACGACCTGCCGCCCGAAGAGCGCTACAACGTGCCGACGGTTTGCGGCTCGCTGCGCGAGGCCCTGGAAAACCTGGACGCCGACCGCGACTTCCTTAAAAAGGGCGACGTGTTCACCGACGACCAGATCGACGCCTACATGGAGCTGAAGTGGGAAGAAGTCCTGCGCTTCGAAACGACCCCGCACCCGGTCGAATTCGACATGTACTACAGCGTCTGACCGGCTCGCCGGATTGACAGTT
>CBFDDT010000312.1:0-2625 GCA_965603635.1 uncultured bacterium | reverse complement strand
GTCACGTCATGCACCAGGCCAGAATTCCCTTCTGCGCATGCAGCCGGTTTTCGGCCTCGTCCCAAACCACAGATTGCGGGCCGTCGATGACAGCCGAGGTTACCTCTTCCTCGCGATGCGCCGGCAGGCAATGCATGAAGATCGCATCGGCGGCGGCCTTGCCCATCAGCGCCTCGTTGACCTGATAGGGCTTCAGCAGATTGTGCCGGTTGGCGGCATCCTTGTCGCCCATGGAAACCCAGGTATCGGTGACCACACAATCGACGCCGGCGACCGCTTCTTCCGGATCGCGGGTGACGGTGAGATTCGCGCCCTGTGCCTTGGCCCAGGCCACGGCATCGGGCATGGGTGACAGCTCTGCGGGGCAGGCCAGCCGCAATTCGAAATCGAAGCGCGCCGCGGCATGGATCCAGCTCGTCGCCATATTATTGCCGTCGCCGCACCAGGCGACGCTGCGCCCGGCGATCGGGCCTCTGTGTTCCTCCAGTGTCATCACGTCGGCCATTAACTGACAGGGGTGGGAGCGGTCGGTCAGGCCGTTGATCACCGGCACGGTGGCGTTGTCGGCCAGGGCGGTCAGCTTTTCCGGCGCGTCGGTGCGGATCATGATCGCATCCACGAACCGCGACAGAACCCGCGCCGTATCCTCGACGGACTCGCCGCGGCCGAGCTGCATTTCATCAGGGCTCAGTACCACGGCCTCGCCGCCGAGCTGGCGAATGCCGACCTCGAAACTGACCCGCGTGCGGGTTGAGGGTTTCTCGAAGATCATCGCCAGCGTCTTGCCCTGCAGCGGGCGCGGGTTCGCCGCCGTGCCGTCCTTCAGGGCCTTGCCGAGATCGAGGATGCCGCGCAAATCTTCCTTCCCCACCCGGTCGAGGTCGAGGAAATGTTTCGGATTGCTCATGCGTCCGGCTTCCATGCGGCGGCCACCTTCTCGATGATCCCCGCGGCCTCTTCGATATGGGCCTGTTCGATAATCAGCGGCGGCAGGATACGCACAACGTTTTCGGCCGCCGGCACGGTCAGCAACCCGGCCTCGCGCAGCGCGACCACCATCTCGCCCCCGGTCACCGCGCATTCCAGCCCCAGCATCAGGCCGGCGCCGCGCACCGACTTGAATATTTCCGGGAACACCTTCACGATCGCCTGCAGCCGGCCATAAAGGCTCTCGCCCATGGCATGGACATTTTCCATGAAGCCGTCGGACAGCATCACGTCCATCACCGCGTTGCCAACGGTGGTGGCGAGCTGATTGCCGCCATAGGTCGTTCCGTGCAGGCCCGCGGTCATGCCGCGCGCGGCCTCCTCCTTCGCCAGGATCGCGCCCAGCGGGAAGCCGCTGCCGATGCCCTTGGCGGACGCCACGACATCGGGCTCGATCTCGGCCCACTCATGGGCGAACAGCTTGCCGGTCCGGCCCATGCCGCACTGGATTTCGTCGAGGAACAGCAGGATGCCGTATTCGTCGCAAACGGTGCGCAATTCCTTCAAGAACCGCAGGTCGGCCTTGCGGATACCGCCCTCGCCCTGGATCGGCTCCACGAGGATCGCGGCAGTCTCGTCGGTGACGGCGGCGCGAACCTCGTTGAGATTGTTGAAGGCGACCTGGTCGAACCCGTCCACCCTGGGCCCGAATCCTTCCAGATGCTTGGCATTATTGGCGGCCGACAACGTCGCCAGGCTGCGCCCGTGGAACGCGCCGTCGAAGGTAATAATTCGCCATTTCTGCGGATTGCCGCCGACATGGTGATAGCGCCGGCACAGCTTGATGCCGCCCTCCATCGCCTCGACGCCGGAATTGCAGAAGAACACCGTGTCGGCGAAGGAATTCGCGACCAGCCTGTCGGCCAGTCTGGTCTGTTCCGGCACCGTATAGAGATTAGAGGTATGCCATAACTTCGCCGCCTGGCCCTGCAGCACCTTGACCAAATGAGGATGGGAATGGCCGAGGCTGTTCACCGCGATGCCCGCCGCGAAGTCGAGATAGCGTCGGCCATCGGTGGCGATCAGATAAACTCCCTCACCCCGCTCGAAAGCGATCTCGGACCGGCCATATG
Organism: uncultured bacterium; assembly: GCA_965603635.1. Classification (GTDB taxonomy): domain Bacteria; phylum Pseudomonadota; class Alphaproteobacteria; order UBA8366; family JADFVY01; genus JADFVY01. Next base: position 565 of record CBFDDT010000312.1, on the reverse strand, counting down.
TCGGCATCACGGATGGAATCACGGCTTACCCCCTCCCAGGGTCAAAAAATGCACTCGGTTCAACGGAAGCCGCGGAGTATCTGCATTTGGGATTGCGCTGTCAACGGGGGGAAATCCGCCCCGGTCAGGATCGGGCATGGCGCAGAAGTTGTGCCGTTTGCGGCGCGCCCAGGGGGTGGCTGACATAGTCCCTGACCCGCGCTGTCCACTCGTTGTTTTCGGGATCGGCAAACAACAGGGGCGGCGGCGCGATATCCGAGCGTTCATGGAAAATCGCATGTTTGGCGCCGCCGGTGGAGGCCAGATATTTGCGCACGCCGATGCAGCCCTGGTCCTGCGCGGCGGCCGGAAGATGGACCTGGGCCAGCCAGGCGCCGAAATCCTCGTCGTTCCCCGCGACGTCGCAGAGCGCCAGGGCGATTATCTCCGCGTCGATGGCGGGTTTGTTTTCGTTGGCGACGCCATCGCCGTTGACCGCCCACTCCCCGGACAGGATCAAACTCCGCGAATTCTCTCGACAGGTCATCATATCCCGCGTTTCGGGCGGCTGGGTGGGTTTCAGCTG
>CBFDDT010000311.1:0-2629 GCA_965603635.1 uncultured bacterium | reverse complement strand
GCATCTGTTTGTGTTTGCAGCCGACACCTTTGTTCCCGCCGCGCAGGGATTACAGGGATTCGCGGCGGCGCAAGGATTGCAGGGATTAGCGGCGGCGCAAGGGTTGCAAGGATTTACGGCCGCGCAGGGATTACAGGGGTTCTTCGCCGCGCAGGGATTGCACTGGGCGTAAGCCGGCGTGGCGCCGAAATTGACGCTCACGGCCAATCCCGTAACGCCCACTCCCATGGCCATGGCTACCGGTATCACGGTACTGGCCAGCATTTTCGTTTTCAGGGGATTCATTGCATGTACCTCTCTTAGTCTTTTATTCGGCCGCTCCGGCCGTTGAGTCCGGACCGGCCCGCCGGAGTATCTTTCACTCCGGCGGAGCCCAGACCGTCACCCGCCGTTTACTGCGCGGTCGCGGCGCAGGGATTACACGGGTTGCAGGGGTTGCACGGATTGACCGCCAGCTTCTTGACCGCGCAAGGATTGCACGGGTTCGCGGCGGCGCAAGGATTGCACGGGTTAGCCGCCGCACAGGGGTTACACGGGTTGGCGGCCGCACAGGGATTGCAGGGTGCGCAGCCCGCATGGGCCGGCTTGGCGGCAATCACGCCAGTGATGGCGCCGGCGGTCATGCCGACCGTAACGGCGAGCGCCAGAGGAACGACGGTGGTTGCGAGCAGTTTCGCCTTGAACGGATGCATAATGATTCTCCCTTTTCTCTTACCAGCCCGGGCCCGGCATCCGCGCCACGATCGGCGAGGCGGTCCCGGTAACGATGGGAAAACCATAGCGCGCAACGGCGCGCCACTGGCATCAACCCTGATAACAGTGTCGTGAAATTCCGTTACGCGGCCGTGCGCTCCGCCGAGACGAAGGCGGCAGCGGCAAGCAGAACCTCCGGTCCCGCACCCTTGCTGTAGGCGTTCTCGCTGAGATGGCGGCGCCACGCGCGCGCCCCCGGCAGCCCGTTGAACAGGCCGATCATATGGCGCGTCATGCGCGGCAACGGCACGCCGGCGGCGCATTGCGCCTCGATATAAGGCAACAGTTCGTCGATCACCGCGTGGCGGGTTTGCGGCCCCGCCCCACCACCGAATATCCGCCTGTCCGCATCCCGCAGAATCCAGGGATCGTGATAGGCCGCTCGCCCGATCATCACGCCAGCGAGAGCGGAGAGATGTTCCTCGGCCTCGCCGAGTGTGTTCACCCCGCCGTTCAGGATGATCTCCAGTTTCGGAAAATCATCCTTGATGCGCCCGACGATATCGTAGCGCAGCGGCGGGACTTCCCGATTTTGTTTCGGGCTCAGACCCGACAGCCAGGCCTTGCGCGCATGGATGATGAACGTCCGGCAGCCTCGTGCCGCGATGGTTTCGATGAAGGCCGCCAATTCCTCGTAGGAGTCCTGGTCGTCGATGCCGATGCGCGACTTCACGGTCACCGGAATATCGACTGCCTCGGCCATCGCGGAAACGCAGTCGGCAACCAGGCCCGGTTCGGCCATCAGGCAGGCGCCGAACCGCCCGGCGCTGACCCGCTCGCTGGGGCAGCCGACATTCAGGTTGATTTCGCCATAGCCATGGTCCCGGCCAATCCGGGTCGCGGCCGCAAGGTCGGCCGGGTCCGAGCCACCAAGCTGTAAAGCCAGCGGATGCTCCACCGGGTCGTGCCCCAGATGCCGTTCGGCATCGCCGCGCAGAATGGCCCCGGTATGCACCATCTCGGTATAAAGCAACGTATGTTTCGTGATGGCGCGCAGGAACACCCGGCAGTGACGGTCGGTCCATTCCATCATCGGCGCCACGGAAAGGCGGCGGTCGGGTTCGTTCGGCAAAATCATGCTCCTAATGTAGGGAACGAGGGCGCCGGAGAAAACACCCTTGGCGCGCCCTGCCCTGTCGCCGCTATACTGCGCCCTGGCAATGGGGAGAAAGAACATGCCTGAAGTCAGGGCCTGGCAGCGGATGTTGAGCGGGCGGCGGCTGGATCTGCTGGATCCAACGCCGGTCGACGTGGAAATCGAGGACATCGCGCATGGCCTGTCACGGGTCGCGCGCTGGAACGGGCAGACCGCCGGTCATTGGGCTTACAGCGTTGCCCAGCATAGCTTGTTGGTCGAAGCCATCGCGGGCCAGCAGGGCCTGCCGGAACGCTGGTGGCTGGCCGCCCTGCTGCACGACGCGGCGGAATATGTGGTGGGCGATCTGGTGACGCCCTTCAAGGCGGCGGTGGGGCTGGATTACAAGGATCTCGAAGACCGCATCGGGGCGGCGATTCGCATTCGCTTCGGACTGCCCGCCAGCCTGCCGAAAACGGCGGCCACGGTGATAAAGCGCGCCGACCAGGCCGCCGCCTGGCTGGAAGCCATTTACCTGGCCGGGTTCAGCGAGGATGAAACCAAACGCTATTTCGGCAAGCCGCCCAACGTTCCACAACAACTGACGAAGCAGTATCTGACACCCTGGCCACCGGCCGATGCCAAGAGCGAATTCCTGGCACGCTTTACGGAACTTGGAGGCTGAGCGGTTTCAGCGCGTGAACCAGATTTCCACCCGGCGATTACCCGCTTCGCCCTCGGGTTCACTTTCCAGATAGGCCGGTTCCGCGCGGCCGCGGGCGATCAGTTGCAGCCGGTCGA
>CBFDDT010000310.1:0-2634 GCA_965603635.1 uncultured bacterium | reverse complement strand
CGCCACGGCCACCATCCGCGCCCACATGAAGGCCAGCGCCGTCAGGCCGAACAGGCGCAGATAGTCTGTTGCCGCCGCGCCGGCCTCCTCCGGGTCGCGCATGCCCTGCTGGGCGAGCCAGGCCGTGGCCTGTTGCAGGCGGCTGAAGGCCTTGGCGAAGGGCAGCACGTAATCCTGCATTTCGGGGTTGGCCATTTCGGCCTCGATGAAGGCCATGCCGGGATGGAAGAAGCGGCGCAGCAGGCGGCCGGTATGCTGGCCCATCTTGCGGCCGACCAGATCGAGCGCCTGGATGCCGTTGGCGCCCTCGTAGAGTTGCGCGATGCGGGCGTCGCGGACCAGTTGCTCCATGCCATGCTCGCGGATGAAACCGTGGCCGCCGAAGACCTGCACCCCCAGATTGGCGCTCTCGCTGCCAACGTCCGTGGTGAAGGCCTTGACGATCGGCGTCATCAGCGAGACCAGGTCGTCGGCCTCCTGGCGCGCCGCCTCGTCCGGGTGCTTGGCGGCGATGTCCAGGTTCATCGCGACCCAGGCGGCCAGCGCGCGGCAGCCCTCAGTCTGGGCCCGCATGGTCATCAGCATGCGGCGCACGTCCGGGTGCACGATGATCGGGTCGGCGGGCTTGCCGGGTTCCGCCGCGCCTGTCAGCGCCCTGCCCTGCAGCCGGTCGCGGGCATAGGCGGTGGCGCTCTGACAGGCGATCTCGGAAATCCCCAGCCCCTGCATGCCGACGCCCAGCCGCGCGTCGTTCATCATGGTGAACATGACGCGCATGCCCTTGTGCGCCGGGCCGATGAGATAGCCCTCCGCCGCGTCGAAATTCATCACGCAGGTGGGCGAGGCCTTGATGCCCATCTTGTGCTCGATGGAGCCGCAGGCAACGCCATTGCCGGGGCCAAGGGAACCGCCCTCCTTCACGAGGAACTTCGGCACCAGGAACAGGCTGATGCCGCGAATGCCCGCCGGCGCGTCCGGCAGCTTGGCCAGCACGAGGTGAACAATGTTCTCGGTGGCGTCCTGCTCGCCGCAGGAGATAAAAATCTTGGTGCCGGTGATCTTGTACTTGTCCTCGCCGTCCGGCTCGGCCTTGGTGCGGATCAGGCCCAGGTCGGTGCCGCATTGCGGCTCGGTCAGGCACATGGTGCCGGCCCAGTCGCCCGCGACCATTTTCGGCAGCCATTTCGCCTTCTGCTCTTCGCTCGCCCAGCGCTCCAGCAGCTTGTAGGCGCCCTCGGTCAGCCCCGGCAGCATGGCAAACGACATGTTGGTGGAACAGGCCATTTCCTTGACCATCACCCCGATCGCCGCCGGCAGCCCCTGGCCGCCATATTCCGGATCGGCCGCCAGCGCGCCCCAGCCGGCCCGCACGAAGGCCTGGTAGGCATCGTTGAAGCCCTGGGGAAGGCGCACGACGCCGTTCTCGAAGACACAGCCCTCCTCGTCGCCGGAACGGTTCAACGGCAGCAGCACCTCCTCGCAGAGCTTCCCGGCCTCGCCCAGGATGGCGTCCACCATGTCCGGCGTCGCCTCCTCGAACCCGGGCAGTTCGGTGAGATTCTCAACGTGGAGCAATTCGTTGAGCACGAACCGCATGTCATCCAGCGGGGCGGTGTAGACTGTCATGGCTTCAATTCCTCATTCCTGGGGTCTCTGGAGATTACCGTGATTCTAGCCGGGCCCACTCGCTGGAGGGTGGCCGAGTGGCCGCATCCTTCGACAGGCTCAGGATGAGGATTTTCTTCTCTCACCAACCACACACTCCTCATCCTGAGCCTGTCGAAGGATGCGCCAACCGGATAGCCGCGACGTCGAGAGTGTCTCCGTGGTCCAACTTTCTTAATCCCTCTAGTTCCGCAGCGGTTTGCCGGTGTCGAGCATATGCTCGACGCGGGCCAGGGTGCCGGGGTGGCGGATCAGTTTCATGAAGGCATCGCGTTCCAGTTTCAGCAGCGCGTCCTCGCCGACCTCGTCGGTGATGTCGGTATCGCCGCCGGTCAGCACCTTTTTCAGCTCGTCGACCACGACCCGGTCGTGAGGCGTCAGCAGGCCCTTGAGTTCGAAATCGCGGACCGCCATCTCGATCGCCGCGCGGCCCGTCGCGCCGGGCAGATGCAGGGCCACTTCCTCGGGCGGCGCATAGTTCACGGAGAGTTCGATGGCGCGTTCCCTGGCGTCGGCCAGCAGGCGGTCACGGTTCATGGTGATGCGGTCGCCCTCGCGCAGGATCATCATGTCCTGGGCCTCCATCGCCGACTTGGCGACCTTGGCCGTGCCGATCGACTCGAAGGCCTTGGCGACCGGCGGCATCGGACCCTTGGGCGCGCGCGCCGCCGTGGCCCAGCGGGTCACCATTTCCTTGCAGCCGCCCCAGCCGGGCACCACGCCGACGCCGACCTCGACGAGGCCGGTATAGGTTTCCGCGTGGGCCTGGATGGCGTCGCAATGCATCAGGATTTCGCAGGCCCCGCCCAGCGCCATGCCGGACGGCGCGCCGACCACCGGGAAGGGCGCGTATTTCAGCGCCTTGTAGACCCGCTGGCCGGTCGCCACCAGATCCTCGATCATCGGCCAGAGCGCCAGATTGGCGGCGAACAGGGCGAGTCCGATATTGGCGCCGACGGAGAAGTTCGA
>CBFDDT010000309.1:0-2648 GCA_965603635.1 uncultured bacterium | reverse complement strand
AACCGGAGGAAAACACAAGCCTGTGAAAACAACAACATATTCCGGGCCAGACTCTGAGCCCTGAAAAGGCGGAATGGGAGGAATGCCGAATGTATGAAATCGATCCATCGCGAACGGACCTGGCCGAAGAGTTTCAAAATAATCCCGGCGGGCCCTATAGCCCCGAACTGACGCTTGTCGTGAACCGGCTGCGTGTGATGCCCATGGCGGATCGCCACATTCTGGTCTGCACGAAGCGCGGCCGCGAGTGGATGCTGGCGAAAATGCCATCGGTGCGCGGCGCCAGGGTGGAGCTCTTCGAAGACCGTGTCTTCAACGATTACTACGAGGGCGTCCGGGCGGTGTTCAGGATGCGTTGGCAAACGGTAACCGGGGAGAGCCTGACATGAGCGGACACCTCCGGACCAGGGAATTGGTGGCATGAAAAAGATACTGGGATACACGAATGTCTGGGGCATTGCGCCGGGCGAAACGCTGAACGTCATGGTGAGCTCATACGGGCCGGAGCGCTATCGCGCCGACCTGGTCCGGGTCATCTGCGGCGACGACGATCCCGACAGCGGTATCTATCGCGAGGAAGAGATCGAGGCGCCTTTCAGCGGTGAATATCCTGGCCGGTTCCAGCCGATCGATGCCGGTTCCCATGCGGTGGCGTCTCATTCTCCCGTACTTGACACGCTGGAAAGCTTCACCGTCCAGGCATGGATATGGCCGACGACGCCAGGCAAGGGCGAGCAGGGCCTCATAAGCCGGTGGCGGGACGACCCGGCCCTCGGCTTTGCATTATTCATCGACGATACCGGCGCGCTGGCCATGAAAGTGGGCGATGGCGGCGGGAACGTCGCCGAGATCAACACCGGCAAACCGCTGGCGATGCGGCGCTGGTATCTGGTGTCGGGATCCTACGATGCGAAGACGGGAGAGATCGGCGTCTGTCAGGAGCCGGTCCCTTACCAGCACGAGAATCTCAAGACCGCCCAGGCGACGCGCCAGGCCAAATTCAAAGGGATCGCCGGGTCGGATGCGCCGCTCATGTTCGCGGCCTTGCCCACGACGATGTCGAACGGCAAGCCCGGGTCCAGATGCCATTTCAACGGAAAGATCGACCGGCCGCGCCTGACCGCCGGTGTATTGTCCGCGGCGGAGCGCTCCGCCATCGCCTGGGACGCGCTACCCTATGAGCGAAACAACCTTGTGATCGCCGCCTGGGATTTTTCGCGCGATATCGGCGGCGCCGCGATCAGCGACACCGGCCCGAACGGCCTGCATGGAAAGACCATCAATTTGCCCTCGCGCGGCTGCAAGGGGTTTAACTGGAGCGGCGCGGAGCAGAACTTCAAGCATGCCCGCCAAGAATATGGCGCGATCCATTTCCACGACGACGACCTTTACGATGCCGGCTGGGAGACGGATTTCAGTTACGTCATACCGGACGACCTGCGAAGCGGCGTCTATGCGGTGCGCCTGAAGGTCGACGACGACGAATGGAACGTCACCTTCTTCGTCCGCCCGCCCAAAGGCACCACCACGGCGAAGCTGGCGTTCCTGGTGTCGACCGCGACCTACATGGCCTATTCGAACTATCACTGGCTGTTTCACGAGCGCTTCTGCGAGGTGACCGAGACCTTCTTTACCACGATGGACAAGGGCGACGTCTTTCTGCAGGAGCACAACGAGGTCGGGCTGTCGACCTACGATACCCATTCCGACGGAAGCGGCGTGCGTTATGCCTCGCGGCTGCGCCCGGTGCTCAATATGGCGACGAAAACGCCCTTGTGGAGCTTCAACGCCGATACCCACATTCTGGGCTGGCTGGAAAACCAGGGCATCGAGTACGACGTGATCACCGACGAGGACCTTCATGAAGAAGGCGCCGCCCTGCTCGATTCATACCAGGCGGTGCTTACCGGAACGCATCCCGAATATTATACCACGCCCATGTGGGACGGGCTGCGGGCCTATCTCGCCCGCAAGGGACGGCTGGTTTATCTCGGCGGCAACGGCTTTATCTGGCGCTGCGCCCTTTCGTCCGAAATGCCGGGAATCCTCGAACTGCGCCGGGCCGAAGACGGTATTCGCTACCGTGACGAGGAGCCCGGCGAATATTATCTGGAGTTCACCGGCGAATATGGCGGTCTGTGGCGGCGCCTCGGCATGGCGCCGCAGGCCCTGGTGGGTGTCGGCACCTACGCCGTCGGGTTCGACAAGTCGGGCTATTACAAGCGCAAGGAGTCGAGCTTCGATTCAAGGGCGAGCTTCATATTCGAGGGCATCGGCGACGACGAAGTGATCGGCGATTTCGGTATTCTCGGCGGCGGCGCCAGCGGCTCGGAAATCGATATCGTCGACCCCATGCTGGGCACGCCGACCCATGCGCTGGTGGTCGCCAGTTCCGAGGGCCATTCGGCGAACACCCTGATCGCGCCCGACGAAATCGGCTTTCACCACGCCGCCATGGACGGCATCCAGAATCCCGACATTCGGGCGGATATGACGTTTTTCGAAACGCCCGGCGGCGGCGCCGTGTTCTCGGTCGGGTCGATCGCCTGGGGCGCCAGCCTGCCGCATAACGGATACGACAACAACGTATCGCGCATTTCGGAGAACGTGGTCCGGCGATTCCTCGACGACGCGCCCTTCGAGATGCC
>CBFDDT010000308.1:0-2671 GCA_965603635.1 uncultured bacterium | reverse complement strand
GACGTATCGCCCACCAAGCTGCCCGGCCTGCACGAACTGGCGGTCGGCCTTTATGCGGCGGTGGGCTTCTCCGGGCGCGGCGTACCGACGGCGACCGCCATGGGACGAGAGGCCGCGCAATTCCTGGCGACCGGGGACGCAAGCGCCATCGCCTTCCCCATCACCCCCCTACCCCGCGCCCGTTTCAATCGCCTGGGCCAGTGGCTCGCCGCCAACGTAATCATCCCCTGGGACAGGTTTACGGCGCGGATCGATTAAGGCCGGTGCTTCGCGATTGCCCTGGCCGAGGCGGTTCTCGCCTCCACGCCGGCGCAGACGCGGGCGATGTTGGGGTAGCGGGCGTATAGCGCCTCGGGGGGCTCGAACCAGGTGGTCAGCATGTGGAGGTAGATGTCGCAGGCGCTGAAGCGGCTGCCCAGCATCCATTCGCCGCGCAACCCATCCTCGACGATCGCAAATTCGGCCAGCAGGGCATCGGTTCCACGTTTTCGGACATCCTCGGCATCAGCTGCAAAGCGTTCCGAATGGTAGTAGCGGCGATAGGTCGGCTGTATCGAATCCGCCAGATAGAGCATCCACTGGTAAAACAGCGGCCGGTCCGGATCGCCGGGCGGCGGGGCCAGATGGGCCGCCGGGTACAGGTCGCACAGATGCATGACGATCGCCGCCGCCTCGAACATGGTGCGCCCGTCCGGCAGGGTCATCGCCGGGATCAGCCCGCAGGGATTCAGCGCCAGATACTCCGCCGTCTTCTGCTGGCGGGCATCATAGTCGATCTGGATCGCCTCATATTCCGCGCCAACCTCTTCCAGCACGGCCATCGGGGCCAGCGAAGCCGTGTCCGGGCTCCAGTAAAGTTTAAACATCGCGCATCTCCCTTATTCTTTATTCCCCAGGCGCCGGCACGGACCGGGCCGATTCCGTGTGCGGCAGCATCATGGCCAGCGTGGTGATCAGCAGCGCGCCACCGCCCAGTCCCAAAAACAGATACTCCAGTTCGCCGGTCGCCGACCAGACCTTCGACAACATCAGGATCGCCAGCGGCGCGGACCCGAATGCCAGCACGAACTTGCAGCCGAAGGCCACCCCGTGATGACGTTCGGGCGTAAAACGCGCCAGCAGCATGTTTTCCGCCGGCAGTTGCGCCAGATTCATCATCACCGCCAGCATGGCGATGCCGATAAAGCCCAGCCCGCCCATGCCGGCCAGCACGATCAGCAGGACCATCTCGATCATCCAGGCGCCGACATAGATGTTCTTCAGGGGGTAACGGTCGGCCAGCAGGCCGCCGATCAACTGGGTGAAGCCGCCGACCGTGTAGACCGCGGCGACCATTAGCCCGACGCCGCTGGCGCCGCCCAACAGGCTGCCTGCCCATTGCCCCAGATAGTCCGAGACCCACGGGATAAACAGGTCCATCACCCGTATTTCGAACAGTTTCGGCAGGGCGTTCTGGGTGCCGTGATAGATCAGCCCGCCGGTGAACATGGCGACCAGCAGGATGATGAAGATGCGCGCCGTGCCGGCATGCCCGGCTGGCTTGTTTTCCCGGCCCACCCGGGATTGCTCGCGAATGTCGCCGCGCGCCATGAACCACAGCATCGCAACACCGGTCGCCATGGCGACGGCGCCGGGTACGATAAAGGCGGCGCGCCAGCCGGAGACATCAATCAGGATGCCCGCGATCAGCCCGGCGCCAGCCGAGCCAAGGCTGCCGAATATGCCGTTTATCGCCAGCATCTTGCCCGGGTTGCCGGCCGCGTTGCGAATCATCCAGGGCACCCCGATGGGATGATAGATCGCCCCGAACAGGCCGATTCCGGCCAGCCCGATCATCAGGGGCGGCGGCCCCGACACCAGGCCGCAGGCGATGGCCGCCGCCCCCATGCCGATGAAATAGATGATCATCATGCCGGGCACGCTCCAGACGTCGCCCAGCCTGCCCGCCGGCAACGCCGCCAGCCCGACCAGCAGCGACCCGACCCACCAGAGCGACAGCAGTTCGCTATAGCTGGCGCCCCAGTCGACCTCCAGCCGCAGCACGATTACCGCGTAAAAGGCTGTAAACATGTGGAAATAGAAATGACCCAGGCTGGAGAATATCAGCGACAGTCTGGCGGAGCGCTGGCTCATTCGGGCAAATCCAATACAGATTTCAGGCGTGCGACTCGAACTCTTCTTGGCGCGGCGGTCTTTCTATCCTACCATGACCGCACGGCACAAGAAGAGGAACAGGACCGCCATGTCTGCCAAACCTCAACTCGCTGTCGATAATACCAGCGAGACCGTAAAACAGGGAACCCGCCGGGCGCCACGCCCGACGGCGGTTCAAAAGTCGTGGCTACGCCGAGGCCTGGACCAGGCCGGCGGCAAGCTGCCGCTGTTCGATGGCAACGGAAAGCGCGTCGGCGAACGCACCGTCAGGGCCTGCATCGAACAGGGCTGGGCCGAACCCTGGTTTAACAACCCCATAAAACCGGATTGGCTGGTCTGCAAACTGACCGACGCGGGGCGCGGGTTGGTGGAGTCCGGGCGCAAATAGCCGGCACTATTTCAACAGCACCTGCGCGCGGGCGGCCACCCCATCCGCGTCTATCACCGTAATCTGGACATAACCCTCGCCATCGGGGCGCCAGTCGGCGCGGCGGCGGTGGGGTGCGGCGTCCAGTGG
>CBFDDT010000307.1:0-2721 GCA_965603635.1 uncultured bacterium | reverse complement strand
GGAACAATCGGCCGAGGGGCTGAACCTGGCCAAAATGCCGGGGGTCATGAAACGCGATGGCAAGGAGATCAGCAAGGGCACGGGCGCCGACGTGATGGGCGACCCCTGGAAATCCGCGTTATGGCTGGTCAATGTCGCGGTCGGCCAGGGCCGCGTGATCGAGCCGGGCCATTACCTGTCGACCGGCGTCATCGGCGACCGCATCGAAAGCCAGCCGGGCCAGTATGTGGCGGACTTCGGCAAGCTGGGGACTATCGAGTTCGAGATTAAATAAGCTTCCCACCACCGGCTTTACAGGACGCCCGCGCGCCAATAGCATGGCTGGCGAGCAACGGGCCGGACGGGAGGGCGCGGATGAAGAAATATGCCGGGGCGCGGACCATTGACGGGGTTATGGTCACCGTCGATGGCGAACGGCTGGACGAGCGGTTCGGCCTGAAGCGCCATGTTAACAGCTGGTTCGAATGGGGCTATCCGGGCGATGCGCCGCGCCAGCTCGCGCTCGCGTTGCTGGCCGACCATCTGGGCGACGATGCGAAGGCGCTGGAGCTGACCGAGCCCTTCATGACCGAAGTGGTCGCAATATTCGACAATGAATGGGAACTGACCGGCGAGGAAATCGACCGGGCGCTGAGAGAATCGGCGGGATAAGGGAGAACTCACAATGATGGGCGAAAAACAGGCCGCATTCCGCCGGGAATACCGGTCCCGCATCGCGGGCTGGTATAATGGCTATGTCCATATTCTGGTGATCTATACGATCGGGGCGATGGCCCTCTATATCTATGCCAGCCATATCGAGGCCGTGGCCTGGTGGGAATGGCAGACCGTTCCGGCCGTGCTCCTGGCCTGCAATATTTTCGAGTGGTTCCTGCATAAATACGTCATGCACCGGCCGATCAATGTGCGCGGCCTGAAGGCGATCTATGAGCGCCATACGCTGAACCATCACCAGTTCTTCACCGATGGCGAGATGCGCTTTCGCGACCAGCGGGACTGGCGCGTTACCGTCTTCCCGCCCTATGCGCTGGTGGTTTTCACCCTGATGTCGATCCCGGCGGCCGCCGTTCTGCATTACGTGGTCTCGGCGAATGTTGGCTGGCTGTTCATCTGCACCACCACGTCGATGTATCTGATCTACGAGTTCATGCATTTCTGCTGCCATGTGGACGAGAGCGCCTTCGTGCGCTGGTGTCCCTTCGTCAATACGCTACGGCGGCACCATACCGCGCATCACAATTCGCGGCTGATGATGGAGCGGAACATGAACCTGACCTTCCCGATCGCCGACTGGATCTTCGGCACCTCCGATCTCGACCGCGGGCTGTTCGGGCATATCTTCAACGGCTATGGCACGGCGCATTTGCGGACGGACCTGCGGGCGGTTCCGACCAGCCCGGACGCCGCCGCCGCCCAGCCGATCCCGGCCGAATAAGAAGAGGCGCGCGTCATGCCACCCAATATCAAGGCCTTCATCTCGCTACTGGTCGCCATCGTCGGCGCGGTTGCCTACTGGCTGGAACGCGGCGCGGGCCGCCCGGACCTGGCCTGGGTCGCCGGCGCTCTCGCCGCCTTCATGATCCTCGCCATGTGGATTTTCCCGGAAGCCAGGCGGAAAGACTGACTAATACCAAGGCTCGCTGATGTGGATTTATACTGGTTCGCGCGCCGGGGCATGGGTTTTGGTCTCTGACCCGGTTGGAGGCGCTGGGTTAGAGGCGGCGAGCCAGCCAAAAAACGCGTGTTCGAGCCCATGCACCAGTGTTTTCCGCGGGTTCCAGAACCATGCGCGGGCCATGGCAAGCGCCGGCACCATATGTTTCATGTATGGCTAAGCAGATATCGATAGATTTTACATATAGTATGAAAGGGGATTCCGGCTTCCTGGTGGAGTAAATCAGACGGATGGTACCCATGGGATCGTGTTTCCCGTTTCCTCGGCAGGAGGGCGCGCGCGGGCGATGCTGGCGCATCGTCAAGTGGGCCCGACGCACACCGGGGGGGCGGGAAACACGACCCTTCGGGCGGCTTTGCAAGCCCACCAGCCGCGTTGCGCGCCGCTTGCGATGCGCCGGCATCGCGGCGCGCCACGCGCCTTGCCGGATGAACTTGTAAAGCCGTCCCATGGGTACCATCCGTCTGATTCACTCCACTAGCTGGCGCGCGGGGGTTCCGGAATTTGGTGAAGAAGCAAAAAAAAGGGGCGGCAGGTTTCCCCACCGCCCCCTTTAAAGGCTTTGCTATCCGATCGGTAAGGATCAGAAGCTGATGTTAGCGCCAGCGATGAAGATCGTGGCATCGTTGTCATACCAGGTCGTCTCATCGGAGCCATACATATCGTCTTCGATCATATCGATTTCAGCATATACGCCCAGGCCCGGCGCCACCGTGTAATCGGCGGTCAGCGAGATTGTCGTCATACCGCCATCGTCATTGCCCCAATCGGTATATTCGATCGTGCTGGACATATAGCCGGCGGACAGGTAGATCGGCCCGGTCTCGAAGGAGGCCGCGACGTTCCAGTACGAGGTCTCCATGAGGTTGCCAGTGTCCTGACCCGAGTCGCCATTGTCGGTCCAGTTGCCGCCAAGGCTGAACGGGCCCCAGCCGACGATGCCGCCGACCGAATAGGCGCCGATGTCCTCGACATCGGTAGCCGTGGCGTCGGCCATCGAATAAACCGCGCTGGCGCGGAGGCGCAGGCCGCCAAACGAGTTGTCG
>CBFDDT010000306.1:0-2725 GCA_965603635.1 uncultured bacterium | reverse complement strand
CGTGCCCACCTTCGCCTACCAGGTCAGCGGCGAATACGCGATGCTGATGGGCGCCGCCGAACGCGGCTGGCTGGACGGCGAGAAGGCCATGCCGGAAGCGTTATTGGCCTTCAAACGCGCCGGCGCCGACGGGATACTGACCTACGCCGCGCTGGACATGGCGCGCAAGATGGCGGGATAGGGCTGCAAAAGGCCTGAGTAATCTCATGGGGCGCCAATTCGATAAGATGCCTGGTCGATATCGTTATAAGATTCGATGCGGTAGTTTGCGCACTTGCTAATACCCAAACTAATACCCAACTACTATTTCAGTGTTAAAATGGTTTCAATAATCCAGGTTTCAGGTTCAATGAGGTTACCTTGCCGTTGCCCAATCATAAAGTCGTAGGGACAAACCCTGGCGAAAACCCATCGCCCCCACGGAACCTCTCGCAAGGCTCCCGAAACCTCCAGGAAAAATTCCTCAAGCCTGTCATGGTCGACGGCGCGTGGATCCTTCCCTTCATCCAGGGCGGCAAGGGCGTCGGCGCCACAAACGGCAAGAACGCCGGCGCCTGGGCGGCGGAAAATGCCGGCGGCACCATCGCGGGTATCGGCGCGGCGATCGCTTACGACGAAAATGGCCGGCCGCTCTCATACCCCTTCGAGGGGCGCACCCGCCCCAAGCGGCATGAGGAACTGGTGGCATGGTCCATCAAGGGCGGCATCCTGCAGGCCGGATTCGCCCACGAAGCCTCGCGCGGCAAGGGCCGCGTCCGCATAAACTTCCTCAAGGAGGCCGGCGGCACAATGCGCATCATGCGTGGCGTGCTGGCCGGCACGCGCCTGCCGGGCGGCGGCAACATGATTCATGCGGTGACCATGGGCGCCGGCCTGCCCACGGAAGAAGACGCCCAGATTTGCGCCGACGAAGGCGTGTATCTGGATCCGATCATTTCCAGCATCATGGCGCTGAAGGTGCTGTTGAAACGCGCCTTCAAGAAATGGCAGGGCGGATATGGCGCGGTAATCGGCGCCGTGGTCTATGAGGACCCGTGGCTGGCGGGTGGCCACAATGGCATTACCAGCCGGGAAGACCCCGACCACCCCGAGGAACCATACGAGCGCGTCAAGGCCCTGCGCGCGATCATGAACGATAACGGCATGGAAGATGTCGCCATCATCATGGCCGGGGGCGTGTGGTACCCGCGCGATTGGGAACACTGGCTGGACAACCCGGAAATCGGCCCTGTTGCGTTCCAGTTGGGTACGCGGGACCTGTTGACCCGGGAAAACCCCGTGACGGACGAGTGGAAACGTCTGCTGCTGTCCATGAACGAGGGCGACGTGGCCCTCAACAAATTCAGCCCCACCGGTTTTTATTCCTCGGCGTACAAAAACAGCATGATCCGGGAACTGTACGAGCGCCTGGAAAGGCAGACGCCCTATGCGCAAGAGCCGGACGAAGACATGACCGAGGCCGTTACGGGGCCGGATCTTCCCAAAAAGGGGTGTTATGTCACGCCCAAGGACAAGGCGCGGGCCGATGCCTGGATTGCCGAGGGATTCGTTTTACCCTTGCGCACCCCGGACAACACCCTGATTTTCGTCACCCGCGACAGGGCGCGGGAAATCAAGCGGCACAAGACCGAATGCGTGGGTTGCCTTGCCACCTGCGCCCTTAGTGCCTGGAGCCAGAATCCCGAGAATAAACACATCACCGGCAGGCTGCCGGACCCGCGCACCTACTGCATTCAGAGGGGGCTGGTGGGGGCCATTCAAGGCCTGGACCTGGACCAGCATATCGTCTTTTCCGGCCATAACGCCTATAAGGCCGGCGACGATCCCTTCTACCGCGACGAAAACGGCGATGTGTTCATCCCCACGGTAAAACAGCTTGTCGAGCGACTGACGACCGGCGACTGACAAGGATCAGGCGCCCGGCCGCCGCCTTCAAACTGCTCCGAAAAACGCGCCGAGACAGACATCATGCCAGTTCGGCGCGCCGCCTTTTCGGTGGAAGCCCACATGGCCGCCGCCGGTGACCAGCAGCGGGGTAAGGCGCGGGTTGCCTTCCCAGTCCACGGCGCGGTAGCTGGCGGCCGGGATCCAGGGGTCGTTGGCGGCGTGGATCATCAGGGTCGGCATCCTCAGGCCGGGCAGGACGCGCGTGGCGGAACATTGGGCATAGTAGTTGCCGGCCGTGCCGAAACCGTTGGCCGGCGCCACCAGGCGGTCGTCGAAATCCCAGATCGTGCGAACCTCGGCCAGCGCCGCCCGTTCCCGCGCGTTCAGCACCGCGCCGGCCCAATCCCCCTTCATCCGGTCGATGAGATAACATTGATAAAGGATGTTCCTGAAGGCGAGAATTCGCCGCGAACATTCCGCCAGATCGATCGGCGCGGAAACGGTGACGGCGGCGCGGACCGGGAACGCCCCCGCGTGATGCGCCAGGAAGTTCAACAGGATAGAGCCGCCCAGGGAATAGCCCGCCAGCACCACGCCGTCGCGCAGCAAGACCGGGTCGAGCGCCGCCAGCGCGGCGGCGATGTCCTGGCCGCGCCCGGCATGGTAACGCTGGCCGCAGCAGTCCGCCGACGGCCCCGCCCCGCGCATGTTCAGCCGCAGCACCGGATAACCCAGCCCACCCAGATACTGGGCCGTGTTGACCATGTAACTGGAACTCTCGCAGCCGGTCAGCCCGTGGATCAACACCGCCAGCGGCCGGCCCGGTTCGCCCTCGTTG
>CBFDDT010000305.1:0-2732 GCA_965603635.1 uncultured bacterium | reverse complement strand
ACCCTGGCGACGAAGGAATTCGCGCCGCGGGCGGCGGAAATCGACCGCGATGAGGCGTACCCCTGGGATAACGTCGCGATCCTGGCCAAGGCCGGCTTCATGGGCTTCACCATACCCGAGGAATATGGCGGTCAGGGCCTGGGCTACCGGGAAGTGCTGCTGATCGTCGAGGAGATCGCCAAGGTTTGCGGGGTCACCGCGCGCATCGTCGTCGAGGGCAACATGGGCGCCATCGGCGCGATCATGGAATACGGCTCCGAAAAACAGAAGAGGCTGGCCGCCGAGCTGGTGCTGGCCGGCGACAAGCCCGCCATCTGCATCACCGAACCCGGCGCCGGCAGCGCCGCCTCGCAAATGACGACGCGGGCCGATCGCAAGGGCGACCGCTACGTCATCAATGGCGGCAAGCACTGGATCACCGGCGGCGGCGTGTCGCGGCTACACCTGATTTTCGCCCGGGTCTTCGAGGACGGCGCCGAGCAGGGCATCGCCGGTTTCATCGTCGTGCGCGACGCCGACGCCGGCACGCCGGCCGGACTTCGGATCGGCCGCCGCGAAAAGACCATGGGCCTGCGCGGCATTCCAGAAACCGAATTGTTCTTCGAGAATCTTGAGGTTCCCGACGACATGGTGCTGATCCCGCCCGAGGGATTGCGGCGCGGCTTCGCCGGGCTGATGAACGCATATAACGCCCAGCGCCTCGGCGCCGGCACGGTTGCCCTGGGAATCGCCGCGGGCGCGTACGATCAGGCGCTGGATTATATGGGGACGCGCGAGCAGTTCGGCCGACCGATCGCCGAGTTCCAGGGTTTGCAATGGATGCTGGTCGATATGCACACCCGGCTTGAGGCGGCGCGGCTGTTGCTGCACCGGGCGGCGGCGGGCGCCGGGACGGGCTTTCCCGACATCACCCAGGCCGCCGAGGCCAAGATCTTCGCCAGCGAATCGGCGATTGCCGTGACCAACGACGCACTACAGATGTTCGGCGCCGCCGGCTATTCGCGCGACCTGCCTCTGGAGCGCATGGTGCGCGACGCCCGCATGTTCACCATCGGTGGCGGCACCGCGCAGATACTACGCACCGTGGTCGCCTCGCGCATTCTGAACCGCAAACTGCCCCAGACCCGCGACGGCTATCTGAACATGCCGCACTGGCCGGCGGGGGGCTGATCGAATGGCTACCGCCGCGCAACTGATCGCCCAGCGCCTCAAGGAGGGCGGCTGCACCCATGTTTACGGCATTCCCGGCGGCGAAGTGCTGGTGCTGATGGAGGCGTTGCGCGAGGTCGGAATCGAATTCATCCTGACCAAGCATGAAAACAATGCCGGCTTCATGGCCGAAGGCGCTTGGGCTGCGACCGGCCGCCCACCGGTACTGCTGACCACTATCGGACCCGGCATGGCAAACGCGGTGAACGTGGTGGCCAATGCCAAACTGGACCGGGTGCCGTTGATCTTCATCACCGGTTCGGTCGATCCGTGGGAGCGCCATACCTACACCCATCAGGTGATCGATCACGGCGCCATCGTCCGCCCCCTGGTAAAGGCCAGTTTCGAGGTGGTGCCCGGCGCGGCCGACGCGATTATCGACAAGGCGATGTCGATCGCCACCGACAGCCCGCCGGGCCCGGTTCATATAGACCTGCCGATGGTCGCCGGCGCCGCGTTGGAGCCGGATGCGTCGCCGATGCGTCGGCCGCGGCCGATCCCCAGCCAGCCAGCCAGTAGCGAGGATATGGTGACGGCGCGGCACCTTTTGTCGGGCGCCGAACGGCCGCTGATGATCGTCGGCATGGAGGCGCTGGAATACAAGGACGCGCCGGACATGCTGACGGCTCTGGCGATGGATTTCGCGATCCCCGTCATCACCACCTACAAGGCCAAGGGCGCATTTCCCGAGGATGACGCCCTGTCGCTGGGGGCGGCGGGCCTGTCGCCATCCGCCGACGACCATCTGATGCCGCTGATCGAGCAGGCCGACCTCCTTATCCTGGTGGGCTACGACCCGGTGGAGATGCGCCATTCCTGGACCAACCCGTGGGACGCCTCGGAAAAACCGGTCATCGAGTTCACGGCGGCGCCTAACACCCATTATGTCCATATGGCGAATGTCAGCTTCGTTGGCGACATCGGGGCCAGCCTGCGCACGATGGCAATTAAATTGACCCCGAACCCGGATTCATGGCCCGACGCCGAACCCGCCAGGGTGCGCCAGGATTTAGCGACTGCTTTCCGCGCCGACGAGGAGTGGGGCCCGGCGGCGATTGCCGACGAGGTGCGCAAGATATTGCCCGAGGACGGCATCGCGACGGTGGACACCGGCGCACACCGGATATTACTGAGCCAGATCTGGCGCTGCAGCAAGCCCCGGACCCTGCTGCAGTCCACCGGGTTCTGCACCATGGGCTGCGCCCTGCCGCTGGCCATGGGCGTGAAGCATGCCGCGCCCGACAGGCCGGTGGTCGCCTTCACCGGCGACGCCGGGCTGGAAATGGTGCTGGGTGAGCTGGCAACGGCGCGCGACATGAAGCTGCCGGTCGTCATCATCGTGTTCGTCGACGAGTCGCTGGCGCTGATCGAAATCAAGCAACGTAACAGTGAACTGATCAACCAGGGTGTCGATTTCGGCGGCACCGACTTCACCGCGATGGCCAAGGCGATGGGCGGCAACGGGGTGACGGTACGCGACCGCAAGGCGCTGGCAAACGCGGTTGAGGAGGGCCTCGCCGCCG
>CBFDDT010000304.1:0-2773 GCA_965603635.1 uncultured bacterium | reverse complement strand
GGCCAGACGGATCGAGCGGCTGAATAATACAATAATACAGGCCTGACCCCGTCACTGACCCCGTCACAATAATACAGGCATGACCCCGTCACCTGCCCCCGTCACTACGATGAGAAGGGCCCGGCCGAGATCCTCTTTTCAGTATTGTAGGTACCCTGACACGGGGGGCCGCCGGGGACGCTGCAAGGAGGGACGATCCCGGAGAAACATGCGCCCCCAAGTCTTTTTGTTCGCCATAACTGATCGAGATCAAGGCGGCATGCGGCGAAATGTGTTTTTCGATTGCGTTGTGGAGGCGAAGGCATCGCAGTCGGGCGGGTGCGGTGCGCGTGAAGCCCCTCGCAGCATATCGCTTTCAACGGGGAGTTCGATTATCGGGGCTGTCCGTTGAGACATGACGGTACATGCATCCCCGTGAAGGCAGTCCGTCCATGCCGGCGGGATACCAGGAGGCACCTGATATGAAGATCAAACCTATCGCTCGTATCGGCGTTACCGTCGCAACCGTCCTGCTGCTGGCGGCCGGTTGCGCGACCCAGGCGGATCTCGACGCTTTGCGGAATGAGGTCGCGCAGCTTCGGGCGGATTCCAAATCGATAACCGGCAACGCCGCAGCATCGGCCGCGGGCGCCCGGGCTGCCTCCGACGCCGCAGCCGCATCCGCCGCCGCATCGGCCGCGGACGCGCGGTCGGCCTCCGACGCGGCAGCCGCATCCGCCGCCGCGGCCAGGGCCGCCGCCGACAAGGCGGACCAGATCTATCTGGAGTCGATGCGGAAGTGATCGGGGTCAGCGGGTAATCCGCACGGGAACCCTGCGCCGCTTGCGCGCCGCATCCTGGACAATGCCCCAGGCCACGCGGTGCGCGGCGGCACCGGTCGCCTCGTGCACCCGCTTGTCCAGAGCCGGAACCGCCGCCGGCGTAAATCAGCCCCGGTCTTCCAGCTCATCGGCTTGCTTCGTGGTTCCGGACGTATCAGGGTCCGCGCCATCAGGTGCGCTTAGCGGCTCATGGCGGGAATAGAAACGAAACCGCGACCCAAACGTATTTTCTGCTGAAGTGACATTAAGAGGAGCGCCCGCTACGAAATGAAAGCTGAGCGAAACCGATATGTGGCAGCCTTCTTCTTCGCTTTTCTTGCGACGGCCGTTGCAGGCTGCACAGTCGAAGAGCCTGTGGTGGCCCTTCAAGACAACGAACTGCAATTGGCAATCGCTTATGTCCTGAGCGCCGCAAATTCGCCTGCTTTTCGCGATGTAGGTGATACCGTAAGTGAGTCGGCGAACGGTCCACTTGAGGCCTTTTACCGGACGCGAAACTACATGCCCTTGTGGGTCGGAACTGGAGGCATTACAGACCCCGGGACTCAGCTCATCCAACAGCTGTCTCAGGCCGGTGAGGATGCACTGGATCCGAAAGCCTACAGACTTGATTCACTTAACCTCGCCAAGGCACGAATCGACGCACAAGACCTTGCCTATACAGAGATCACGCTCAGTTCGGCGCTGATGCGCTATGGCGCAGACCTGCGTGGAGACCCATCGCCGAATCCGGGAATCCTTCGTCGTGCCGCTACAGCAACAGATTTCCCCGCTTTTCTTGACGGTATGATCCCGTCAGAACCAACCTACAGGAAATTGCGCGAAGCGCTACGCCGCTATCGGACGATTCTGCAAGCAGGCGGCTGGCGGCAGGTGCCCCCCGGCCCCCGGCTGCAGCCTGGCGCAACCGGACCACGCGTCGGACTGGTGCGACAACATCTTGTCGCGACCGGCGATCTGTCGCCAGCGGCCGCAGCCGGTTCGAATTTCTATGACGGTGGCCTGGAGGCTGCGGTGCGGCGATTCCAGGCGCGTCACGGTTTGGTTGCCGATGGTATGGTAGGCGACCGCACCCTTGCCGCCATGAACGTATCTGTCGAGACACGCGTGGCGCTGATCGAGCAAAGCTTGCGCGACCTGCGGGGTCCCGACTTTCGGATTGGCGACCGTGGTGTCATTGTTAACATTCCGGCGGCCGAGGCCCGAGTCATCGAAGGCGGACGCCAGGTGCTGAAAAGCCGGGTTATCGTTGGACGCCCCGATTGGCCGACGCCGACTCTTCAAAGCCGGATAGCGGCGGTCGTATTGAACCCGACCTGGACAGTGCCGAGAAAAATCGTGCTGCAGGAAATCCTTCCAAAAATCCGCAGGCAGGGTGTCGGATATTTACAGCAACGCAAGTTTCGTGTTTTCGATAGCGAGTCGCGGGAGTTGAATGTCGCGGCCATCGATTGGGCGGCAATCGATGGCGACCGCCTACCCTACATCTTGCGCCAGGATCCCGGCCCCACCAATCCGCTGGGCCGCGTCAAATTTCTGTTCGCCAACACCTACAGTGTCTATCTGCACGACACCCCCAACCGCAGTCTCTTCGATCGCGAGAACCGAACACTCAGCCATGGCTGCATCCGTATCGAGGGGGCAACCGCTCTGGCGCTTCATCTGTTACGCAACGAGCCGGGATGGGATCAGACGACCTATGCCAGAACTCTAAAAGCGGGCAAGACTATCCACGTCCGGCTAACCGATCCCATGCCGGTTCATCTTGTCAGCCTTTTCGTCTGGGTGGGGGAGATGGGTGAGGTTCAATTCCGCGATGACCCATATGCTCCGGCCAGATTGGCGGACGCTATGGCCAACCGAATCGACTGCCCCATCGTTGCGGACAAGCTGCCAGACGCTGACTTCTAGTTCTCGATCGTGAAGGGGTCAGGCCTGTATTGTGAAGGGGT
>CBFDDT010000303.1:0-2786 GCA_965603635.1 uncultured bacterium | reverse complement strand
CATAGACCCGCACGCCGTTCGACTGGTTTTCGGTGAACCAGTTCTCCCGCTTGCCATCGCGCAGGACCTCGACGACCTTGAACCCGACGATATGGGTGCCGCCATCGTTCTCCTCATAGACCGTCGGAAAATCACGGTAAATGCCGCGCTTTATATCGTTGCCCTCGGCCCGCACCTTGATGGTTTCGAACACCGTCAATTCGCCGTTCTCGGCGACGGTCACATCGCTGTCGAACGATATGATGCGCTCTCCCGCCAACGCCGGCGCGGATGAAACGAGCACCAGAACAAGAGCGGCAATTCCGATCAGAGAACGCATTCGTGACTTTTCCTTTCCGCCCGGCATGCCCTAAAAACCGCCGCCACCGCCACCGCCACCGCCGCCGCCGGACGAACCGCCGCCGCCGGAGCTAGACGAAGACGAACTGGAGGACGATGAGATGGATCCACCGATCGACGAGCCTATGCCGCCCGCGAAGGCCGCCCCGGTCGTCCACCCCCGGGTATCGCCGCGATACCAGGCCGGGCGATAGCCGCCCTCGTTCAGGTTCTCCGACGCCGCCGCCAGCACATCGTTGAACTGCTCACCCCACTCGTTCTCGACATCCAGCGCGATAGCGTAAGGCAGGTATTTTTCGAACAGTTCCGGTGTCCGTTCCGGCGGATTGAGCATGTTCAACCGTCCCTGTTCCGCGACGCTGAGATACATCCGGAATCCTTCAATTCCGTCGAGAAGCACACGCCCTTCCGCCGTTGGCGCCTTCATCACGATGATAAACATGACATTGATCGCCACCAGCGCCACAACTGCCCCGGGCATGGCAAAGGCCCCGATGTGAATTCCGAAAATCGGGGCGGGGTAAGCCGACATGGCGAAACCGGTGGCGCCGAGTGTCACAAAGCTCAACAGAATACCCTTGCCCAACCCGCCGAGCTTACGGATGAAATGCGAGCCTTTGTAAAGATCGGCAAGCGAATCCGAGAGCTTTCTTACCGCCGATTGCAGCACGGCCTGATTGTCCCGGCGAATCCGGACCGGGTTGCCGGCGGCGAAAAGCGCGGTCTCCATGGCGCGCTCGCCCTCGGAAAGCGACGGGTCGGGGGAATCGCTGAGCCGCCGCAGTTCATAGCTGTTCTCGCCGTCATCGGCGATTTCAATCCGCCCCTTGACCGCCAGATTGACGACCGCGGCCCCGATCGCCTTCTGATCGAAACCCATGCGCCTGACATAGCGGGCCGCCGCGGGCGCCAGGTCGTCAGGCGGTGTGAAAAGCGGAAAGATCGTGCCGGCCTTCGGATCGCGGCCATGACGGGTCCATTTCAGGTAGTAGATAAGCCAGATAAGCCCGATCCCGATCCCCGGGACAATAAATCCCATGAACCCGCGCAACCACCATAGAAAGTTGGCCATCCCGCCGGGTTGGGAAACCAGCCCCTTGGGCCAGGCCACGGCCACCGTCAGGCCCTCGCCGGCCGCCAGGGACCGGGTAGTCCGGAATGTCGGATTGCCATCGGCATCCTTGCCGGCTGTCCAATCCTTTCCTTGCGCACCCGCCGGGCCGGTATAGGCGGCCTGCTGAACAACGGACGCACCGGGCAGCATCACGATGGTCGCGCTAGCCGCGTCTATCGGAAATACCCAGTCGTTGCCCGTGACGTTCCAGTTAAGCTCGTCATATTCGGCGAAATACCGCAATTGGCGGGTCGTTTTGTAGGTTAGGGCATAAGTATAGACGCCAGGATCTATAAAGAAGGTCTTGTCGCCCATATAGACCCGGACGCCCATGCCGCGCGGTTCGGTGAAATAATCGATGATCTGGCCGTTCCGCCGGACCTCGACGACCTTGAAACCAACTTGATGCCCACTGCCGTCGGGATACTGGTTATAGGTCGGAAAATCGCGGTAAACGCCGCGTTTGATCTCGACCCCCTCTGCCTTCGCCTTGATGGTTTCCACCACCGTCAGCATGCCGTCGGCGGCAACGGTGATATTGCTGTCGAATGAAATGATGCGCTCTTCGCCAAGCGCGGGCGCCACCGCCAATCCCAGCAGCGCCACGCAAAAACCAAGAATCCGAACCAGGCCGGCCATCGCTGAACGCCCCATTACGAGAAGCTGACTTCAGGAACCGCGCGGTCGGCCGCGTCCTCGATCTCGAAAAATTCCGCCTGCACGAAACCGAAGCTGCCGGCGATGATGTTCGAGGGAAAGGATTCGATCAAGACATTCAGATCGCGAACCGTGCCGTTGTAATAGCGGCGCGCCATCTGGATTTCGTCTTCCAGCGAGGACAACTCCCCGTGCAGGCTCATGAAGTTCTCGTTGGCCTTCAGTTCCGGATAGGCCTCGGCCACGGCGAAGACATTGGCCAGCGCGGCGCCCAGCATGCCTTCCATCTTGCCGCGTTCGGCCGGCGTGGAGGCCGTGCCGGTGCGCGAACGCGCCTCGGTTACCGATTCCAGAACGCCCTTTTCATGGCCGACATAACCCTTGACGGCCTCGACCAGGTTGGGAATCAGGTTCGAACGGCGCTTCAACTGCGTCTCGATCCCGCTCCAGCCTTCCTTCACGACGTTCTTGTTTTTGACCAGCTTGTTGTAGATCGAAACGACCCACAGGCCCAATACGCCCAAGATCACGATGGGAATGATGTATTCCATGCTTGAATCCCTCAAAAAGCCCCGCCTGCCGGGACGAACACCGGCATTGAACCATTTGCAGGCAAGGAATTCGTTAATATCGCGCCGATTTTTCAGAATATTTGTAACCTTTGCAGTGCAGTGCA
>CBFDDT010000302.1:0-2787 GCA_965603635.1 uncultured bacterium | reverse complement strand
ATAACAGGCAGTAACAACAACCGTCCCAGGGAGACAACGGTGAAGCTGTTCGAGGATGCGGAATTTGCCGACAGGGTGGTGCGCGCCAAGGCGAAGATGGCGGAGATCGGCGTCGATGTGCTGCTGGTCGCCAGCCCGGCCAATCAGTACTGGCTGACCGGTTATGATGGCTGGTCGTTCTATACGCCGCAGATGGTCGTGGTCGCGTCGGACATGGAACAGCCGCTGTGGGTCGGGCGCGCGATGGATGCGGTCGGCGCCAAATTCACCGTCTTCATGTCCCACGATCACATCGTCCCTTATGGCGACGAATATGTCGGGTCGGGGGAGCGCCACCCGATCGAGTTCCTGGTGGAAATCCTGAAATCCCGCGGCTGGGGCGCCAGGCGCATCGGCGTCGAGATGGACGATTATTATTACACCGCGCGCTGGCACGCGATCCTCACCGCCGGCCTGCCCGACGCCACCTTCAGCGACGCCTTCCTGGCGATCAACCGGGCGCGTATGAAGAAGTCTACCCAAGAGATCGAATACCTCATGCAGGCCGGCGAGATCGCGGGCCAGGCCATGCAGGCGACCTTCGACGCGGCGCGTCCCGGCGTGCGCCAGTGCGACGCGATTTCCGAGCTCTACCGGGCCACCACCGCCGGCACGCCGGAGCATGGCGGCACCTTCACCTGCAAGCCGCCCAACGCCATGGTGGGCGAGTATTGCAGCGCCCCGCATCTTAGCTGGACCGATGCGCCGTTACAGCAGGACGAGATGTTCTATGTCGAACTCGGCGGCTGTCGCCACCGCTACCACGCGCCGCTGTCGCGCTGCCTGTGGCTCGGCAAGCCGCCGCAAGCCATGCTCGATCTGGCGGAGGTCATCGCCGAGGGATTGAACGCGGTGCTCGACGCCGTCAAACCCGGAGTCGTGCTGGAGGAACTGGCGGCGGTCTGGACCGCCGTCATCTCGCGCCACGGCATCGAGAAGGATTCGCGCATCGGCTATCCCGTCGGCATCGGCTATCCGCCGACCTGGGGGGAACTGACCTGCAGCATGCGCAAGGGCGACCGCACGGTGATGGAACCCAACATGACCTTTCATTGCATTCCGGCCCTGTGGATGGAAGACTACGGCCTGGTCATCAGCGAATCCTTCGCGGTAACCGAAACCGGCGCGCGGACATTTGCGGACTTCCCCCGCAAGCTGTTCCATCTGGGTTGAGAGGAGGAGGGCAGAGAAATGGAAGAACGAAGCATCACGGACACTTACGTCAAGGAGAGCCTCATCGGCATCGCCGCGGCGTCTTTCTCGATTGTCGTTCTCATGACCCTGATGGAAGGCGGCGGGCGCACCGCCTTTGTCGATTCGATCATGCTGCTGCTGTACGGCTTCATCGCCCCCTTCATTTTCCTCCCGGCCGCCCCCTGGCTGATCGCCGTCATCGCCCTGGCCGGCGTGGTTCTGTATCAGCAATACCGTCGCGTCCCGCCTCGTTTCATGCGCTACATCGTCGGCGCCGAAGTCATAGTCTGGCAAGTCATGAGCTTCCAGCTCATCGCGAATTTATTCATGCAGTGAGGGGGCGCGATTAACCCGCCGGAAACAATATCTCCACCGCGTTCGCCTCGACCCTGATATCCATCGGGGCCTCGCCGATCAGGTCGCCGTCGCTTTGGCAGGGTTCGCCTGCCGGTGCGAGGATGCGAACCGTTGTCGCGGGGATGACTTGCACGTCGCTCAGGCGGTAGAGCCGGTTGGTCACCAGCGCCAATCCGTAACGCATCACGTTCCAGCGTCCGGTTCGGGTCAACAGCACGGCATGGAGCAGGGGCTCGCGCATGTCGGCGTCCGGCGCGCAGGTGAATTTGCCGCCATAGAGCCGGCCATTCATGACAATGACTGAGGCGGACTCGAACGCTTCACCATCGACTTCAACCGATAGCATGTGTTTTGGCCCGGCGATCACTTCTTTCAGCCCGGCAAGGTAGTAGGCGCCCTCGCCAAGCAGGCGCTTAAGGGCCGGGCGGACCCGTTTGATGGCGCGCGCGTCGTAACCGGCGCTGACCATCAGGCAGCAGTAATGCCCGTCGGCGACGGCCGCGGCGACCGGCTGGTGGCGGCCCGTCAGGATGGTCTTCACCGCGCGGGCGATGTTCGACCCCACCCCGATCTCATGCGCCAGTACGTTGGAAGTGCCCAGCGGAATCACGCCCAGCGGCAGCGCCCGCCCGATCAAGCCGTTCACCACCTCGTTGATGGTGCCGTCGCCACCCGCCGCCACCACGGCGTCGAAGGCGGCCTCGTCGGCCTCGCGCGCGAACCCTTGCGCGTCGCCACGGGCCGCCGTCTCGGCCACGGTCACCGCGCAACCGGCCGCCTCCAGCAAGCTGAGTGCTCGGGCGTAGTGCCGCGCCCGGCGCTGGCCGGCGGTAGGGTTGCGAATAATCAGCAGGCGTGGTGGAGGCATCAATCCGGCCAGCGTTTGTGGACCCAGAACCATTGTTCGGGGCGTTCGCGGATCCAGCCTTCCAGCAGCTCGTTCATCCGGCCCATCAGGATGGCGAGGTCTTCTTTCCGGTTCCCGGTGTCGGGCAGTTCCAGCGGCGGATAGATGGTCAGGCGGAAACGGCTGCCGTCCAGGCGCTCGGTTTTGGTAGGCACCAGCGGGCATCGGAAGGCCAGGGCCAGGCGCGCGGGCAGCGGCGAGGTCATGGCGTCGCGGCCGAAAAACGGCGCCGGCACGCCCTCGTTCAGTTTCTGGTCGAACAGCACACCGATCCAGTCGCCGCGCTTCAG
>CBFDDT010000301.1:0-2889 GCA_965603635.1 uncultured bacterium | reverse complement strand
GGCTCAGCGTCACGCTGTCGGTTCGCATATAGGTGATCAGGCCGACGGTCTCGCCGTCCAGCGACATGCCTTCATACAGCCGCTGCGCCAGTTGCATGGTGCGCGAGGTGCCAAAGCGCAGCTTGCGGCTGGCCTCCTGCTGCAGGGTCGAGGTGGTGAAAGGCGCCGGCGGATTGCGCCGCAGCTTCTTGGCCTCGATCTTTGCTATGCGGTAGTCGCGGGCCTTGATGGCCTGGACGGCGGCGGTGGCCGTGACCTCGGTGCCGATGCCCATCTTGTCCAGTTTCGCGCCTTCCAACTGGGTCAGGCGCGCGGTGAAGGGCTCGCCGCCCGGCGTCGTGAAGCCGGCATCGATGGTCCAGTATTCCTGGGGCCGGAAAATCTCGATCTCCGACTCGCGCTCGCAGATCAGTCGCAGCGCCACCGATTGAACGCGCCCCGCCGATTTCGCGCCCGGCAGCTTGCGCCACAATACCGGCGACAGGGTAAAGCCCACCAGAAAGTCCAGGGCGCGGCGCGCCAGATAGGCGTTGACCAGTTCCACATTGATGTCGCGGGGATTGGCCACGGCGTCGGTGACGGCGCGCTTGGTGATCTCATGGAACACCACGCGCTTCACGTCGACATTCTTCAGCCCGTTATTCTCGGCCAGCACTTCCAGCACATGCCAGGAAATCGCCTCGCCCTCGCGATCCGGATCGGTGGCGAGCAGCAGATGGTCCGCGCCCTTCAGCGCCGTGCGGATTTCCGCGATCTGTTTCTTGGACCGGTCATCGACCTGCCATTGCATCGCAAAGCCGTTCTCGGGGTCGACCGCGCCGTCCTTGGCCAGCAGATCTCGCACATGACCGTATGACGCCAGGACCCTGTAGTCCGTGCCCAGATATTTGTTGATGGTTTTCGCCTTGGCGGGCGATTCAACGATGACGACGTTCATTCCTTGACCCGGATTCCACTTGCGGCTTGGTACTGGTTTGCGTGCTCCACCCCCCACGGGTGCGGCCAATGAAACTCCGCATCCGAATGCCACTTGTCAATATAAAGAGTGAAATGGCGTAATTTCAGGGGTTTATGGGGGTCAATCGACCAGCGCCGCCATGTTGCCGGGCTGGCGTTCCAGTTTTCCGGCCAGTTCAAGCTCCAGCAAAACGGTCAGCACGACGGCGGGTGGAAGGTCCAGATCGCGGATGATTGCGTCCACCGGGGCCGGGGTCGGGCCCAGCGCTTCAATGATGCGATTGCGGATGTCGTCGGGCACCGATTCGGCGCCGGGCGCGGCGCCTTCATAACCGTCGGTGGGCGGTTCGGCGATTGTCTCGCCACGCATGGCCTTGACAATGGCGAGTACGTCCTCGGCGTTCTCGACCATGTTGGCGCCGTTGCGAATCAGGCCGTTGGTCCCCCGGCAGCGCGGGTCCAGCGGCGAACCCGGCACCGCCATCACCTCGCGCCCCTGGTCGTTGGCCAGCCGCGCGGTGATCAGCGAGCCCGACCGCTGCGCCGCCTCGACCACCACGACGCCGAGCGACAGTCCCGAGATGATCCGGTTGCGGCGTGGGAAATGGCGCGCCTGCGGGGTCAGGCCCGGGGGCGACTCGGCGATGATCGCGCCGCGCTCGACCAATTGCTCGTACAGCGCCTGATTCTCCGCCGGATAGACCACATCCGGCCCGCCGGCCAGCACCGCCACGGTGCCGCCATTCAGCGCGCCCTCATGGGCCGCCGTGTCGATGCCGCGCGCCATGCCCGACGCCACCACGAATCCGCCCTCCGCGATCCCCGCCGCGATCTCGCGGGCCAGCCGCCGCCCGTTGGTCGAGGCGTTGCGCGCGCCGACGACGCCGACCATCGGTTTGTCCAGCAGATGCGCGTGCCCCATGACCAGCAATATGGGTGGCGCATCCTCGGCCTGGGTCAGCGCCGCCGGATAGCCGGCCTCGCCCATATGAATATGTCGCGCGCCGACGGCTTGCGCCTGGGCGATTTCCTCCTCGGCCTTCGATTTCGGGCAGACCTTGATCTTGCGGCCGCCCTTCGCGGACAGCGAGGGCAGGGCGTCGAGCGCCTCGGCCGCGCTGGCGAAATATTTCATCAGTTCGCGAAAGGTAATCGGCCCGACATTCTCGCTACGAATCAGCCGCAGCCGCGCCAGCCGTTCGGCCTCGTCGGCGGGACCTCTCACGATTTTCCCGCGCCGATTCTCGGTTCTTCGCCCTTCAGCAGGCGGGCTATGTTCTGGTGGTGGCGTATCCAGATCAGGGTGCAGACGCCGCCGACCGCCAACCCCGTCCAGGGCCCGACGAAATACCAGGCGTGGAAAGGCGCCAGCGCGGTGGTGATCAGGGCCGCGGCCGACGAGATGCGCAATATGAGTACTGCCAGCAGCCACACCCCGATTGCGATCAGCGCCGAAGGCCATGCCAGTGCGGCCAGCGCGCCGAAACCCGTCGCAACGCCCTTGCCGCCCTTGAAGCCAAGCCAGACCGGGAACATGTGGCCGAAGGTTGCGGCGACCGCGCCGATCAGCGCGCCCTCCGGCGCGAACAGCGAACCGAAATAAGCGCCGGCAAATCCCTTGCCCGTATCCAGCAGCAGGGTGGCCGCGGCCAGCCGCTTGTTGCCGGTGCGCAGCACGTTTGTCGCGCCGATATTGCCCGACCCGATATTACGGATATCGCCCAACCCGAACATCCGCGTCAGGATCAGCCCAAACGGGATGGAGCCGATCAGGTAGCTGGCGGCCAGCACGGCGACCGTGGGGCCGGCCTCCATCGTCCAGGCGGTGGGCTCCATCGCTCAGTCTCCCCGCCCGTGAATAAAGATCGCCCTGCCGTCGACCACGGTACGTAGCGCATGGCCCTGCACCGGGCGCCCATCGAAGGGCGAGTT
>CBFDDT010000300.1:0-2890 GCA_965603635.1 uncultured bacterium | reverse complement strand
CTGCGCTGGGCCGGCGGCGCCTACCTGCTGTGGCTGGCCTGGAAGATCGCCTCCGCCGCCGGCATGGGCGAGACCGGAAATCGGGGCAAGCCCTTCACCTTCCTGCAGGCCGCCGGTTTCCAGTGGGTCAACCCGAAGGCCTGGATCATGGCGGTCAGTGCCTTTTCCGTCTATTCGACGCCCGACCTGGCGGCATTGCCCCAGTCACTGCTGTTTGGCGCCGTTTTCCTCGCCATTTCCTTCCCGTCCTGCGGCATCTGGACCGCCTTCGGCAGCGTCATCGGGCGCCTGCTGAAATCTCCGCGGACGCTACGCATGTTCAACGGCGCCATGGCCGCCCTGCTGGCCGCGTCCGTGCTGTTGCTGTTCGTGTGAGGGCGTGGTCGCGCGGATTCCGGTTGCCGGCGCTTACGGCTTCTTCGGCCGGCCAAACCCATCGATGATCTATTTCCCGCGGTAACCGCGGACCAGCTACAACCGACTGGCGCGCGTCTTTGCGCTGGCATCGAATTTATCCGCCTGCAGCGAGCCGAAGAAGCGCCCGAAAAAGCCGGAAGCCTGCTTGTTGTAGGTATCGACGATTTCGTTGTAATTGGCGGCGGCGCGGGCGATATCGTCGACCGCCTGCTCGATCTTTTCACGCAGCGCTTCATATTCGCTGAGCCCGGCCAGGCCCGGGTCGCTGTCGGCAATGGAAATGAGCTGTTCCAGATGGTCGTTGAGTTCGATCGTCGCGACCGCTTTTTCCAACGGAGTACGGCCAGCCGCGACCTTGATCTGCCGCCGCCCGAGAACTTCGAGCGACCCGCGTTCGTTGGTCAGGCGGTGATTGGCCGTTTCGACAAACTGATGGACCAGCGAGCCCTGATATTTCAGCCGGTCATACAGCAAATCGCGCTGCTGCTGCGTCTTTTGCCAACCCTGCTCCAGCCGTTGCCGTGCTGACAGGAGGATTATGACCACGATAACACCGGCGCCGATCGCCACAGCAATCAGCATGCCGACGAATTTCGTCAGCTCTGGTTCCATTTTAATTCTTCCCCCGCCAAGACCGCAATTATTACAGGGTGTTGATTTAGCATTTGTTTGCGCCGCGCGCTACGTATCTCCACCGCGCGCGCAATTTATGCAATTGGGGACCGAAGGATCGAAATCCAGGCGTTTCGGCTGAATTTCCTCGTCACAGGAAACGCAGTGGCCATAATTGCCATCCTCGACGCGCTTCAGCGCCACCTCGATCCGCTTCTGCTCCGTCTCGCGCCGCCGCGCGACCTCCTGCGCCATGGCCTGCACCCGCATTGCATCCATGCGTGACAGACGGCCCTGGGTCGTCTGGTCCAGCTCCACCACGTCTCTGTCATGCTCGTGCTCGTTCGCCAACGCCTCCAACTCCGCCTTCATTTCCAGAAGCCGGGCCTTCATGGCGGCGATGTCTATGTCCTTGCGCTCACTCATGGCGCGAATTGTTGCACGAAACAGAACCGAATTCCCACATGTATTTCACTGTCACTGCATGCAGGCGCCAAAGCCCATGGGGCCATACAGTTCGCACTGGACCAGCGAGAAGCGATCGCCGCCGAACACCCACACCTCGACCCGGCGATCATCCAGGTCGATGATATCCTCGTCGAACCGGGTGAAGTAGCGTTCCACGAAACGAATATCCGCAAATCCGGCAAGGCCGCCCGGATCCAACTCGCCCATCCGCATGCGCGCCCGCATGCCTGAAAGGTCCGGATCGCCCACCGTGGGATCGTCGAGGATCAGCCGCGAAAATACCGGCGCCAGCCGCCGGTCGCCCAAACGGAACAGGGACAATTCCGCGCGTGGCCGCCCGCCGGCGTCCCATTGGCGCACAACCGGCAACAGCAATTCGGCGCCGCTGAGCCGGAAGACGCCACCCCTGACCAACGGACCATCCAGCAATGGCGAGTTCAGAGACAGCGTTACGCCCGTGCGTATGTTCGGGATCAGCGCCGCCGCGACGGTATGAAGCTCCCCTTCCCGCTCCTCGATCAGCGCCAACCTGTGGGGCCGCGCGCAATCGCAGAAGGCGCCGTCGACATTTGGCCGTTCGGCCTCGGCGATCACGGCGAGAAGGGACTTGCCGTCCACCTCCCAGGCCCTGGCGTCGTTCAGCCAGGCCTCGCGCTGTCCGGCCAGCAGGCCGAAGGCGCGCGCCGCGATGTCGGTGTACGACCAGGTATTGTATGGCGCGGGCAGCACCGGCTCGGCCGAAACCGGCGCGAATACGGCAAACAACATCAGCACGCCGGTAACGGCGCCGCCAAGCCTTGCGGAAAACCCTCTCGCCATACCCGCCCTCGTGAAGACATTCCCATTTGGGACCGGTCCGATGGGACCGATAGATCAATTATATATAAATTGTCGAATATGTCAGGCGTGACGTGGCGGCGACATGCGGACGCCGCCGCGCTGATCACCGCCTTGTGTCGAATTCGGCGGCCATCTTCGCGAATTCGCGCGGGTTGTCGGGCGGCGGGTTCTCGTAATCGATGTAGCCCGTCGATGAGCCGAGATGCGCCTTCAGCGCCTCAAGGAATTCCCGCTCGCCCGATTCCACGGACAGGCCGTACACGACCTGCCCACCAGTCGTCGGGAACAGCATAGCATATCTTGGATCGCCCGCGGACCGAGACGCCCAGTATACCGCATGGGGCTCGTCCGGGTTCTCGCACAGCCAGGCCAGCAGGTCGTCCGCCTTGTGGAA
This sequence comes from uncultured bacterium, assembly GCA_965603635.1. Lineage (GTDB taxonomy): Bacteria > Pseudomonadota > Alphaproteobacteria > UBA8366 > JADFVY01 > JADFVY01. Next base: position 159 of record CBFDDT010000300.1, on the reverse strand, counting down.
AACTGTTTCCGGCAGGTCGGCGTAGCGCGGGGTCAGGTTGAAATCGCCGGCAAGAATCAACGGTCCTTCACGCGCGTAAAAATTGAGCGTATCAAGCAATTTCTCGAGATCGAGCCTCGTGTCGTTGATGGCGTCGGTGATGGCCCCCCGATCCAGCCC
>CBFDDT010000299.1:0-2899 GCA_965603635.1 uncultured bacterium | reverse complement strand
GCCCGGCCGAGGCCCAGAAATTGTGGCCGATCATGAATGTGGACGATCTGGTCGGCGCAGCCTTCCTGCCGACCGACGGCCAGGCCAATCCGTCCGACATCACCCAGGCGCTGGCCAAGGGCGCGCGCCAACAGGGCGTGACGATCATCGAAAATACCAAGGTCACCGCCATCGAGGTCAGGGACGGCCGCGTCGCAGCGGTGGTGACCGACCAGGGTCGCATCGAATGCGAGGTTGCGGTCAACTGCGCCGGCCAATGGGCCAACGAGATCGGCCGGATGGTCGGGGTGACGGTGCCGCTGGTATCCGTGCAGCACCAGTATCTGGTGACCGAGCCGATCGACGGCGTGCCGCGCGACCTGCCCACCCTGCGCGACCCCGACCGGCTGACTTATTACAAGGAAGAGGTCGGCGGGCTGGTGATGGGCGGTTACGAGCCGAATCCGATTCCCTGGGCCGAGAAGGGCATCCCCGACAAGTTCCACTTCTCGCTGCTGACCGAAAACTGGGACCATTTCGAACCGATGATGGAGTTGGCGCTGGGCCGCGTGCCGGCGCTGGAAACCGCCGGGATCAAACAGCTCATCAACGGGCCGGAAAGCTTCACCCCCGACGGCAACTTTATCCTCGGCGAGGCGCCGGAATGCGGCGGCTTCTTCGTCGGCGCGGGCTTCAACGCGTTCGGCATCGCATCGGGCGGCGGGGCCGGCAAGGCGCTGGCCGAATGGGTCGTCGGCGGCCAGCCGCCTTACGATCTGTGGGCCGTCGATATCCGCCGCTTCGGACAGCCCCATGGCGATATCGAATGGGTGCGCACGCGCACGATGGAAATGTACGGCAAGCATTACACCATCGCCTGGCCCTTCGAGGAACATGAGAGCGGCCGGCCGCTGCGCTGCTCTCCGCTGTACGAACGGCTTGCCGCGCAGGGCGCCTGCTTTGGCGAGAAGCTGGGCTGGGAACGGCCGAACTGGTTTGCGCCGGCCGGTGTCGAGCCGCGCGACGAATATTCCTTCGGCCGCCAGAACTGGTTCCCCCATGTCGGCGCGGAACACAAGGCCGTGCGCGAACGGGTCGGCCTGTTCGACCAGACCTCCTTCGCCAAATTCAGGATGACCGGCCGCGACGCCGAGGCCGCGCTGGGCTGGATCTGCGCCAACAATATAGCCAAGCCGCCGGGCAGCCTGACCTATACCCAGATGCTGAACGAACGCGGCGGCATCGAATGCGACCTGACTGTCGCGCGGCTGGCGCCGGACGAATTCTACATCGTCACCGGCACCGGCTTCGCGACCCATGACTTCGCCTGGATACAAGCAAATATCCCCGCCGGGCTCGACGCGCGACTGACCGACGTGACTTCCTCCCATGCCGTGATCTCGCTGATGGGCCCGGCGGCCCGCGATGTCCTGTCGGCGGTCAGCCCCGACGATTTCTCCAACGAGGGTTTCCCGTTCGGCGCGGCCCGCGCGGTTCATATCGCCGGCGCGCCGGTCAACGCGCTGCGCGTGACCTATGTGGGCGAACTGGGCTGGGAACTGCACATGCCGGTGGAAAGCGCCGCCGGTGTCTATGACGCCTTGATGAAGGTGGGCGCGGCGCACGGCATCGCCAACGCCGGTTACCGCGCCATCGAAAGCCTGCGGCTTGAAAAAGGTTACCGCGCCTGGGGCGCCGACATCGGGCCGGATTATACGCCGGTCGAGGCGGGTCTCGGCTGGGCGGTAAAGCTGAAATCCAACATCCCGTTCCTCGGCCGCGAGGCGATCCTGGCCCAGCGCGAGAACGGCGTGGCCAAAATGCTGGCCGGCTTCACGGTGGCCGACAAGAACGTGGTGCTGCTGGGCCGCGAGACCATCTACCGCAATGGCGAGCGTGTCGGCTGGCTATCCAGCGGCGGCTGGGGCTACACGTTGGCAACCAACATCGGATACGGCTATGTCCGCAACAAGGCGGGCGTCGACCGCGATTACGTGCTGTCGGGCCAGTACGAGCTGGAGGTCGCCACCGAACGCGTCCCCTGCGAGATCTCAATGGACCCGCTCTACGACCCGAAAATGGCCCGCATCAAGGCGTGAACGGCCGACGGTGAAACATCCGGTGCGGGCCTTTGGCCGAACTCACATAAAGTATACTCAAGGATAGGTATAGGCGGGCCATAATTCAGGTTTGCAGGCATTAATTCGTGGCCTGAACATCGCCCATAATCGCCAAAACTATATGCTTTATAACATACTTATCTATTTCACATCCAAATCGAACGATTATTAACCACTTGTAAAGTTCGTGGGCATATGTTCCTCGCCGACGCATACTATCGTACTGTTTCGGTTGTGATGCTTCGACAATACACACGGGTGGAATTTACAGAAATTTTGGAGATTTTTATGGTGTCACGTATTTCGGCGCTCGCCGTGGCGAGCGCAATGGTTTTTGTTGCCCAGGCGGCCCATGCGGATACGCATATCGAGCCGATCAAGAAGGTCCTTCCGGGCATTCAGGCGGCGGTCCTGGAGGCCGATCTGATCGAGGCCCTCAGGGCCTCTAACGGGGAACGCAAAAATTTTAATCAGGGCACCATCGACAAGATGGAAGAGACCTGGCAGGCGGAGGTCGATGGCGACAATCATCCTCTCGTCGACAGTGTCGTCGAAAACCCCCTGGCCGCCCGGATGCGCGAGGTGGTCGAAAGTAATGGCGGAATCGTTACCGAGATCGGCGTGATCGACGCCCAGGGCCTCAGCATCGCGCAGTCCAGCGCGAATTCCGACATCTGGCAGGGCGAGGAGGTCAAATTCACCAAGACCTTCCTGGTCGGGCCCGATGCCGTATTCATCGACGAGGTCGAATTCGATGGCTCGACCCAGTCGATCCAGTCCCAGGCGAACTTCTCTGTGGC
>CBFDDT010000298.1:0-2957 GCA_965603635.1 uncultured bacterium | reverse complement strand
CACCACCCGAACCTCCGACAGCCGGATACCCAGGTCGTTCAGCCGTCCGGCGATACAGGGCAGGTTCGCGTCGGTGGTGCGCCCCGACAGGATTTCGTTGCCGATAATCAGCAACGCGGCGGTATAGGTCTTGGCATCGGCCATGAATGCATCCCGGATAGAATCAATGGGGACAATAGCCCGCAAAGACGCGCAGGTCACTGTACAACCGAACGCGAAAAGACGATTTGTCGACTGCGCCGCCCTACTCCCTGGCGCAATCCGCCTCGCCCTCGGGGCAGATGATCTCGCCGTTTTCTATGGCGCCCGTCAGGCGTTTGATACGCTTGTTGCGGGCTTCCTGGCTGACGGCGCAGATGTTCGCATAGAGCGGATGGAAGAGCAGCGGCGCCAATACGCGCATGCGCCCGCCCCTTCACCATACAATTGAAGGGGTCAGCTTCGCACGTAACCCTTAACCGGCGGTTACCCGGCGGGTGAACCTATTTCCGCACCAGCATGTCGCCCAGTTCGATCTTGCCGCCGACTTCGTCCAGCCAGCTTTCCGGCCGCTTGGGCGAATTGAACGGCTCGGCATAGCCCGTGCATTCCAGGCGGAACTGGAAATGGCCATCCACCTTTTCGCTCTCGAACTCGACCGCAATGGCATCGGCGACTTCCCAACTGACCACCGGCTTGCTGTGAAGGCCGGTATAGAGACCCAGCTTGCAGGCGCCTGGTTTCGACCCGTCCATGGTCGCAACCTGCCCCGTCACCGCGATCATGCCCGCGCCCACGGCCATCCGCCCCAGATCGATAATGAAATCGTTTTGCGAAAGGTAATCCATATTGTAGATGCGCGAACGCGCGGCCACGCGCTGCCCCTTGCAGCGGGCGCGGAAATAGAAGTCGTCCACCACCTTGGCCGTTTGCATCTTGTGTTTGAAATCCGCCGACACTTCCCAGACGTAATTGGGCTTCACCGCGGCGGTGTCATAAAATTCCAGTTTGCAATCACTGGCCGGCGCACCGTCCTCGTTGACGACCTTTCCCTTCACGGTGACCAGCGGCAGATCTTCCTTGGCCATCTTTTCGACCTCGCAGGCCCCGGCCAGCGCCAGCACGGCGCCACAGGCCAGAACACGCGGCGTGATTCGGACGAATTTGGTAATCAACACAATATGGCCCTCCCCGTCGGATCGTTGAATGCACCCTTCAACCCTACGACGCAGCGGCCTTTTGGCCAAGCAATTATATGCCCGCGGACGGGGGCGGCGGAAAACCCGCCGCCCCCGCCGCCAGGCTAATTCTTGACCACCAGATCCCTGACACTGATCGTGCTGGTCCCGCTAACGACCATATCGGCTGTAAGGACGCCCGACGTTCCGCGTTTCGCGTAACCGGGGCAAGTGGCCTCGATGGTGAACATATTGCCGGACTGGGCCAGATCGAGTTCGCCGCTGAATTTGCCCGCCGCCGACCAACTGACCACGGGTTCCTTCTTGCCCACCGGATAGACCCCGACGCTACAGCCCTCGGGCGCCGCGCCACTCTCGTCCATGACGTTGCCGTACGCGGTGAGCATCCCGCGCGCGACCTTGATCTCGCCGAGATTGACCTTCCATTTCATGCTCTGCAGCTTGCCGGAAGAATAATCGGCCGACTGGAAAACCTGCTGTCCGTCGCAAATTCCGCGGAATTTCAGGCCGTCCATGTTCGCCGGGTTCTGGAAGCTGATGGAAAAGCGCCCGGTAACATCCGATTGCTTCACCAGTTCAGAGGTCTTGATATTATAGATTTCAATCGTGCAGCCCGAGGCCAGATCGCCGCCCTGCGTCACGATTTTGCCCTTGATCTTGACCGACGGCGCGAACAGCGCCTTGGCGGTCTGCGCCGCCTTGCCATCGCCGGACGAACTGCCGCCGCCGCCGCAGGCGGCCAGACCGAGCAGCGCGGCAATCATCGCCACCGCCTTGAAACTCGTAAACTTATCCATCTTCAACCCTCCATGATTCTGTTTTTGTTTCAGATGACAGAATAGAAGCCAAGGTTTGAACAGACGGTTAAAGCGGGAGAAATCTCAGGAGTTTGCAAATGGCGAAATTAATCTCATAAGTTGCTTTATTATAAAATATATCTATTATTACGACTCCCGCGGCAGGCCGGCAAGCTTCCCGGCAGGGAGAAATCGAATGACAGTCAATCCTGGTTTGCCCAGAAAAATACTGGTCGTACACGGCGTTCAGGTCGGCGATGCCGACGACCTGAACCAACATCTGTTGATCCGGGATTTGGTCCGCGATCGGCTGCAGGCCGGCATTCCCCTGGAATTCGAGACCGAGCTTTTCAATTACGAAGCGCTGAACGACGCCAGGATCGCCCCTTTCAGACTGGCGCTGAAGCTCGTTACGGACGGGCTGGTTGCGCGCAGGATTCTGGACGCGGCCCTGGATATCGCCGGGGACGTGCTGATTAACCTCGCCGACGGAAACGCCGCCGCCGAGATCAAGGGCAATTTGCGCCGGCGCATCGAGGAAATCCACGAAGACGGCAACCCGCTGTACCTGGTGGCCCACAGCCTTGGGTCCATCTACGCCTTCGACGTGCTGAACGAGATGATCGGCGCGGACGGCTTTTTCGACCGCGACGACCGTAAGTCCTGGCCCGTGCAGGGGCTGGTGACCATTGGCTCGCCGATCGGGCTCAAGCTCTTCGGCAAGGAAACCATCGAAAAGTTCGGGCCGGGCCGCAAGCTGTTCCGCTGGTCGAATTTCTGGGACCGCACCGACCCGGTCGTATCCGGCTAGTTTTACGGCAAGCCGGAGGAGGCGTACCGGATCGCCGAGCGTTTCGCCGACGACGCGGCCCATGCCGAATGTGGATGGCATATCCGCGACCGCGTGGTCGATATCGGCCGCGCCTGGCTGTTCGCCCATGTCGGCTACTGGCGCGAGCCCGGCGTGGGGGACGACCTGGTC
>CBFDDT010000297.1:0-2967 GCA_965603635.1 uncultured bacterium | reverse complement strand
ACGATTACATGAAGGCGGTGCGCAAGTTCGGCAAGGCGATCTGGGATTATACCGGCAAGGGCAACGACGTGGATTTCGTGTTCGAACATCCCGGCGAGGCGACCTTTCCGGTCTCCTGCTTCATCGTCAAGCGCGGCGGCATGGTGGTGTTCTGCGCCGGCACCACGGGCTTTAACCTGACCTTCGACGCGCGCTTCGTATGGATGCGCCAGAAACGCATCCAGGGCAGCCATTTCGCCAATTTGATGCAGGCCGCACAGGCCAACAAGCTGATGGTCGAGCGCCGCATCGACCCCTGTATGTCCGAGGTTTTCTCATGGGACGACATCCCCCGGGCCCACGCCAAAATGCGCGCCAACAAACACAAACCGGGCAACATGGCCGTGCTGGTGCAAGCCAAGCGGCCGGGGTTGCGGACGTTCGAGGATGTTGTGGAGGGGTAGGCGGACTACGTCGGTGACCGTGCCATGGATGAAACCCAGCTAACGCAACAGGGCCATGCGGTGGTCGGAGGTCTCAATATCCCCGCGCCGCAACAAACGTTCGACGCGCTGCTGGCGGGCCAGGGCGGCGGTTCCCGACGTATTCCCGCCGACCATGATCTGATCGGCCTGTTGCTGGGCCAGCCGGCGGTCCATGAACTTGTTTCCGGGCTTCTCGGCCCCGCCGCCCGCCCGGTGCGCGCAATCGCCTTTGACAAAACCGCCGGGCGGAACTGGCTGGTTCCCTGGCATCAGGACAGAACCATCGCCGTCGACCGGCGGGACGAACAGGCGGATGTGCGCTGCTGGACGGTCAAGAACGGCGTGGACCATTGCGAGCCGCCGGTCGGGTTGCTGGAGCGCATGGTGACGCTGCGCTGGCATCTGGATGCGGTGGGGGCGCAGGATGGCTGTATTCGCGTGCTACCGGGCAGCCACCGGCTGGGGCGGCTGAAGGCGGCTGATATCCGTGATCTGCTGGGCGAGATTCCGGCGGTGGATGTGCCGGTGCCGGCGGGAGCCGTTTCCGTCATGTCGCCGCTGCTGGTGCATAGTTCGCGAAAACGCGTTACGGAAGGGCGCCGCCGCGTACTGCATGTGGAACTGGCCGCCGGCGACCCGCCCGCGCCGCTGCGCTGGGCATGGGCGTGAACGGAGAATAGGGATAGGGTAATGGCCGATACGGCAAGGACAGGGAACATGGATAAGTACGAGGATAGCGGCAGCCTGATCCACGATTGCGAGAAAGCGCTTTCCGCCGCCGAAACCCTGCTGGACGCAGCCCGGGCCGGGGTGTCTGGGCTGGTGCTGCGCGATGGGCGGGTCGATGCGGGGGCGCTGGAGCGCGAGCAGTTTGCGGCGCATGGCTTTGCCTGGGCGACGACCTATGTGGAGGCGCTGCGCCAGATGTTGGGCTGGGCGGAGCGTTGCCGCGAGGCGGGGGCGTTCGGCGAGCTGGAATCGTTGATGCTGCAATGCGCCTTCGGGGAATATTGCGCGCAGCTTGCCGGCGGCATCGCGCTGAGCCAGGTGGAGGTCGTGCGGCCCGCCGATATGGGCGTGTCCGAGGATGCGGTGGAAGCGTTCCGGCAGGCAACCGCGGGCGTCGTGGCCGGCAACAGCGCCGCCCTGCGCCAGCGCATCGCCCAACTGATCGCCAACGGGCATTTCGGCGAAGCCGCGCTGGGCGACGAGACGCTGGAAATGGTGCGCGACCAGTTCCGCCGCTTCGCCGAGGAACGGGTCGCCCCGCATTGCCACGAATGGCATCTGCGCGACGTGCTGATCCCCATCGAGATCGTTGAACAACTTGCCGAACTGGGCGTGTTCGGCCTGACCGTGCCGGAGGAATTCGGCGGACTGGGCATGGGCAAGGCGGCCATGTGCGTGGTGACCGAGGAATTGGCGCGCGGCTATATCGGCGTCGGCTCGCTGGGCACGCGGTCCGAGATCGCGGCCGAGTTGATCCGCCTGGGCGGGACCGAGGCGCAGAAGAAAAAATGGCTGCCGCTGATCGCATCGGGCGAGATCCTGCCGACAGCGGTGTTTACCGAGCCGGGCACGGGGTCCGACCTCGGCGCGCTGAAGACCCGCGCGACGCGTGACGGCGAAATCTACCGCGTCACCGGCAACAAGACCTGGATCACTCATGCGGCGCGCAGCGATATCATGACTTTGTTGGTCCGCACGGACCCGGAGTCGAAGGACCATCGCGGGCTGTCGATGTTCATCGCGGAAAAGCCGCGCGGCACGGATGCCGACCCGTTCCCGGCGCCGGGCATGAGCGGCACGGAAATCCGCGTGCTGGGCTATCGCGGCATGAAGGAATACGAGCTGGGTTTCGACGGTTTCGAGGTAAAGGCGGAAAATCTGCTGGGCGAGGAGGAGGGCCAGGGTTTCCGCCAGTTGATGGCGACCTTCGAATCGGCGCGGGTGCAGACCGCCGCGCGCGCCGTGGGCGTGGCCCAGAACGCCATGGAACTGGGCCAGAAATACGCCGCCGAGCGCGTCCAGTTCGGCAAGCCCATCGCCGAATTCCCGCGCGTCGCGGGGAAGCTCGCCTGGATGGCGGTGGAAACCATGATCGCCCGTCAGCTCACGCTCTTCGCCGCGCGCGAGAAGGATTCCGACCGCCGCTGCGACATCGAGGCCGGCATGGCGAAATTGCTGGCCGCCCGCGTCGCCTGGGCCAACGCCGACAACGCCCTGCAAATCCACGGCGGCAACGGCTATGCCGAGGAGTACGAAATCAGCCGGGTCCTGTGCGACGCCCGCATCCTCAACATCTTCGAGGGCGCGGCGGAAATCCAGGCCCAGGTGATAGCGCGGGGGCTGTTGAGCGGGCGAAACTAGAGCCTTATCCAGCTTCCAGTTCCGCCGGATATCTCGTCGCCACCAGTGACGGCCTAGCCGGTTCCATGGGTTTCCCTTGATTCCCTCATTCATTCGCCGTGTTCCGGTTAAACATGGCATTTTCTACCGGGCC
>CBFDDT010000296.1:0-2984 GCA_965603635.1 uncultured bacterium | reverse complement strand
ATATAATATATTGTTATTATACGATAAAAAATATTCTTGCACTGCCATCGCTGCACAGGCACGCTAGAGCCATGGAGCCGAAATCAACCAGAAAACGATTTCACGCCGCACAAGGCACCGGCGAAAAGCAGGTGAAACTGTCCGACGTCGCGGCCTTGGCCGGGGTGTCGCCGGCGACCGCCAGCCGGGTGCTGAACCGTCCTGAAAAAGTCGGCCGGGAAATGCGCGAGCGGGTCCAGGCCGCCGCCGCCACGCTGGGCTACGTACGGGACGCCGCGGCCCGGGCGCTGGCCTCGCGCCGCTCGCGCACCATCGGCGCGGTGGTGCCGACGCTGGACAATCCGATCTTCGCGACCGGCGTGCAGGGGCTGGAATCGCGGGCGAACGAGCGCGGATATTCGCTGGTGGTGGCCAGCTCCGACTACCGGGTCGACAAGGAACTGCGCCAGGCCACGATGCTGCTGGAACGCGGCATCGAGGGGCTGATGCTGATGGGCACCGAACATCACCCCTCGCTCTACGCCCTGATGAAAACGCGCGGCGTGCCTCATGTGAATAGCTGGGTGAACGAGGGCGACGCGGAACATCCCTGCATCGGTTTCGACAATGTCGAGGCCGCCACGCGGCTGACCAACTACCTGCTCGACCTCGGCCATCGCCGCTTCGCCATGATCGCCGGCATGGCGGCGGGCAACGACCGGGCGGCGGCCCGGGTCGAAGGCGTGCGCGCGGCGCTGGCGGCGGATGGCCTGGCGCTGGAAGAGGGCCGCTTCATCGAAATTCCCTACGGCGTGCGCGAAGGGCGCGACGGGCTGCGCGCGGTGCTGGCGAGCGATGCCGCCACGCGCCCCACGGCGGTGATCTGCGGCAACGACCTCTTGGCCTTCGGCGCCATGTTCGAGGCCACCGCCATGGGGCTGGATGTGCCGGGCGACCTGTCGGTGGTCGGTTTCGACGACACCGAACTGTCCAGCCACATCCCGCCCGGCCTGACCACCATGCATGTGCCCTCGGTCGAAATGGGCGAACTCGCCGCCGACTACCTGGTCAACCGCATCGAAGACCAACCGGTGCGCCACCGCACAAGGGTGGAGGTGCGCCTGGTGGTAAGGGGATCGACGGCGCCGCCGCGGGGTTAGGCTTCCTCCGGCTTGTCCTCCTCCTCTGCCGTCGCATAGTTCCAGATCGTGCGGGGGATGGTGTAGGGCAGCAGGACGGTATCGAAGACGAAGGAAAAGGGCAGGTCCAGGAACCCTCCATGGGCAAGGGCCCAGCCGTCCAGATCGCGCCGCGTCCCGGAATAGACCAGATTGTCCGGCTCCTCCTCGAACACGGTAATGGTTGTCGCGCAGCCGGAAAGGGCGAGGGCGATTACGGTTGCCGCTATTAAAGGCCGCCGCGCCATCACACGATCTCCTTCGCGCGCTCGATTGCCTGTTTCAATTTGGGCAGATCGTCCGGTTCCATGGGGAGCCCGATCTCCTGTCCGCCGCTCCGTGCCTTGATATGGCCGGCGGCAATGTCCATACGGACATCCTCTATTTCGGCGAGTGAAATATCCCGGGGGGCGCCCCAGAAAACGGCACGCCGCACCAGCAGTCGGCGGTCGGTGACCGCGACCCTCCACCGGTGAACAATAAAAAGGGTGCTCAGTATTAATATCCCTGAACCGGTGGCGTGGATTACGGCAAAGGTGGTTCTTTCCGGCGCGCTAAACCAGAGATTGATGGCGAGTATCGCGGCCACAAACGCCATCACGATACTAACGCCGAATACCGACTCCCGCTCCCCTTCATCGTCCCCCGCGTAGTTGGCGATCGTCTTCGGGATGGTGTAGGGCAGCAGTACGGTATCGAAGACGAAGGAAAAGGGCAGGTCGATGAACCCGCCATGGGCGAAGGCCCAGCCGTCCAGATCCCGCCGCGTCCCCGAATAGAGCAGATTGTCCGGGTCCTCCGCGAACACCGTAACGCTCGTCGCACAGCCGGAGAGCGCCAGGGCGAGAACGGCCGCTGTTAAAGGCCGCCGCCCCATCACGCACCCCCCTTGGCGGCTTCGATGGCGGTGCGGATCTTGGCCGTCTTGCGTTTGCCCGCGGTTATTGCCAGGGTCCGGGCCGCGCCCCTTACCAGCAGGTTTTTGCCTTTCTCGCCGGGCTCGGCGGACAGGATATCGGCGAGGGCGATTTCGTCGTACCGGTCGGGGTCATGATGGCGGCGCACCAGCAGGCGGCGGCCGGTTATCGCGACCTTCCAGCCGAAATGCCGCTTCCACTGGAACGCCATCGGGATGAGACCGGCATAGAACATTCCCAGTGTGAGCCAGTCGAAACCGTTCCCGAAACCCTTCATATACCCGACCATGACCGGGGCGGCGAAGCTTGCCGCCGCGAGAAATGCAAGGCTTGCCTTGACCGACCATGTGGTCGGATCGCGGTACCGGATCGTCTCATCGGGATGCATCAGGTCGGCGAGTTTCCCCGCGGGCGCGCCGCTGGTCTCCAGCGCCGGGTCGATTGCCCTGACGATGCGGCGGGCGAAGGGGATCAGGATCAAGGTTTCGACGGTGCGGTCCGTCGCGCGGACGGTCAGCGTGAGTCCGGCATATCGGGCCTCGCGGATCAGGTCGAGCTGGATTTCCTGATAGCCCGATCCCTCGCGGATCAACAGCCGCCGGTCGGTGACGGCCAGGCGCCACCGGCCGAGATAGTATATGGAAAATAGCAGATACAACGTCATGCCGCCAACGATATAGCGGAACCAGTCCAGCTCGCCGTTGGCGAAATCGGTGCGATTCCATATCGTGGCGACCGCCAGTACGGGCAGCGCGCAGATGAACGCGAGCGTGCCCCGAATCAGGCCCATGGGCAAATAGCGGGCAACCACCCTCTCGCCCGGAATCAGAATTTCGCTCAACGCCGCCACGCCACGGCCCCTTCCCCTTTTAATTGCAACCCGCGCCATCATCGCAAATCGGGATTGACG
>CBFDDT010000295.1:0-3002 GCA_965603635.1 uncultured bacterium | reverse complement strand
CCCAACCACCAAACATCCGTTCCTCAGGCGATTAAGCAATTCCTTCCCCCTTGTGCTGGGGATCAGTCTATCACAGCCGCCCATGCACCGCATTCAGGAACACCGCCTCCATGTCGGCGGCGTTCATCGGGCGCGGGTTGCAGCCGGTTGACGGGTCGGATTCGGCCAGCTTGCCGACATCGCCGGAGCGGTCGTCGGGCACTTTGATCTCGGCCAGCGTGCCGGGAATGCCGAGCTCGGCCCGGAATTTCATGACCCATTCCAGCACCGCGTCATACCCGGTGTCGTTCAGCCCCAGCATGTGGCACACCAAACCCATCCGCCCCTCGATCGCCGGGCGGTTGAACTGCATCACATAGGGCAGCAGCACCGCGTTGGTCAGGCCGTGATGGGTGTCGTACATGGCGCCCACCGCATGGGCGATGGAATGCACCCCGCCCAGCCCTTTCTGGAACGCGGTTGCCCCCATGGAGGCCGCCACCAGCATCTGGCCACGCGCCTCGATATCGCCGCCGTCGCGATAGGCGCGGGGCAGGAATTCCTTGATCAGCCGCATGCCTTCCAGCGCGATGCCCTCGGCCATCGGGTGATAACCGGGCGCGCAGTAGGCCTCGAAGCAATGGACGAAGGCGTCGACGCCGGTGGCCGCCGTGATATGCGGCGGCAGGCCGACGGTCAGCTCCGCGTCCGAAATCACCACGGCCGGCAGCATATTCGGGTGGAAGATGATCTTCTTCTCATGGGTCTGTTCGTTGGTGATGACGCTGGCGCGCCCGACCTCGGACCCGGTGCCCGCGGTCGTCGGCACGGCGACGACGGGCGCCATGCCGGCCTCGTTGACGCGGGTCCAGTTGTCGCCGACATCCTCGAAATCCCAGACCGGCCGGTCCTGGCCGACCATCAGCGCCACCGCCTTGGCGGCGTCCAGCCCGCTGCCGCCGCCAAAGGCGATAACCCCGTCATGGCCGCCGTCTTTATAGGCGCGCACCCCGTCTTCCACATTGCGCCCGACCGGGTTGCCCTTGACCTCGCTGAACAGCCCGGTTGGCAGCCCCGCCGCCCCGTTGGCCGCAATCGCGTTGGCCACCATCGGCAGGCCGGCGATGCCCGGGTCGGTGATCAGCAGCGGCCTGGTCATGCCGAGCGAACGGCAGGCATTCGCCAGTTCCGAGATGCGGCCGGCGCCGACGATCATCTTGGTGGGGTAGTTCCAGTTGCCGGAAACGGCGGCGGGGTCGAATGTCATTTCATCACTCCGTGATTTTAGCTCTTATGTTGTTGGCTGTTGGCTCAATCAGACCGCCACCCGCAAATGGTAGCTCTTGGGCCTCGTCAAACTCTCGTAGCCGACGACCGACAATGTGCAGCCGCGGCCGGAATTTTTCACGCCGGTCCAGGCCAGGGCCGGGTCCAGGTAGTCGCAGCGGTTCATGAACAGGGTGCCGGTTTCGACCTTGTCGCCCACCGCGATCGCGGCGTCGGCGTCGCTGGTCCAGATCGAGGCGGTCAGGCCGAACTCGCTGTCGTTCATCAGGTTCACCGCCTCGCCGTCGGAGGCCACCTTCATGATGCCGATGACCGGGCCGAAGCTTTCCTCGGTCATGACGCGCATGGAATGGTCGACGTCCACCAGCACCTGGGGCGCCATATAGGGCGTGCCGGGCGCATCGGCGGGGAATTCGGACGGGTCGACCAGCGAGCGGGCGCCGGCCTTGACCGCGTCGGCGATCTGGCCGCGCACGAAGTCGGCGGCGCTGGCGCGCACCATCGGGCCGATATTGGTGTCGGCGTCCGTCGGATTGCCGAGTTTGTACTTGCGGGTCAGCGCCACGAAGCCCTCGACGAAGCCGTCATACAGGCTCTCATGCACATAGATGCGCTCGATGCCGCAGCAGGACTGGCCGGAATTGAAGAAGGCCCCGTCGACCAGATTCTCGACCGAGAAACCCAGATCCGCATCCTCGCGGACATAGGCCGGATCCTTGCCGCCCAGCTCCATCCCCGCGCCGATGAAACGCCCCGACAGCGACTGCTGAATCGCATGGCCGCCGGGCACCGAGCCGGTGAAGGCGACGTAATCGATGCGCGCGTCCTGGATCAGTTTCTCGGTGCTGGCGTGGCTCATATGCAGGACCTGGAACACCCCCTCGGGCAGGCCCGCGGCCGCCAGCGCCTGGGCATAGCGTTCGGCGCAAAGCGGGGTCTGGTGCGAATGCTTCAGCACTACCGCATTGCCCGCCATCAGCGCCGGCACGACGGAATTCACCGAGGTCAGATAGGGGAAATTCCACGGCGCCACCACGGCCACCACGCCCAGCGGCTCGCGCTTGATGAAGCGGGTGAAGCCCTGCTTCGGGTCGGCCGCGATATCGGCAAGCGCCCGGGGCGCGGCCTCGATCATATAGCGGGCGCGTTCCTCGAAGCCGCGCACCTCGCCCGGCGATTGCGAGATCGGCCGGCCCATCTGCCAGGTCAGCTCCTCCGACACCGCGTCGGACATTGCCACGAAGGCGTCGACGGCGCGGGTCAGGATGGTCTGGCGCTCGGCCATCGGCGTCGCCCGCCAGACCGCCTGCGCCATCACCGCGCGCCCCAGCGCCGCCTCGATCGCCGCCCCATCGGCCAGCGGCCGCTCCACATAGATGCTGCCGTCCACCGGCGAGATTGTCTTGAGCATATCGGCCATGATGAGGCGCCTTCCTGTCGTTCGTGTGCGGTTCGTTCCGCGTCGGCCCGTCATACTCCCGACCCGCCGTTGGGGCAAGGGGGGGAAGTCGGGAGGCGATGTAGTTTTAGGCAGGTTGCAACGGCGGCGCGCGGAGCCGCCGAACGCGACGCCAGGCGTTCCGGGGGCCAAGTTTCCGTCGCGAGGATAATATGGGCAGAAGTTAGTTAGATTTGGAGTATGCGCGGCGTAGGGAATGAGTAGTCGAGAGGTAGAGAAATAGTAAGAAATGAGTATGGAAAGGGTACCCGCCCCCGACGACCCGGCGGGGAGGAGG
>CBFDDT010000294.1:0-3036 GCA_965603635.1 uncultured bacterium | reverse complement strand
AAATCCGTTTCCCTCACGGGAGTGCCGGTTCAAGTCCGGCAGCGGGCACCATAATGATTTCAACAGGTTAATGTGAATTATTGGATATGTCCGAATCGATGGAGATATTCGATGAGCCGGCCCTGTTCCGGTGATTTACGCGAGTGCGTTTTGTCTCGACCCCGAACAATGTCGCTCAATTAAACTGTCCGGTAAATCCGGGTTGGCTAAGTTTGCTCCCTGGTAACGGTCCTTTCACCAATTTCCCGCATTATCACCACAAATTTTTCAAGGACAAAGGAATGGTGTCTTGGCGGACGAAATAGGGCTGGATGTCGAAATTGCGCAAGAGCTTTGCGATGAGCTTTCCCGGGAACTGGGTTCGGTAATTTCCTTCATGGGCGAGGGCGGGTTGGTGCTTGCCTCCAGCGCCCGCAAGCGGATCGGCGCCCTTCACAACACGGCCGCCGAGATCATGGCGGGCAATTTCGACGAGCGGGAGGTCTCCAGGTGGCAGGCCTTGCGGTCCCCCGGCATGCGCACCGGCTATAACATCGCCATCGATTTCGATGGCCGGCGAGTGGCCAGCCTCGGCGTGGCGGCGCGTGTATCGGTCGCCAAGCGCCATGCCCGGCTGGCCAGATTCTGCGCCCTTTCGTTGATGCAGGCGCGCAAGGCCGAGCAGGACCGCCAATCCGTCGCGGTCAGCGAGCGCGAACGCTGGGCCGCGGACATCCGCGCCATCGGCGACGAGGTCGACCGCGGCATCCGCGCCATCGCCGGCGAAATCGGCGAGGCCGGCATGGATCTGGCGGGTTTGTCGGAACAGCTCGGCAACAGTGCCGGCGCGCTGGACAAGCAGACCGAACGCGCCCGGGAGTCGGCGGGCTCGGCACGCAGCAACATCGAAACCGCGGAGGCCTCGTCGGCGGCGCTGGAAATCGCCGCGCGCGAGATCGCAAAACAGGTGGAGCAGGCGTCCGGTGTCGGCGAAAGGGCCGAGACCGATATCGAGGCCGCCTTGACGACGGTATGGGAACTCAGCGAGGCCTCGGGCCGGATCGGCGGGGTCGTCGGGCTGATCAACGAAATCGCGGGCCAGACCAACCTGTTGGCGCTCAACGCCACCATTGAGGCCGCGCGCGCCGGCGAAGCGGGCAAGGGTTTCGCCGTGGTCGCCCAGGAAGTAAAGAACCTGGCCAACCAGACGGCCAAGGCGACCGACGACATATCACGCCAGATCGAGGATTTGCAAAGCCGTATCTCGGACGCGACCAACGCGATCCAGCAACTCAAATCCCCCATCTCGGTGCTGACCGAAATGACCGCCCGGGTTAAAACCGGCGCCGAGGGTCAGAATGTTGCGACCGGCGAGATTGCCGAGGCGATCGGTGTCGCCTCCAGGGGCGCCGGCGATGCCGACGCCGCCATCGCCGAGGCCCGCGAAGCCTCCGCCCAACACGGCCAGACCGCCCGCAACATAGCCCAAATCGCCGAAACCCTCTCCAACCGGGTCAACGACCTGACCACCCACGTCGATTCCCTGGATGAGCGGTTGAAAGCCTGATCGTACCCGGCCGGGGGCTTCCCATTGGCGGTCGGGATGCTAAATATAGCCCCGGACAATGCCATCAACCGGACGGGAATAGAGACATGGACGACAAGACACGCACTGAACTGGAGGCGGCGGCTTATCGCGCGCTGGTCGGGCATCTGCGCGAACGCACCGATGTTCAGAATATCGACATGATGAATCTGGCCGGCTTCTGCCGTAACTGCCTGTCGAAATGGTACCGCGCCGCGGCCGAGGAGAAGGGCATCGAGATGACCTACGACGACGCCCGCGAAATCGTCTACGGCATGACTTATGACGAGTGGAAGGACAAGTACCAGTCCGAGGCCTCAGCGGAGAAAATCGCCAAATTCAATGAGGTAAATCCGGGGCACTGATTTTTCAGTTTGGATGCATGCATTCAGCGACTAGGGGCGTCAGTTCCTCGTGGTTTCGACTTGCTCGCGTCCAACAATACGCGACAGGGAGTCCCGCCCGCCGGGCAGGACCCCCACGGCAATAACCGCTAATTGGGCGGGTGCGGCAGGCAAATGCTTGTGCCGATACACAAGACACTACCGTCAACAGTCGCGTCTTCCCTTATTCTTGCTATCGAAAGATTCGTTGCTCTGATGTTGCCGGTCACAACGGAATTTTTCATATCCAGTTCGGACAGTATGTCCACACCGATATCGCCGGTAACAGAGGAATCTTTTCGTACATACAGTTGAGACTGGTGGCTCACCGCGATATCCCCGGTCACGTATCCCGGCCTCATGTCTAGAAAGCTGTTTCTGCTCACACTGACAGTCGGTTCACCACTCAGGCTGATATCGAAGATATCATCGCGGGCTCGATAAGTCGAATTCTGGTAAACCTCGACAGCCGCGCCGACGCTGTTCCGGATTACGTTGCCCCGGCCGCTGACGAGACTGCCAATGCCGACGCTTAGTCCGCACGCGTTACCGTCGAGTGTGCTGTTCCTGATTTCGGCGAAGGAGTTATAAAAGACAAGAATGGCACAGTAGTCAGGCTCCCCTGAAACCGTGATATATCGGAAATTTGCCGATGCGCCGTGCGTCACCCAGATGCCCTCTAATCCATCTGTGCTTGCGGTCACCGCCATATTTCGCATTGTGAAGCGTTGTGCACCGTAGACCGTCAGAGCTCCGTCGATCACGCCATCTACGCCGCCCTCTCCCTGTATTGTCACGTCGTCGGAAGTTACGTAGACCTCTTCCGTACAGGTCCCGTTGACGGTGATGTCCGTTTGCCCTGAAGCAAGGGCAGTCGAGATACTCTGACCGACGACACTGCAATCGACCAGGAAAGCATTCGCGGGTCCGAAAACAAGCATCATTCCAGTAAGCGCCAAGACTATAACACTGGAGTATTTCCATAACATTGTTTCGTCCTCCTGAGTTTTGTTCTCTTACACATCCGTTGTTCGAGTTATTATATATTATTCAACCAAAGGCAGTTTCATACAACGTGGGTAAAGTAAA
>CBFDDT010000293.1:0-3043 GCA_965603635.1 uncultured bacterium | reverse complement strand
GGCCTCCTCGGCCGGGGCTTCTTCCTCGGCCGGCGGCGCCGACTCGGGGGCGGCTTCGGCTTCGGCCTCGGCCTCGCCAGTCACTTCGGCGACCACCGATTCCACCAGATCTTCTTCCGGGGCATGCTCCAGCATCTCCTCGGACTTCGCCGCGGCTGCGGCTGCGGCCTCGGCCGCCTCGGCCATGGCGGCTTGCTCGGCACGATCGTCTTCCTGTGCCGAGATGGCGCGGCCCAGTTTGGCCTGGCGCTCGGCTTCTTCAGCCGTACGCGCCACATTGACCACCACGGTGACCGACACTTCCGGATGTAGCCTGATGCGCATGTCATGCAGGCCCAGCATTTTGATCGGATGCTCCATCACCACCTGGTTGCGGGTAATGGAGACGCCGCCCTCGGTGACGCCCTCGGCGATATCGCGCGAGTTGACCGACCCGTAGAGCTGGCCGCTCTCGCCGGCGCTGCGGATCATGCTGATACGCATGCCGTCCAGTTCCGCGCCGATCTTCTCCGCCTCGCCCTTGCGGGTAAGGTTCTCGGCTTCAAGCTGCTGGCGCTGCTGGTCGAAACTTTCCTTGTTCTGCTTGGTCGCGCGCAAGGCCTTGTTGCGTGGTAGCAGGAAATTACGGGCAAAACCGGGCTTGACGCTGACCACGTCACCCATCTGACCCAGTTTCTCAACACGCTCGAGTAAAATTACATCCATCTTTCTATCCTCCTGTGCTTCGCGCCCGCGAAGCCAAATTCGGTCGTTCGTTTAAACCCAAAAGCCGAATAACGCAATCCCGCGTTATTCTTTGCTTTTCTCAATCCATCGTCGCCGCATCCAGACATATTGCTCCACGGCACCCAGCAACACCACCAGCACCACCGGGTACCCTTGCCCGAATACCAGTGCGTAGAAGATAACCAGCAGGATCATGCCCCCCTGGATCTTCCTGTTGAAGGCGTGGACCACGGCCAGCCCCTGCAGCAGAAACGCGAAACAGGCCGCGAAAGTCATGGCCAACGCATATGTTCCCGCCGGTTCCGGCAGCACCATGGCGGCGACCAGGGTCACGGTTGCGACAACCACCATCCAGCCGGGTAGTTCCATCGCCATAAAATTCGGCCAAGGCCGCATATTCCGGCCCAACTTCACCAACGCTGCCTGAGCCAGAGATCCGGCGGCAATCAGGTTCACCATCCAGATGACGGTCGTCAGCCCCGGCAACAGTCGTTTGACGGGCTCCATCCATTCCAGCAGCCTGTCGGCGGTAATCCCGTCGTTATCGGCGGCGAAGTTCTCGGCGAAGACGCGCAAGCGCTCATCAAAAAATTCCTGTACCTCCAGCGACGATATGATCGCCGCAATCGCGATTGCAAAGCCCAGCCCGATAACCGACAGCGTAGCGGTCAGTAAACCCGCCGGATACCACTCTGCCCCGCCATCGTAAGCGCGTGATAACATCGCCTGGCGTATCAATATAGCCACCGGGACCGCGAATTCGCCCGCGAAACGCGCCCCGATCATCGGTCCGTGGCTAACCAGCACCACTAAAGTCGCAACCGCCGCGGCAATCGCGCCGGCCATTGTCCCCAAGCCCAGTCCCGACATGAAGAGCGGCACCGGAATCAGGACAGACAACAGCATGGCGCCCAGCAGGTTTGTGGGAGTGACGCCGAACAGCAGCGCGCTGGCAATGCCCGCGGCCGCGCCCAACATCCACCATGGGGCGGTCATGCCTAGTGGCCTGTATCAGGCATATTGCGCCCATTGGATCGTGTTTCCCGATTCCTCGGCAGGAGGGCGTGCGCGGGCGATGCTTGCGCATCGTCAAGCGCGCCCGACGCACCGAGGAAGCGGGAAACGCGACCCAATGGGCGGTCTTGCGAGCCCACCGGCCGCGTTGCGCGCCACTTGCGATGCACCAGCATCGCGGCGCGACCCGCGCCTTGCCGGATGACCTCACAAGATCGTCCCATGGGTGCAATATGCCTGATACAGACCACTAGTGTCCCCTGGCTCGCCGTGAAGGCGGGCACTGCCTTACTTCAAAATATAGGGCATCAGGGCCAGGAACCGGGCGCGCTTGATGGCGCGGGCCAGTACACGCTGTTTCTTGTTCGAAACGGCGGTGATGCGGCTCGGCACGATCTTGCCGCGCTCCGACGTGAAGCGCAGCAGCGTTTTGACGTCCTTGTAATCGATCGTCGGCGCGTTCGGCCCGGTGAAGGGACAGGTCTTGCGGCGGCGGAAGAATGGCCGGCGGCCGCCCTCGGGGCGTTCGGCAGTGGCAGTGGCGCTCATTCTTCGTCTCCCTCTTTAACGGTTGTCTCTTCGGTGGCCGCCGCCGCGGGAGCCTCGGCCGCGGGCGCGGGCGCCGTTACAGTCGGCGCCGGCGTATCGGACGCCCGGCTTTCGCGTGGCGGACGGTCGTCGCTATCGCGGGTGGCGCGCTCGCGGTCGCCGCGACCCTGCGTCATGACCGACGGTCCCTCGGGGATTTCGTCGGTGCGCACGGTCATATGGCGCAGCAGGTCTTCGTTGAGGCGCATCTGGCGCTCCATTTCCTGCATCGCCTCCGAGGAGGACTCTATGTTCAGCAGAATGTAATGGCCCTTGCGGTTCTTTTTGATGCGGTACTGCAGGCTTTTCAGCCCCCAGTATTCGCGGCGGTGAATCTGGCCGCCGGCGCCGGTGATGATCTCGGAAAAGGCATCGGCGAGCGCATCCACCTGGGCGGAGGAGATATCCTGCCGCGCGATGAAGACATTCTCATAGTAAGGCATTTGTAGTCAGACTCCCTTTGGCTGTTTGCGGCCCGGCGTCGCCGCGGCCCATCCGCGGTATCGATCGTCCCGAACCTAGCCGAACCCCGTGTGGAACCCGGCAAGGAGTTAAGAAGCGGCGCAATATACACATTTGCCCGGCCGGGGAAAGGGAAAAATCGCCGCGCCGTTTATGGCATTTGGCCGCGGGGACGGGGCGATGCAATGGGTGATGTCTCGAAAGTCTTTGACTTGCGACCATCCGTGCGTATATAAGCCCCTCGCTTTCCGGG
>CBFDDT010000292.1:0-3051 GCA_965603635.1 uncultured bacterium | reverse complement strand
AACATGACCAACCCCGTGAAAACAGAGCGCCGCGGCGCGGTGCTGGAGGTGACGCTGGACCGGCCCAAGGCCAACGCCATCGATGCCGCGACCAGCCGTATCATGGGCGATGTCTTCGCCGAATTCCGCGACGACCCGGAATTGAGGGTCGCGATTCTGACCGGCGGCGGCGAGCGTTTCTTCTGCGCCGGCTGGGACCTGAAGGCGGCGGCCGGGGGCGAGGCGCCGGATTCGGATTACGGCGTCGGCGGCTTCGGCGGCCTGCAGGAACTGCCGGACATGAACAAGCCTGTAATCGCTGCGGTCAACGGCATGGCGTTTGGCGGCGGGTTCGAGCTGATGATTTCCTGCGACATCATCCTGGCGGCCGAGGATGCGACCTTCGCACTGCCGGAAATCCGCTCGGGCACCATCGCCGACGCGGCCACGGTCAAGCTGCCGCGCCGCATCCCCTATCACGTCGCCATGGAGCTACTGTTCACCGGCCGCTGGATGGACGTGGATGAGGCCGAGCGCTGGGGTCTGGTCAACGAGATCGTTCCGAAAATGCAATTGATGAACCGCGCCCGCGAAGTCGCCGACCTGCTGGCCAGCGGCCCGCCGCTTGTCTATGCCGCGATCAAGGAAGTCGACCGCATGACCAGCCACCTGCCCGTGCAGGAGGCCATGGACATGCTCAACGGCCGCAAACTGAAGACCATCGATACGCTGTACAGCAGCGAAGACCAGCTTGAAGGCGCCAAGGCCTTCGCCGAAAAGCGCGACCCGGTCTGGAAGGGCAGGTAGGGCTAATAAAGCCTCGGCGGGTTATCAGAGGGCGGTCCTGCGTCCGAAAACCGGCTTTTCCCGCGCCCGGTGAATGGCAACACCGGCAAGGCTGGCGGCCGGTTTCGTGGCGCGCCTGGGACTGACCGGTTGGATGGTGCGCGATGGAATGGCCGGCCGTTCGCCGAGCTTCCGGCGCTCGCGGCGCTCTTCGTTGCGAAGGCGGTCGGCTTCCCGGCGTTCCCTCGCCTCGTTAAACCGCCTGGTGCGAATGGCCCACAGCAACAGATCGATCAGGATGAACATGCCGACCAGCGGGTACAGCACGCTAAGCTGCATTGCGAATTCCAATACCGCGTTAAACATCCGTTTCTCCTCCCACGTTCGAAATCCAAACCGCTCGGCACGCCGCGGACAGGCAAGCGCCCAGCGTTAACCATGATCGCCTTTCTGGGTTAATTTTGGATTAACGGGGAAACGGGCCGGTGGGGAGAGGCGGAGATTACTTCGCCTTCGGCGCTTCCAGAGGTCCGCCCGCCTCATTCCAGGCCTTCAATCCGCCCTCGAAATGGGCGACGGGGGCGAGGCCCATATCCTGCGCGACCCTGGTGCACAGCGCCGAGCGCCAGCTTGCCGCGCAATAAAAGACGAAGGTCTTGTCCTCGGCGAAGAACGGCTTGTGATAGGGGCTTTTCGGATCGATCCAGAATTCCATCAGCCCGCGCGGCACATGACGCGCCCCGGGAATGCGCCCGGTCTCGGCCACCTCGCGCACATCGCGCACATCAATGAACAGCACGTCGTCGCGCCCGACCATCGCCTTGGCCTCCTCGACCGAAAGCGTGCGGATCGTCTTGCTGGCCTCGGCGACGAGGTTCTCGACGGAACGGGTGATGTTTTGGGGCATGGGGTTCTCCTAACGGTGACGCGCCTGTTCAACTCTTGCCGCCAACGCATACCCGCCTGACCGAACCGTGGCAACCCTACCCCGCCACCCCTCTCGCCAACCTCGGATAATAGGCCGCCAGGGTCAGGCCGCGGATGGCGTTCATGGCGATCAGGGCGAGCCACAGGCCGTGATTGGCCCAGAGCTGTGGCAGGGTCCAGACCAAAGCCACATAGAGGATCGTCGTGACCAGCGCGGCGTTGCGCATTTCGTGGGTGCGGGTGGCGCCCAGGAAGATGCCGTCAAAGAGGTAGCACCAGATGCTTACAATCGGCATCGCCACCGCCCAGGGCAGGTAATCGCGGGCGATGGCGCGGACTTCGGCGATGCCGGTCAGCAGGTCGATCAGCAGTCCGCCGGCGATGGCAAAGAGGGCCGCGTTGGCCAGCGCGATGATGCCGCCCCAAATCATCGTGGCGCGCACCGCGCCGTTCAGGTCCGCGCGTTTACGCTTGCCCACCGCGCCGCCGACCAGCGCCTCGGCCGCATGGGCGAAGCCGTCCAGTCCATAGGCCGAGATTGAGGCCAGGTTCAGCAATACGGCGTTGGCGGCCAGGGTCAAGTCGCCGAATTGCGCGCTGCGGTCGGTGAACAGTGCGAAAGAGAATGTCAGCAGCAGGGTGCGGATGAAGATGTCGCGGTTGACCACCAGCATCCGGCGGAAGCGCGCGCCATCGAATATCCGGGCCCTGGCGATCCCCGCCGGCAGCATGGCCAGTCGCCTGGCCGCCAGCACCAGCCCCAGCGCCAGGGCGGCATATTCGGCGATCAGGGTGGCCGCCGCCACGCCCTCGACGCCCCAACCCATCCCCATCACGAAGACCAGGTCGAGCAGGATGTTCAGCCCGTTCATGAATATCTGCAGCACCAGCGGCCAGCGCGCGTTCTGAAGCCCCAGGAACCAGCCCAGCAGCACGTAATTGGCCAGCGCCGCCGGCGCGCCCCAGACGCGGATGGCGTAATAGGCTTGCGCTTCCGCCTCCACTTCGGCGCTGGCATGCAGCAGCCGGAAGGCCAGCGCGCCCACCGGCGCCTGAATCAGCAGGATCAACACCCCGAAACCCGCCGCCAGCATAAGCGCGCGGGCCAGCATGGCGCGGATCTCCGCCGGGTCGTCGGCGCCCCAGGCCTGCGCCGTCGGGCCGGTGGTGCCCATGCGCAGGAAACCGAACCCCCAATAAACGAAATTGAAGATCAGCGCGCCGATCGCCACCCCCCCGATATAGCGCGGATCCGGCAGATGTCCGACCACCGCCGTATCCACCGCGCCGAGCAGCGGCACGGTGACGTTGGACAGGATAATCGGTCCGGCAAGCGCCCAGACCCGCCGGTTCCAGGTG
>CBFDDT010000291.1:0-3085 GCA_965603635.1 uncultured bacterium | reverse complement strand
GTCGGCCAACGTGCCGCTTCCCATGGTGGAGGGCGTTACCGAAGCCGCCTACGGCACGCAACACGCATCCTTGCCGACCCAGGCCGCCGGTAATTTCAGCGGCGGTTCGGCCCCGGAACCCGGCGTGATCGGCGGCCTTGCGGTACTGACTCTCGCGGGTTTGTTCGCCGCCCGTCGGCGACGCCGTTCATGAGGTGACGGCGTGCCGGGGTGAGGCGTTTCCCCCGGCGCGCCGTTTCCCGCGTTCATTCGGGTTTTTCGATTTTCCGAAGACAATTGGAGAAACGGCCGTGATGCAAGCGATCCACAGCGCACGCCTTCACCCTCGGCTTCCACACAAAATCGGCGTGGCGGCCGTTCTGACAGTCGCCGCCGACATCCTGTTCCACGATAAGTTTCCTGGCGTTTCCGCCGCATTATTCCTGGCTCTTCTCGCCGGTGGAATCTGGTACGCCAACCGCCTGCGATTCCCCGATTCCGCCGTCCAATCCGCAATGATGTTGACTGTGGCGGGCTGCCTTGCCCTGATCGAGAATGTGAGCTGGCTATCCGGCGCCTTCGCCCTGGCTGGACTCGTCGCCCTGGCCATGCCTCATCGCATGAGCTGGTTTCGCGACGGCGGCCAGTGGCTGGAATTGCTGTTCAAATTCACCGCGCGGGGCTGGCTCCTGCCGTTCAGGGACGCCCGGATTTATCGCAAGGCGTTGAAGAAAAATCGCCTCGCCCCGATGCGCAAACGCCAACTTATCGCCTGGGTGCTGCCGCTGGGCGTGTCGGCCATCTTCGCCGCCCTGTTCGCCGAGGCCAACCCGATCATATCCGACTGGCTGGCGGCAATCGGCGACACCGACACGCCACGGCCGGGGCGCGTGTTCTTCTGGCTCGCCACCGCATTCCTTTGCTGGCCGTTTATCAGGCCGCGGGTGGGCCGGTTCGGGCGGGCCGCGCCGGCTATCTATCCGGACCTGGCCCCGGCCGCCTCGTGGGCGATCGACAGTTTATTCTCGTCCAGCGCCATCGTACGGTCACTGATTATCTTCAACGCGATGTTCGCCGTGCAGACCATTCTCGACGCCACTTATTTGTGGGGCGGTCAGGCCCTGCCGGGCGGCATGACCTATGCGCAATACGCCCATCGCGGCGCTTACCCGTTGGTGGCCGTGGCATTGCTGGCCGCCGGCTTCGTGCTTATCGCGATGCGACCCGGAAGCGAGAGCGCGCGAACGCCGTTTGTCAGGATTCTGGTTTATGCCTGGGTCGCGCAGACCATCGTTCTTGTCGGCGCCAGCGTCTGGCGCACCGGCCTTTACGTGTCGGTCTATTCACTGACCTACCTGCGCGTGGCCGCGCTCGTCTGGATGACACTGGTCGCGGCCGGCCTGGTTTGGATCGTCTTGCGGCTGGCATGGGACAAAACCAGCGCCTGGCTGGTCAGGGTGAACCTGCTGACGGCGATGGGTATTCTTTATATTTTCTGTTTTGTCGATGTCGGCGGCGCGATTGCCCGATTCAACGTCGAGCACGGCCGTGCGGGAGCGGCGCAAGGATTTTCTCTCGATCTCGACTACCTGGAAGAGATCGGGCCGGCGGCCCTGCCGGCGCTGGAAGGGTACCTGCAAACCGCCAAGGCCAATCCGAGCGATGAGTCGGCGGAAGCTCGCCGCTTGTTCAGATCGACCGTGGCGCTGAGAACCCGGCTGGTCTCGAAACTCCACACCCAACATCGCGACTGGCGTGGATATACCTTCAGAAGTTATCGCCTGGCTTTGGATGTCGCAAATTCAAGAACGGAATTATATGATATGCCGCTGCCGGACGGCGAGTGGACGATAGAATGACCGTGATCGCGCCCGCCGGGCAAACGTTTGAGTTAGGATGCTGGATGGCCGGACATATCCTGATTGTCGATGACGATTCGCACATTCGCGAAGTGATTTCCTTCGCGCTGGAAAAGGCGGGCATGAAAACCCGGGCCGCGCGCAACGGCGCGGAGGCTCTGCAATTCTTTAACGCCACCGGCGCGGATCTGATCGTGCTGGATATCAACATGCCCGAACTGGACGGCCTGGATGTCTGCCGCGAATTGCGCAAGACCAGCGACGTGCCGATTCTGTTCCTGTCGTCGCGCGACGACGAGATCGACCGTATTCTGGGGCTGGAAATCGGTGGCGACGACTATGTCACCAAGCCGTTCAGCCCGCGCGAACTGGTCGCCCGGGTGAATGTCATTCTCAAGCGCGCGCGAAACAACCCGACCGAAGGGAATGCCGAGGCGCCAATGCGGCACGGGCGCCTGGCGCTTGACCCGCTGGCCCGCCAGGTCACCTGGGACGAAACCCCTGTTTCCCTCACCGCCACCGAGTTTTCCATCCTGCACGGGTTCCTGCGCCAGCCCGGACGGGTTTTCGACCGGGACGCCGTGATCTCGAACGCATACGGCGTCAACATTCATGTCAGCGACCGGACGATCGACAGTCACATCCGGCATATCCGCGCCAAGTTCCGCGAACTGGGCTGCGAGGCCCTGATCGAAACGGTGCATGGTGTTGGTTACAAGCTGGGCCCATGCGAATAAATTCAGCCAGATGACCAGCGATTTCCACCCGCGCCTTCGGACAGTCCTGCTGGTCGTCAATCTGGCGGTCGTCGCCCTGCCGCTCGGCGGCATTTTCTTTTTCCGGATTTATGAAAACCAGCTCGTCCAGCAGACCGAGGGCGAACTGATCTCGCAGGCGGCCGTTATCGCCGCGGCATACCGCCAGAAGATCGCCGAATATCAGCCCGATCATCAGGATTACGGCATCGCGTTAAGCGAATTGCCCCCGCCGGTCGACGACTATTACACGCCGATCACGCCGCAAATCGATTTTGCGGAAAACGAATTGTTGCCGCCACGGCCCGATGGCCTGATTTCCGATATACTCGCCGACCCGATGGCCGCCGCGATCGGCGAAACCATGTCCGGCATATTCGTCGACGCACAGAAAACAACGCTCGCCGGGATGAAGCTGCTCGACTTCAACGGCGTGGTCGTCGCCGGCCGCCATAATCTCGGCGAGTCCTTCGTCCACATCCATGAAGTGGA
>CBFDDT010000290.1:0-3086 GCA_965603635.1 uncultured bacterium | reverse complement strand
CAACTTGCGACGAGCAGGGAAACCCGCTGCTGCTGATTTCCGACCTTGCCGACCACACGCGAAATCTTCGCGCGGACCCCAGGGTGTCGCTGCTGTATGACGGAACCGGCGGGCTCGACGAACCGCTGACGGGACCGCGTATCACCCTGCAGGGCGAAGCCGAGCAGATCGAGGACGGCGCGGTTATGGATATTTATCTGGATCGCCACCCGTCCGCCAAAATCTACGCGGAATTCACCGATTTTCACCTGTTCCGCATACGCCCGCTACGCGCCCATCTGGTCGCCGGCTTCGGCCGCATTCACTGGGTCGAGGCGAACGACTTGCTGGAAACCGATTAAGCGCCAAAAATGCCCTGCGCCACCAGCAACACCACGGCATAGCGCGCCGCCTTGCCCACCCCGACGAGGATGACGAAGGGCAAAAACCGCACTCGCAGCACACCGGCGGCGAAGGTCAGCGGGTCACCAACGACGGGCACCCAGGCAAACAGCAGCGACCATATGCCGTAATGCCGAAACCGTTCTCCCGCCCGCGATAACTGTTCCGTCGAGAAGGGAAACCAGCGCCGGCCGGCCCAGTGCAGACAGAATCGTCCCAGCGCCCAGTTCACCACCGCGCCCAGCGTATTGCCCAGGGTCGCAAGCACAAACAGCAGGGCCATATCGAACCCGTCGGCATTGCCCAGCGCCACCAGCACCGCCTCCGACGACAGCGGCAACAGCGTCGCGGCCAGGAAGGAGGTCAGGAACAGGCCTAAATAGCCGCCCGAAATCAGGTCGGCCTCGCTCATCGGATGCGATACATCAACGGGGTGGATTATCGGGAAGAGTCACGCCGATCATGCAGTCGCGGCTCACCAACTTCGCCAGCTCTTCCTCGCTCAGGCCATCGGTCCCGTCAGGGCGCATAGGCAGCACCATGTAGCGAAGCTCGGCCGTGCTGTCATGGACGCGGACCTCGACGTCTTCCGGGATTTCGGTGCCGAACTCCGCCAGCACCGGTCGCGGTTCCCTGACCACGCGGCTGCGGTAGGCGCGCGATTTGTACCAGTCCGGCGGCAAACCCAGCAGCAGCCGCGGATAACAGGAACAGAGCGTGCAGACGATGACGTTATGGACATCCGGTGTGTTTTCGACCGTCGTAATCGGGATGGTTCCGGCATCCACCCCCAACTCGCCCGCGGCGGCGTTTGTATCGGCGAGCAGCCGTTCCTTGAAGGCCGGGTCGGTCCAGGCGCGGGCCACCACTTTTGCCCCATCGCCGGGATTGCGCGAATCAATGTCTTCCAGGGTGCGGCGGAATTCGTCGCCGGTGAAAATTTTCTTCTCCATCAGCAACTCGCCCACCGCCAACTCCAGCAGCTGGTAGTGGGTCAGCGGTGAGTCCTCGATATCCGGCTGGAACGGGTGGGGTTGGCCATGAGGGTGGGAATGCCCGTGCGAATCGCTCATGCCGCTTCCTCCAGCCAGTTTTCATAGACATCCACGACCACCGTGTCCTGGGGCGGGCCAGCGTAATCGGACCAGATATCGGCCTGCCGGACCCGAACGCGGTAAACCGTCAGGCCGGGTCCGTCATAACGGCCGTAGGCCAACTCCTCCGGATTGCCCAGTTCGCCGGCGATATCATGCACCTCGCCGGCGCAGCCGCGCAGGTACCAGGGCGCGCGCACGTGACCCGGGGGGTAGGCGCGCCGGATGCGCACGGGCGCGCCCACGGAAAAGCGCGGGCCGCTCATACCTTGCCACCCTTTGCGCGCTCGGCCTCGTGGCGCGCCTCGACCTCGGCCATCTTGCGGCCCAGTTCGTCAATGGAGATGACGCCTTTCTCGATCAGCAGATTGGAAATCGAGGCGATCCAGCGCTCGTAATAATTCAACTTGTCATAAGCGTCCGGCCCCAACTCCTCGATCCCGCGGCGCAGTTCGTCCAGCACCAGGATCCGGCGTTTCGGGTCGGACAGCAAGCGCAGGATCGTATCCACCCGTTTTTCCCACGGAGCATAATCATGCTCGGCCCGGTCCACCGGCCCGGCCTCCGTGCCACCCATATCGTGATGGCGGCGCATGTCGGGATTTTTATCTGTCACCATAACGGCGATTATGCGTCATGCCCACGCCGGCGCGCAATACCGCGCTTAGAAATTTAGAAATACACGCTGTCCCTCGAAAAGAATACACCAATCCCCAAAATGGTTGCAACTGACACCACCTTATGAGAGTATATAACAACAAATTGAGGCGGATTTTGAGTAAGTTGCGGGCAGCGCAAAAGGATCATTTGCACGCTTGCTTCTTTCCAAATGAATAAACCGTTCGCAGGAACCAAGAGTATGCTGGCCGCCACCCCTGTTGGCGCATCGTTGGAGATTGCCAACGCGCGATTGCGTCGCCTTTACGATTACTGGGAAGCCAAGCGCGGTGAGCGTGTGGCGCCAACGCGGCGCGACATCAACCCGGTGGAAATTCCAGACCTGCTCGGTTTTGTAAACATTTACGAGGTTCGGGACGATCCGCGCGATTTCAAGATTCGTCTCAACGGCAGCGAAGTCGCCGAGATGCTGGGCCGGGATATCACCGGCAAATACTGCTCCACCGTGATCTCCGGCCCGGATGCCGTTCGGTGCAAGGCGGCCTTCAATATATGTGTGGATCGATGCAGCCCCGCGATCGTCGAGACATCGCTGGCATTTTGCGACAAACCCTACATTACCCAGACCATGATCGTCCTGCCGCTCAGCAGCGATGGCGAGCGGGTCGATATGATAATTACCGCCCATTCATATCACAGCCTCAATTCAACAGATCAGCCGATCGATCTTGCCGCATACAGACGCGCCGCCGGTCGCTGACGGAAGGTCCCGGCGCCTAAGAGTCTGGCCCGGAATATGTTGTTGTTTTCACAGGCTTGTGTTTTCCTCCGGTTAGGAGAAGGTCGCGCCGCGATGCCGGGCATCGCAAGCGGCCTTCGACGCTGTCCGGAGGGAAACACAAGCCTGCCCGGAGGGTTGGCGCTTGCCGGCCGACCGCGGCGTTGCGTCCCTTGGCCGATGCGTGGGCATCGCCCCGCGGGCCGCGCCTTGCA
>CBFDDT010000289.1:0-3113 GCA_965603635.1 uncultured bacterium | reverse complement strand
CTTTCCAGATAGGCCGGTTCCGCGCGGCCGCGGGCGATCAGTTGCAGCCGGTCGATCGGCACCCCGTCCTTGACCAGCGCAACCCCGACGGCGCGCAGCCGGGCCTCGGCGATGCCGCGCGCGGCCTCGTTGGCGCTGCCGCCGGACGCCAGTTCGATGCCCAGGCTGGAATAACCGAAGAGCAGCACATTGGCGCGCGCCTGCTGGGCGTAGGCGGCGACCTGGGCGAGGACTTCCCTGGTCCCCTCGCCCATGTCGGCCCCGGCGCGCGGGAACTGGATGACCGCTACCTTCAGCGCATCAGCCGGCGGGCGGGCGGGCCGTTCCACGGTGGCCGGCAGGGCTTTCTCGAGATCGCCATATTGCTGATAAAGCTTGCGGCGGCGCTTGTCTGTCTCTTCCGGGTCCGGCCGATCCGGAAACTCGCTTAGTTCCGGCCAGGGCTTGTCGCCCCCCGGCACATCGTAATCGGTGCAACCGGCCAGAAGCAGGCCCAGCGCCAATATCGCGGGCAGAAAAATGAAACGGGCGATGGAAACAAACAGTTGCAAGATTCGGAGACTCCAGTTTCCT
This sequence comes from uncultured bacterium, assembly GCA_965603635.1. Classification (GTDB taxonomy): domain Bacteria; phylum Pseudomonadota; class Alphaproteobacteria; order UBA8366; family JADFVY01; genus JADFVY01. The sequence continues at coordinate 2,540 of CBFDDT010000289.1, read as the reverse complement.
GACTTTATCGCATAACAGCACTGGAAAAGTACATCAAATCCATGCTATGTCCGCATCGGTGATTTCAGGGAGGACAAGGTTATCACACGTGCGGGACATCCGGCCCGCGCGCCTGTGTGTTTGACTGAATCATACCGAGGTACAATTCGAATGGCCGATACGACCGAGACCAAGGAAAATACCGCCCCCAACGGCGATTTCACCAGCGCCATGGCCGACATCGCCGAGCGCAGCCAGGCGCTGGTGCAGGATTTCCTGACCCGCCAGGCAGAGGGCGGCGGGATGGGTCATGCGGACCCGCTGAATGTCGGCGAGGCCTTCTTCACGATGACCCAGCATCTGATGCAGGACCCCCACAGGATCGTGCAGGCCCAGTTCGAGCTGTGGCAGGACTATATGACCCTGTGGCAGAACACCACCCGGCGCCTGATGGGCGAGGAAGTCGAGGCGTCCATTGCGCCGGCCCATGACGATCGGCGCTTCAAGGACGCGGCCTGGGAAGAAAACAACGTCTTCGACTTTATAAAACAATCCTATCTGCTGACCGCTCGCTGGATGCAGAGCACGGTCGCCGAAGTCGAGGGGATGGACGATCAGACCTCGAAGAAGGTGGATTTCTATACCCGTCAGTTCGTCGACGCGATGGCGCCCTCGAATTTCGTGATGACAAACCCCGAGGTGCTGCGCGAGACGCTGGACAGCAAGGGCGAGAACCTGGTTCGCGGGCTGCAAAACCTGCTGGACGACATGGAGCGCGGCGACGGTCAGCTAAAGATCAGGATGACCGACCACGACGCCTTCGATGTCGGCGAAAACCTGGCCACCACGCCGGGCAAGGTCGTGTTCCAGAACGATCTGCTGCAACTGCTGCAGTTCGAGCCGACGACCGAGAAGGTCTTCAAGCGGCCGTTGCTGATCGTGCCGCCCTGGATCAACAAATATTACATCCTGGACCTGCGCGAGAAGAATTCCTTCATCCGCTGGACGACCGAACAGGGGCACACGGTTTTCTGCGTCTCGTGGGTCAACCCGGACGAAAAGCTCGCCGCCAAGACCTTCGAGAATTACATGTTCGAGGGCGTGCTGGCGGCGCTGGACGCGATCGGCCAGGCGACGGGCGAGGACAAGGTGAATGTCGTCGGCTATTGCCTCGGTGGAACCCTGCTGGCCTCGACGCTCGCCTATATGGCGGAAAAGGGCGACGACCGGGTGGCCACGGCGACCTACCTCGTCACCCTGGTCGATTTCACCGACCCCGGCGAGCTGGGCGTCTTCATCGACGAGGCGCAACTGGCCGCGCTGGAAGAACGCATGAACGAGCGTGGTTATCTGGAGGGGTCGGAGATGGCGACCACCTTCAACATGCTGCGCGCCAACGATCTGATCTGGTCGTTCGTGGTGAACAATTATCTGCTGGGCAAGGACCCCTTCCCGTTCGACCTGCTGTACTGGAACTCGGATTCGACCCGCATGCCGGCGGCGATGCACAGTTTTTATCTGCGCAAAATGTATGTTGAAAACAAGCTGTCGCAACCCGGCGGAATCACGTTGGGCGACGTGCCGATCGACCTGACCCGGATCAAGATACCGACCTATATCCTGTCGACCCGCGAGGACCACATCGCCCCCTGGATGACGACCTACCACGCGACCCAGCTCTATTCCGGTCCGGTTACCTTTACGCTTGCCGCGTCCGGCCATATCGCGGGCGTCGTCAACCCGCCCGCGGGCGGCAAATACTCACACTGGACCAACGATAAATGCCCCGAGTCACCGGACGATTGGCTGGCCGGCGCCACCGAGCACAAGGGCTCCTGGTGGCCGGAATGGAACAAGTGGATCGCCAGGCAGGGCAAGGCCAAGGTCCCGGCCCGCAAACCCGGCGACGGCAAGCTGAAGCCCATCGAGGACGCACCGGGGTCTTATGTCATGGTCCGGGTGAGCTAGGCGAGCGGGTGGTTACGGCATGACGGAACGAGGGGCTCTTTTCCCCGCCACCATAATGCCGGACCGCGACTGGTGGGCGGCACTCTGGCCCGATCCCGCCGCCACGCTTCGCGCGCTTGGGATAACGCCGGATATGACCGTGCTGGATCTATGCTGCGGCGACGGCTGGTTCACCGCGCCGCTGGCCGTGCTGACCGGCGGGCGCTGTTATGGGCTGGATCTTGATCCAAAAATGCTGGACATGGCCAGGGACGAGGTCGCTAGCGCGGGCGCGCAAGTCGCCGGCTGGATCGAGGGCGATGCGCGGGAGTTGCCGGCCCTGCTGCCCGAGAAGGTCGATTTCGTGCTGATCGCCAACACCTTCCATGGCGTGCCGGACCAGACCGCCCTGTCGGCCGCGGTCGCGGCGGTTCTGAAGCCGGGCGGGCGCTTCGCCATCGTGAACTGGCATGCAAAACGGCGCGAGGAAACACCGGTTCTGGGCGAACTCCGTTGTCCGCGCACCGAAATGCGTATGACGCCGGATCAAACCCGCGCCGTGATCGAGCCCGCGGGGTTTCAACTGCATGAACTGATCGAACTGCCGCCCTACC
>CBFDDT010000288.1:0-3148 GCA_965603635.1 uncultured bacterium | reverse complement strand
TGCCGGAGCGCTCGCCGCATCCCGAGCTGTACCATTTGTTGGGTGAATTGCTGGAGGCGCTGGACCGGCCTGGTTGGGCCGAGGCCTATATTCATTGGGAGTTGCGCCTGCTGGCGGATCTGGGGTTCGGGCTCGATCTCGGTTCCTGCGCGTCGACCGGAACCAATGACGGGCTGGCCTGGGTATCGCCGAAAAGCGGGCGGGCGGTTTCGCTGTCGGCGGGCGAACCCTGGCGCGACAAGCTGCTGCCGCTGCCGCGGTTCCTGTCGCCCGAGGGCGGCGCGCCGGACCTGGCGCAGCTCAATGAGGGGCTGCGATTGACTGGCTGGTTCCTGGAACGCCACGTCTTCTCGGCCCACAACGCGCGCACGCCGGATTCACGGGAAAGGTTAATCGGGTATCTGCGCGGGCTCGACGCGGCCCGCCAAGACATAGTATAAGCGCAAATGCACAACACCATATCTGGTAGGAGAATAGCTATATGAGCGGCAGCAACACGGCTGTTGACGGCAATGGTAACGGCGGCGGCGACGGCAACGGCGCCCAGCCGGCCCAGCTTGCCGACATTCTGCAGGAACGTTATCTGGCCTATGCGATGTCGACGATCATGTCGCGGTCGCTGCCGGATGCGCGCGACGGGCTGAAGCCGGTCCATCGGCGGCTGCTCTACGCCATGCGCGAGTTGAAGTTGAACCCGGCCTCCGGCTTCAGGAAATGCGCCAAGATCGTCGGCGATACGATGGGCAACTACCATCCCCATGGCGACTCGTCGATCTACGATGCCATGGTGCGTCTGGCGCAGTCCTTCGCGGTGCGTTATCCGCTGGTGGACGGGCAGGGCAATTTCGGCAATATCGACGGCGATTCGGCGGCGGCCATGCGCTATACCGAGGCGCGGCTGACCGAAATCGCCCAGATGCTGATGGAAGGGATCGACGAGGACGCGGTCGAATTCCGTGAGAATTTCAGTGGCGATTACATGGAGCCGGTGGTGCTGCCGGCCGGATTTCCGAATCTGCTGGCTAACGGATCGTCGGGTATCGCGGTCGGCATGGCGACCAATATCCCGCCTCATAACGTTACCGAGATTTGCGCCGCGCTGTTGCATCTCATCAAGCATTCAAATGCCGCCATCGAAACCCTGCTGACCCATATGCCGGGGCCGGATTTCCCGACTGGCGGCGAGCTAGTGGAATCGCGCGAATCGATTCTGGAGACCTACCGCACCGGGCGCGGCAGCCTGCGCCTGCGGGCGCGCTGGGAGGTCGAAACCCTGAAGAACGGCATCTGGCAGATTGTCGTCACCGAAATCCCCTACCAGGTTCAGAAAAACAAAGTGGAAATCCGCATCGCCGAACTGTTGAACGACCGCAAGCTGCCGATGCTGGCCGACGTGCGTGACGAGTCGTCGGACGATATCCGCCTGGTGCTGGAGCCCAAGAGCCGCAATGTCGATCCCGCCACGCTGATGGAGGCTCTCTATCGCCATACCGACCTAGAGACCCGCTTTGGCATGAACATGAATGCGCTGGACGCGGACCATACGCCCAGGGTGATGAATTTGCGCGAGGTGCTGCAGGCCTTCCTGGATCACCGTCATGACGTATTGAAGCGGCGCACCGCGTATCGCCTGGGAAAGATCGCGGAGCGCCTGGAAATTCTCGACGGGTTCCTGATCGCTTATTTGAATATCGACGAGATCATCCGCATCGTTCGCGAGGAGGACGACCCGAAGCAGGAGCTGATGTCGCGCTTCAAACTGAGCGACAATCAGGCCGAGGCAATCCTGAACCTGCGTCTGCGCCGCCTGCACAAGCTGCGGGAAATCGAGATCAAGACCGAGCATAAGGAATTGACCGCTGAGCAGGCGCAATTGCAGGCCCTGCTAGGCGACGAGGCGGCCCGCTGGAGCAGGATCGCCGTTGAAATCCGCGCCATGCGCGATAAAATCGGCAAGGATCCGGTGTTGGCGCCACGCCGCACCGTGATCGGCGAGCCGCCAACCGCCGTCGTGGTGCCGCTGGAGGCCATGATCGAGCGCGAACCGGTCACCGTGGTCTGCTCGAAACACGGCTGGATCAGGACGCTGCGCGGCCATCTGCCGGACGAGACGGACATTAAATACAAGGAAGGCGACGAAGCCCGTTTCTTCCTGCATGCGGAAACCACCGACAAGCTGCTGGTCTTCGCGACCAACGGGCGATTCTACACGCTGGGCGCCGATAAGCTGCCCGGCGGGCGCGGTTTCGGCGAGCCGCTGAATCTGATGATCGATCTCGGCAGCGAGGAGATCGTTACCCTGATGGTCCACAAACCGGACCGCAAGCTGTTGGTGGCGGCCGATGACGGGCGCGGCTTCGTGGTCGAGGAAAGCACCGTCATCGCCCAGACTCGCGCCGGCAAGCAGATTCTGAACGTATCCGGCAAGGCGCCGGCCGTGCTCTGCATTCCCGCCGAGGGCGATTCGGTGGCAGTGATCGGGCGGAACCGCAAGCTGCTGGTGTTCGGGCTGGACGAGATACCGACCATGACGCGCGGGCGCGGCGTTATCCTGCAGCGCTACAAGGATGGCGGTCTGTCCGATGTCAAAACATTCCTGCGCGAGGACGGCCTGTCCTGGAAACATGGCGGCGGCGAACGCACCGAGACCAAACTGGAAGGCTGGCTGGGCAAGCGCGCCCAGGCCGGCCGCCTGCCGCCCACCGGATTTCCGCGCAGTAACAAATTCAGCTAGGGTTTTTCCCGGAGGGCCGCTATAAACGGCGTTAATGAATACCATTAATGGGGCGATTGAAATGAACACGACCACCGCAATACCGCAACAGACTTTGATTGGCGCGCTCTGGCCCGAGGGCAGTTTGGCCAGGCCGCTGCGCCTCGCGATCCTGGCCATTGTTGGCACCGCATTGCTGACGCTTTCCGCCAAGATTCAGGTCTGGCCCGGGCCGGTGCCGATCACAATGCAGACGTTCGTCATTCTGGCCATTGGCATGGCTTATGGCTGGCGTCTCGGCGGGGCGACCCTGCTGCTCTATCTGGCCGAGGGCGCGGTTGGCCTGCCAGTGTTTTCCGCCGGCGGCGGCATCGCCTATTTCGCCGGCCCTACCGGCGGCTATCTTGTCGGCTTCGTGCTGGCCGCGGCGTTGAC
>CBFDDT010000287.1:0-3161 GCA_965603635.1 uncultured bacterium | reverse complement strand
GACGCCGGAGGCCATGCCGGGAGCGAAACCCCAGCGGTATCCCTCATCGGGCAGCCCATCGAAGTAACCATAAACCACGGCGGTGGCCGACTGGCCCTCGACAAGGGTTTCCGCGCCGACCGAGCGGGCGACGGTTGAGCGGGCGCCGTCGGCGCCGATTACGATGCCGGCCGAAATTTCCTCGATCCGGCCGAATTCGTCGCGCAGGCGAGCGCCGCTTACCGCGCCGTCGCCCGAGCGCATCAGGCCATCGATCACGCAGCCGAAGCGGAACTGGGCGCCAGCCTGGCGCGCGGCGTCGACCAGGATGCGGTCCAGAACCTTGCGACGCGGCGCATAGAGCGCGTCGACGCCGTATTCGGACTTGATGCGGACATTGACCCGCTCGTCGCCATAATGGAAGCTGGTCCTGGTCACCGGCGTCGCGCCGGACGCCTTGACGGCATCGAGCAAACCCCAGTCTTGAAGCTGCATAACGGCCCCGCGCATCAGCGCATGGGTCGACAGCGCATCGCTGCCATACTCGCCGCGTTCGACCACCAGCACGTCCAGCCCCTGGCGGGCCAGCAGCATGGCGGTCGCGGCGCCGGCGCAACGCGCGCCGACGATGATGGCGTCATAGTGGCGCCAGGGTCCAGGTTTGTGGGTTGTCATGGTCATTCCCCTATCGTCAGGCGGCCACGGCGTGGCGCGCGTCGAGATGATCCAGCATGTGGTCGGCCAGATACGCGGCATCGTCGCCGACCCCGTCGATGAATGTGGATTTGCGCCGGCGCATAAACTGCAGGCCCAGCACGCAGAGCCCCGGCGCCGCGGTCACGCCGTCGCGGTGCAGGATACCGGCGCGGGGGTCGATCACCGGGACCTTCAGCCAGGGATAGCGGCGCGTGAACCCGGTCGCCCAGAGGATCGTGGATATCCCTTCCGCCTTCAGGTCGATTGTCTGTTCGGGGCTGTCGAAAATGACCGGCGCGATCGCCTCCGCCCCGCCGTCCTCGCGATCCATGCCATGATCGGTGGCGAAATCGTCAATCCGGTTTTTCAGGCGCGCAAATTTGTCGTGGGCCGCGCTTGTGGTTTCCAGCAGATCGCCGGCGAAATGAATCCGCGCACCCTCGCCGTCGCGCGCCCGGCCGACGATCCGCACACCCTCGCCCGCCAGACGCGCCAGGTCGATCGAGTGGCAGTCCGGGCTGCCGACCAGTTGCATGGAGGGTTCGCGGCGGGACCGTTCCAGGTCGCGCACCTGGCCGGTGGTCTCGTCCAGGATGCCGGTGCTGTCCATCCACCAGATGATGTCACGCCCGCGATAACCACGCGGCAACCGCGTATGCTTGCCGACAGCCAGCGTGACGGGCCGGCCCGAGGCGTGGATCTCGTCGGCCAGCTGCACGCCCGATGCCGAGGCGCCGACAACCAGCACGCCGCCATCGGGCAACTGGCCGGGGTTCCTGTAGGCCGACGGGACGATTTGATGGATCGAGGGCGACACTGATATCGCCATCTCGGGAACCCGCGGCGTATTGTTATCGCCGGTCGCGATCACCACGCCACGCGTGAACCAGGTGTCCTTGTCGGTGACGACGCGATAGCCGCCGTCGAAGGTCTCAACGCTTCTGACCTCGGTATCGGTTTCCACCGGCGCCGATGTGGCGCACGCATAATCCTCGAAATAACGCACCACCTCGGACATGGTCATGAAACCGTCGGGATCGTCGCCCCGATAGCGCCAGTCCGGCAGGCGGCTGAACCAGTTTGGCGTCAGAAGACGCAGGGAATCCCAGCGCTCGCTGCGCCAGCGCTCCGCCAACCGGCGGCGCTCGAAAACCACATGGTCGATGCCGCGCTGGCTAAGATGCCGGCTCATTGCGAGGCCAGCCTGGCCGCCACCGATTACAATGACATCCGTGCGCTTCATGGGACTGCTCCTGGGAATAGAGGGGGTTGGCGGGGGTGCTGGCCGAAACCGGCACCCCCCAGCCAGATGCGTGGGCTACGCCGCCTGTTCGACGGCGCTCGTCGCGTCGATATCAATTTTAACGGGTAGGCCGTTGGTGACGATGTCGTAGACGGCCGAACGGGCGCGGCCCTGCTCGACGATCTGCTCCAGTTTCTCCTGGGGGGCATCGCCCTTGATCTTGAAGCTGACGCGGATGTTCGAGAAGCCGTTGCGGACCTCGTCGGAAAGGCCAAGGATGCCGCGCAGATCGATATCGCCTTCGATGACCGACTCCAGCTCGTAGAGGGTCACGCCACGCACCGCGGCGATGTTGCCAATGCCCGCCGTAATGCAGGAGGCGAGCGCATGCAGCACCCACTCGATCGGGGTCGGGCCGTTGTCGGCGCCGCACAGGACGGCCGGATGATCGCCGTCGGCCGTGTATGCTTTCTTATGTTCGTGCGCGCCGCCGGCGCCCTCGAAATTAAGCATCGTGGTCTGGCTGTGGGTGCCTTCGACCCACTGGTTGGTGGCGGTGAACTTGAATTTGGCCAGCTCCGGCTGACCCGCGACGGCATTGATGGTCGCGAGAAGATTCGGCGTGTCGACGCCATTGCGCGGGGCGGGGACGGCCTTGGTTTCGGTGGTCATGTCTAACTCTCCTGTTTTGCTGTTTACCCGCCGGCAATCCGTCGGCCGGTTGATGTGGAGAGTTCTAGGCGGCTACCGTTTGAAGCAGGGTTTGAACGACAGTGGTAATTGCCGTCGACTGCATTATGGGGAGGGGGCGAAAATCGTGGTATCGTCGTCCAGGTAACAATGAAGGGAAAAGTCATGCGCAGAATGTATCTGGCGGTGGGCGCCGCCATTATCATGTTCGCCTCGAACGCGCCGGCGGTGGCGCAGGATCGGTCCGTGAAGGGTAAGGAAGCCGTCGCGATTGTCGAAAAAGGCAATATTCGCGCCTCGTCAAGCGAGGGCTTCCAGGGGTTCCTGTTGCTGATCGAGTTTCAGGGCAAGAACTACACATGCGCCGTCACCGCGACCGGCCAGGTGCAGGAGTGTTTTCCGCTTTACTGGTAGAGTTTCCTATTCCTTGGCGGCGAAATCTTCCCACCAGTATTCGTTTTCATAGCGCCGGTCCGGGTCATGGCGACCGCCGCCGCGGCGCTCTTCTTCCAGCGTCCGCATTTCCACGCGGCGGATTTTGCCCGAGATCGTC
>CBFDDT010000286.1:0-3164 GCA_965603635.1 uncultured bacterium | reverse complement strand
AACGCCGCCTGCTCGGCGGCGCGTGCGCCCGGGGTGCCGTGGCTGGCCAGAAGTATCCTTGCCGGCGTCATTGCCTGTGCCCTTTAACAGTTTGCACAAAAAAAGTGACCCGGCGCGGCCGGTTAAGGCGCGCGCCGGGCCGTTCATTCCGGTATCCGGTTTTACCCGACCAGAACGTATACGCCCAATGCGATCAGCAAGGCGCAAAGCAGCGCCAGGAGATCCTCCGCACGGTCACTCTTGAAGACCGACAAGGCGGAACCGCGATGGAACGTGGCCTTGCCTTCTTTTTGAAGGTCGATGTTCTGGCTGTCATTTTCAGACATGGCAGGTTCCTTCCCTTAGATGGTTTCGGTGACGAACAGAAGAATCACGATCAACGAAAGAACGGCCTTGATCGTGCCGACGATACCGCCGATGACCAGCGGCTGACCGCCCGCCTGACGCATCGCCGCCCCAGTGATCTGCATGCCCAGGCCGGTAAGGCCGAAGGCGAACAGCCAGGTAATCCACTGCCGGAACTGCTTGATCTTCTTCGCCGTGTGGTACACGACCTTATGGGCCTTCTTGAGAGCCTTGTTGGCGTCCTTGGAAAGCACCTTGGCGTTGGTCAGACCGCGGATCGTCGCATCGTCGTCGATATTCGCGATCTTCCGGCCCTCGATCAGGCGGGCCAGCGCCTCGGCCCGGGCCGGGCTTTGCACCTTGTCGGCCTCGGAGGTCAGCAACGCCACATCCTCTTCGGTCAGCAATTTCGACTCCTTGATGTCGTTGTCGAAATACTTGCCCTTGTAATGATTCGGCGGTGCGAAAATACCCGTCGAGGACAGGGCGAACATCAGGATAAAGCCGATCACGAAGAGCGGGAACTTCTCGATCACCACCTTGCCGACATTGACCTGTGTTCCGGCGGCCGATTCCTCGCGCCGCACATACCAGATCGCCAGCCACAGGACGATCAGCGGCAGGAACAGCACGCGGGTGATGTTGAAGATTTCAGCGACCTTCAGGGTTTCGATCCCGTCCGGCTGGTATGCCAGGGCCGCGCCCGCGACCTGTGCCGAATTGAGGATGCCGGTGCCCGCCCAGGCGCCGAACTGAACATGGCCAAGATTGAGCACATGCCCGACGACCGGGAACAGGAACATGCAGCCCACGCCCCAGATCAGGATGGTGCCGATGGTATAGGCGATTTCCGTCGGCTTGGCCTGGACGACGGGCGCCGCCGCCACCGTGGCGGAAACGCCGCAAACGCCCATCCCCGCGGACAGCACGCCGCCCATGGAGTTGGGGATCTTCATGCGACCGCCCATATACAGCACGAGGCCGACCGAACCGAGCACGAAGAACCCGATCATCACGACCGAAAGCTTGCCGAGATGAACCAGTTCGGCCAAACTGTACAACGTGCCCAGCAGAATGACCCCGGTCTTGAGGCCGAGGCGGGACAATCGCACCCCGTTCTCCGCCCAACCCGGAATCCTGAACACGTTCACGGTAATGATACCGGCAAGGATGCCGAGCACGACGTAGTTCAGTCCAAGGACCTGATGCAGATACTTGGCGCCCATCACCGGGCCCATCGACTTGCTGATGACGGCGACCCACGGGGCGACGAACCAGGTGACGATCATGGCGATGAACAATATGAAAATCGCCCCCGCCACGCTCGACAGATAATAGTCGAGGTTTCCTTCCTCGTGTTTGCCCCACATATGCCAGGCGCCGACGAGGACGCCGACGATGCCGAAGAAACCCGACATGCCGACTATCTCGCCCGTCTTTTTGCCGATTTTCAGATAATCAACAAGCCCGTCCAGTATCCCGGCGTTCGTGGCGACGGCCAGCGCCACCAGCAACACGCCCATAATCAACAACGCGGGATGTTTTTTCGTATAGACCAACGTTCAATCCTCCACAGTTATTACGGTATTTTCCTGCGCTTGCGTTCGCTGTCGTTTATTCTCTTTTTTTGCGCATATATCCGTATGTCTAAGGTTAATCCTTAAACTTGTTTGAATGTTAACATGTGGAATTCGATCCGGAAAGAGATAGAAAATTTCTCAGCGAATTCCGTCTATTAAGGGCCGCCCCTACCCGATCGGAGAAAGAGCCGAAATTACTTTAACTGTTCTTCCCCGTAATCAGCGGCACGAAAGCGACGGGCAGGCCCCGCTCCTCGGTGACATCTCCGTCGTCATCCTTCGACACCAATGTCAAAACCTGCTCGTAGCGCCCGATGCCGACGGGGATGACCATGCGACCGCCGGGGGCGAGTTGGTCGATCAGGGCGGCGGGAATTTCCCTGCCCGCGGCGGTGACGAGGATGCCGTCATAGGGGGCATGTTCGGGCCAGCCCGTGCTGCCGTCGTCGGTTTTTACATGAATATTGCCATAGCCCAGGCGCTTGAGCCGCGCGGCTGCGGCCTCCGCCAGTTCGGGAATGCGCTCGATGCTCCAGACCTCGGCCACCACTTCGGCCAGCACGGCGGCCTGGTAACCGCAGCCGGTACCGATCTCCAACACCCTCATATCCGGCCTGGGATGCAGCATCTGGGTCATGGCCGCGACGATATAGGGCTGCGAGATTGTCTGTCCCTGACCGATCGAGAGCGGCCTGTTTTCGTAGGCGTGGGGTTTCTCCCAGCGCGGCACGAATTCATGGCGCGGCACACGCGTCATCGCATTGCGCACGGCTTCGTCCAGCCGTTTGTCGCCCAGCCAGCGCGCCGTTTCGCGAACGTCGGCGTCAATTTCCGACAGCAGGCGTTCGCGAGCGTCGGCATATGAGTCGGTTACCCCGGCATTCGACGCGCCGGGTCAGTCGAAGTCGAAATTGTCGAATTCACTTATCTTCCAGCCGCCACCGGCCCGCGCGAAGGTAACGGCGCGCTGCCGGATTAGCGCATCCCCCAGGTCGTTCTCGGCCAGAAAATAGCGGAGCTTTACCTGGGTCATGGCCTTGTTGATCCGGAAATCGAAGATCTCATAGCTAAGATAGGTCTCGGCGCCGAAGCGTTCCCGGCGCAGCGCATTAGCGTCGCTATAACGTGAGGCAAGGGTCGGGCCGAGATATTCCTTTACCTTCGCGCCGCCGCCCTTGAGTGCAGCGAAGAACCCGGTCAGCGCGTCCCTGGCCTGCAGGACGGCGTTCATTTCCGCCT
>CBFDDT010000285.1:0-3228 GCA_965603635.1 uncultured bacterium | reverse complement strand
GCCGACGCGGTACGGTTTCTGGAGCTGCTGGGGGGGTGAGGGGCGACATGTCCGGCGCATCCTTCGACAGGCTCAGGATGAGGAGTAAGTAATTATATTCTATAAAGAATCCTCATCCTGAGCCTGTCGAAGGATGCAGCCACTCGGCCAATCTTGCGTGAATGGCGATTATCCGCCAAGCGGCAGAGGGTATTCGGTTCTGTTTCGAGACAGAGCCCGCAACAGCCCCACGTCACCCGCAATCAAGGCTTCCTTCTTGGCCCGACTCCAGCCCTTGATCTGGCGTTCAGCGGCAATAGCATCCTCGATCCGGTCGAACTCTTGTGCGAAGACCAATTCGACCGGCCGGCGGCGCGCCGTATAGCCGCCATACGCCCCGGAATTATGCTCTGCCACGCGCTGTTCAAGCGACGTGCGGGCCGAACCGGTGTAGTAGCTACCGGTCCGGCATCGGAGGATGTAGACGTAGATCGACATGTGCTGACTATCGCTTTGTTTTACTCGCGGGCGCATCCTTCGACAGGCTCAGGATGAGGAGTAAGTGGTGAGAATATAACACAATAAACCCTCATCCTGAGCCTGTCGAAGGATGCGGCCACTCGGCAATCCTTCTACAAGACAATTCCCCCGGCCCCCGAAAAGCATCGCCGCGCGCCCTTCCGGTTCGCATCGTCCCCGGAACAGGTTACACCGTTCTTGCGACCATCAATCCTTCATGGATTGCTTCCTCGGCGGTTCGCGGGCTCAGGCAGTCGCCGACCAGATGAATTTCCAGATCGCGGTCGCGCAATTCGGCCTCCAATGCGGTCACCGGCTGATGGCCCTGCGCCAGCACCAGCGTATCCATCGCCTCGCAGACAATGGCCTCGCCGCTGGCCATGTGATGGAAATAGGCCGTGTCCCCGTCCGCGCCGAACAGGCGGGCGTAGGGAATGACCTCCACGCCCAGGCGGTGGAGTTTTCCGGCCCAATTGTCGCGCAGGTATATTTGCAGGTTCTGCCCGGCATGGGTTCCGCCCACCGCCAGTCTGACATGGCATCCATCCCGCGCCAGCTTTTCCGCAAGACCCACGCCGATCCAGTCGCAGCGCCAGTCCGCAATAACCACCGAGCTTCCGACATTGGCTTCGCCCTGCAAAATCTGCCACGCTTCGACCACGTGGGTGCCGTCGGCGATCTCGGCATCGGTGCTGAAGGGTATTGCCCCCGTCGCAATGATGACGGCGTCCGGCTTCTCTCTTTCAATCAGCTCGGCGTCAACCGCGCTGTTCAGGCGAACCTCCACGCCGGCCAGTTCCATCTCGCGCTTCAGATTATCCACCAGAACGCCGAACTCCGCCCGGTCAGGCAATGTCTGCGCCAGCAATACCTGTCCGCCGAGTTGCCCCGATTTCTCGCACAAGACAACCCGATGGCCCCGCTCCGCCGCGGCCGCGGCCGCCTTCATGCCGCCGGGTCCGCCGCCCGCGACCAGGATGGCGCGCGCGGTCCTGGCCCTGGCATGCGGACCCAGTGACAGTTCCCGGCCCGACAGGGGATTCTGGATACAGGAAATCGGAACGCCCTGATGGTAATGGCCGATGCAGGCCTGGTTACAGCCGATGCAGGCGCGGATATCGTCAAGTTTTCCGCCGCGCGCCTTGTTGGGCATTTCCGGATCGGAGATCATGGCGCGGGTCATGCCGCACATATCGGCCTGTCCCTTTTCAAGGACCTGTTCCGCCAGTTGCGGCTGATTGATACGCCCGGCGACGAAAACCGAGCGCGAGAACACTTGCTTGATGCTGGCGGCGTGGGGCGCGGTATAGGCATGTTCGAAGGACATCGGCGGCGCCACATGCACGGAGCTGCCCAGTCCCGCCATGGAACCCATGGTGACGTTAAGATAGTCCAGGTCCGCGAGATCGTTCATCCGGCGGCAGGCACCCAGCACCGTTTGCGCATCCAGCCCGGTCGGATCGTCCTCCTGGGCCGAAATGCGGATGCCGATGACGCGGTCCGGGCCGATGGTCTTGCGGACGGCGGCGACGACCTCGTGAATGAAGCGGAAGCGTTTTTCTTCCGATCCGCCGAATTCATCGTCGCGGCGGTTGACGTCGGGGCTCAGGAACTGGGCCAGCAGCAGGCCATGGCTGGCGGTCATTTCAATGCCATCGAGCCCTGCCTCTATAAGGCGGCGCGCCGCATTCGCATGGGCGTCGATGATCTCCCACACATAATCCGTGGGCATCGCCCTGGGCATGGTATGGAACCGGTGGTCGGGAACGGTGGACGGCGCATGGGGCACGCTCAACAATCCGCCATATCCATGGGCGATCCGCCCGCCATGGGTAACCTGGCCGAACAGCTTGCAGCCGTGCTTGTGGACGGCTTCGGCGGTTTTCCGGTAACCGGGAATGCACTCGTCCCTGCTGGCGTCGATATAAAGCGGCGTGGTGACCGCGTCGCCGTGCGGACGGGCGGCTTCCATGACGATCAATCCGGCGCCGCCGGCGGCGCGGGCTTCATGGTAGGCCACCATTTCGTCGCTGGGGCGCCCGTCCCGGGCCAGAAGGGTCTGATGCGCGGTGGAAAATATCCGGTTCTTGAATTCAACGCCGCGAATGGCGTGGGGCGTGAATAAATGCGTAAACGACATATGCAACCTCGTATTTCCCTGGGCGGATTTCAGCGGCCGCAACCGCAACCGCAACCGCAACCGCAACCGCCGGCCACGCGCCCGGCCTTATAAACCACGGCGGGTCTGGATAAGCAGCGTGACCATGGAACAGTATGTCGGATTGAAGGTGGCGTGAAGCCCCGGATCGAGACAAAAATGCGTCCACCATGGCCCCGGAATGATCGGTATGATGCGAATCGCCATGGACAACGATCCCCAATATGCAGACCTGCCCTTTGGCGCGACGGTGATGCTTGCATTGATCGACGAATTCCCCTGTTCCTGATTCACTCCCCTGGTTTTGGGGCCGCAATACCTATCCGCGCGCCGACCAGGATTTGCGGCGCGAACCTGTCTGTGACCAATCCCCTGGCCTTCGTCTTGTAAGTCACGACCAGATGCGCGCCGTCGATCCCGATGCCCTCGAACTGGTCCCGCCAGTCCGACGGATATTCGTTGTCGAGCGCCACCGGAAAACGCTCCGCCCCGGCCGAGGCGGAAAACGCCGGCCCGATCTCGACCATGCTCGCCGATAATTGCGCGTCGTAATGGAAGCGCACATAAACGTC
>CBFDDT010000284.1:0-3264 GCA_965603635.1 uncultured bacterium | reverse complement strand
AATTTCGAAATCGTCGGAAACCAGATCATCTGGCCCACGCGGTAACGGGGCGTCCATCGCAACGCCAACAAACTGGCGAACACATCCCGCAGGGCAATTTTCTTGGGCATTATCGCTCGTCTGTTCTGACGTGCATTGCTGAATTTCGTTACAACACATGAATACCGTCCAGCTCTACCGTCAGGAATTCATCATCCGATTCGATCAGGATCATCTCCATGGAAAGGTCGGAGCGACCTTCCTCTCGGGTCCATAGATCGACACGAACCGACCATTGCCGCGGCGGCGGCCCCGTGGTCTCGATAGCATCGATATTATCGAATGTGCTTTCCGGCGGCATCGTGAGTATCCCCGGATACTCTTCGACGCTCTCGCGAATATGTTCCGCTCGCAGCCGTGTGTATTTGGTGGCCGCGGCAAGCTCTTCATACTCGCCAGCAACGAGAAGTCTCACAACCCGGCGGACCATTCTTGCGATCTTTTTGTTCATTCGGCGCTTATTCTAACGTGCGATACTGTTTTACTATACCACTGACACCCGCTCAATGTCGAAAACGTCGATCTGTTGCTGCTCAAAAAGCCCTTCAAGTTTGTCTGAACCGTTGGTCTCGGCATACTGAAATTCGTCTTGGGAAATCGGCACCGCCAACAGCCACGTGACCGTTTTGTTATCGAACCTGAGGGTCTGCAATCCTCCCTCCCACAGGAAGGGCGGGACAAACATGAAATGGCGCATTGTCGGCGAGAGCGCGTACATCGCTATTACATCGGGGAATATAGCGCCCGGATAACAAGACCAGCCTGAGTTGATAATATTGAAGGCGGCCGTCCCCAAAACATTTGCAAACTCCTCATACGCATCCGCGCATGCACCGACGATTTCGACTCGAACCGGATATTCCACGCCACCCTTGTACAGCGGAGTGTCAGACAGGCCGATGGTCGCGTATGATGTAACTCCAGAAACGGGGCTACCCTTGCACGACAATATCCCGATATCGCGCTTTCCATTGTCGTCCCGATATCGGAAAACGCTGGCCTCGCCACCGAACACGGCGGCCGCCGTACTGGCGATGGTTTTATTTTCCTGCGACACGTTACCCATAGTCACATGCTATACCGTTTTGGTTGATTGCTCTCAAGGATTACTCAACCGCCCCACCGCCCAGGCCGCCGCGTCCCTCACCACCGGGTCGTCGTCTCCGCACAGCGCCTCGACCACCGGGATTTGCGCCGGGTCGCCGCTGTTGCCGAGCGCGATCAGGACGTTGCGGGTGAAACGGGCGCTGCCGATGCGTTTTATCGGGGAGGCGGTGAAGAGTTCGCGGAACCCCGCGTCGTCCAGTTGGGCGAGGTCGGCGAGGCGCGGGGCTGTTAGTTCGGCGCGCGGCAGGAAAGCGGGTTCTGTAGTAGCGCGCGCGAACTTGTTCCAGGGGCAGGCGGCGAGGCAGTCATCGCAGCCATAGATGCGGTTGCCCATTAATGGACGCAGTTTTTCCGGGATCGGGCCCCTGTGTTCGATGGTGAGGTACGAAATACAGCGCCTTGCGTCGATCTGGCGGGGGGCCGGGAAGGCGTTCGTCGGGCAGGCGTCGAGGCAGTCGCGGCAAGTTCCGCAATGATCTTCCTCGGCCGCGTCGGGGTCGATCTCCAGCGTCGTGTAGATCTCGCCCAGGAACAGCCATGAGCCATGTTCGCGCGAGACCAGATTGGTATGCTTGCCCTGCCAGCCGATGCCGGCCAGCGCGGCCAGGGGTTTTTCCATCACCGGGGCGGTATCGACGAAGACCTTGATCTCGCAACCCTGGCTCGCGACGATCCAGCGGCCCAGTTCCTTCAGGCGTTTCTTGACGGTGTCGTGGTAGTCGCGGTTGCGAGCATAGACCGATATGACGCCGCGATCCGGCCTGTCCGCCAGCGCCAGCGGGTCCTCGGCTGGCGCGTAACTCATGCCGAGCGCGATTACACTCTTCGCCTCGGGCCAGAGCGCGTTGGGGCCAATGCGGCGGTCGGCCTTCTCCGGCATCCAGGCCATCTCGCCGTGAAGCCCAAGGGAGATGAATTTACGCAAGTTCTCCGCGACATCCCCGCCCAGCTCGGCGGGCGCGAAACCGACCGCGTCGAAGCCGACCTCCAGCGCCTTTGCGCGGATGGCGTCGCGTGGGCCGGGCATCGGTATTATCCCCGCCCGCGGTAGGGCGCCACGCCCTGGTCGGGGATCCAGACGTCTTCGGGCGGCGCGCCGGACTGCCAGAACACGTCGATGGGAATGCCGCCGCGCGGATACCAGTAGCCGCCGATGCGGATCCACACCGGTTCCAGCAGGTCGCGCAGGCGCTTGGCGATAGCCACCGTGCAATCCTCGTGGAAGGCGCCGTGGTTGCGGAAACTGCCCAGATAGAGCTTCAGCGATTTGCTCTCCACCAGCCAGTCGCCCGGCACGTAATCGATCATCAAATGAGCGAAATCCGGCTGGCCGGTGATCGGACAGAGCGAGGTGAATTCCGGCGCGGTGAACCGCACGATATAGCGCTCGCCCTTCTGCGGATTGGGCACACGCTCCAGCACCGCTTCCTCGGGCGAGGCCGGCAGGTCGGCCTTGCCGCCAAGCTGGGTCAGCCCCGAATAGATGTCGTCGCTCATCATTTGTCTCCTGTCAGCGGGTCCGACGTAGCCGGGATATCGCCATCCGCCATCGCGGCCTCCAGCGCCGCCGCGTGGCTTTCCAACTCGCCAGCCTCGATGGCCGCCCGCAGGCCCGCCATCAGATCCTGATAATAGCGCAGATTATGCCATGTCAGCAGCATCGACCCCAGCATCTCGTTCGCCCTAAACAAATGATGCAGATAGCCCCGGCTGTGCTTGCGGCAAGCGGGGCACTCGCAGGCCTCGTCCAGTGGGCGGTCGTCATGGATGTGGCGGGCATTGCGGATGTTCAGCACGCCATGGCGCGTGAAGCCCTGGCCGGTGCGCCCTGATCGCGTCGGCATCACGCAGTCGAACATATCGACGCCGCGCAGCACCGAGCCGACGATATCCAGCGGCCGCCCGACGCCCATCAGGTAGCGCGGCCGGTCGTCCGGCAGCATCGGGCCGGTGAAATCCAGCGCGCGGAACATCTCCTCCTGCCCCTCGCCCACCGCCAGCCCGCCGATCGCGTAACCGTCGAAGCCGATACCGGTCAGCGCATCGACCGATTCCCGCCGCAAATCCTCGAAGGTACTGCCCTGGACGATACCAAACAGGCCATAGCCGGGGCGCTCG
>CBFDDT010000283.1:0-3278 GCA_965603635.1 uncultured bacterium | reverse complement strand
CATGAAACGCCACCATGTGCATCTGTCGCCCGACCGGGAAACCGCCGTCAATGTGGGTCGGCGGCGGGGAAAGCCCGTCATACTGGAAGTGGCGGCCGGCGAGATGGCCCGGGCGGGGATGCTGTTTTTCGTCTCGGCAAACGGCGTCTGGCTGACCGACGATGTGCCGCCCAACTGGCTGACCTTTCCGGAGAGCGGGTAGGCGGCCTGGTGGAGGAAAAGAAAATTTTTCGGCGGAGTGGGTACCCGATTTTACCATGGGTCGTTCGTTAACTAATAAGGAAAAAGAAGATGAGCATAAGGATCAAGACAGGATTGCTGGCCGGGCTGGTTCTGGTCGCGGCCGCCGGGTCCGCCGCGGCGGAAACACGTATCAATTGCCCGTTGCAGCAGGCGCGCAGGACGATCACCGACAATCTGCCGAGCGGTTGGTGGACGACCCCGGTCGTCGACCGCTTGAGCCAGACCAAGATCATGAATATCGGCGGTAAACCGACCCTGATGTGCATCTATGGCGGCGCCGGCTCCGTTCAGCGCGAGGCCCCGGCGGGCCAGACATGCCGCGCCATTACCGGCGGCTTCTCATGCAGCGGCGCCAAGTTGCAGGCGCCAGCGCCGACGTTGCAGGTGCCCGTGCAGCCGGCAAAGCCCGTGACCTTTTCGACCGGCGCGCTGAGCGTGCGTCAGACCCATGTCTTCGACGTGGACCGGGGCGTGATGGACCAGCAGTCGGTCGCCGATGTCTGGTTCCAGGCGAAGACCGCCAAGGATCTGTTCCTGACGCCCAGGAACGGCGCGGCGATGAGCGTCAGCGGTAGCCGGAATCGCGGCCGGGCCGGTTGCGCAAAGGCGCGTTATTCCAAGGGGGCCGTGCCGCTGGCCAAGTTGCCGGTGGGAACCTACATCTGCGTGAAGACAAACGAGAGACGCATCGCCGAATTCCGTATCAACGGCAAGGCGGGCAACCCGGTCACGCTCACGCTGGGCTATACGAGCTGGAAATAGCGGCGGGTTACACGGAACCCGGCCGGTTCGTCGACGATCAGACCGCCGGTTTCGGGGGTCAGCCCTTGCCCCGGGTTTTGGTCTTCCGCTTGGGGCCGTTGTTCTCGATGAATGCGATGATCTTGCCGGCGATGTCGATGTTGGTGGCTTTCTCGATGCCCTCGAAACCCGGCGAGGAATTGACCTCCATGACCACCGGCCCGTGGTTCGAGCGCAGCAGGTCGACGCCGCAGACATTCAGCCCCAGATGCTTGGCCGCGCGCACCGCGGTGGAGCGTTCCTCCGGCGTAATCCTGATCTTCTCCGCCGAGCCGCCACGATGCAGGTTGGAGCGGAACTCGCCTTCCGGCCCCTGGCGCTTCATCGCGGCCACCACCTTGCCGTCGATGACGAAGCAGCGGATATCGGCGCCCTCGGCCTCCTTGATGAATTCCTGAACCAGGATATCCACCTTGGCGCCGCGGAAGGCCTGGATCACGCTCTTTGCGGAATCGTGGGTTTCGCCCAGCACCACGCCGACGCCCTGGGTGCCCTCCAGCAGCTTGATGATAACCGGCGCGCCGCCGACCATCTGGATCAGTTCCTCGGCCCGGCTGGTATCGTTTGCGAACGCGGTGACCGGCAGGCCGATGCCGTGCTTCGACAGGATCTGCAGGCTGCGCAGCTTGTCGCGCGAGCGCACGATGGCCACCGATTCGTTGAGCGCCCAGACGCCCATCATCTCGAACTGGCGCACCACGGCCGCGCCGTATGAGGTGACCGACGCGCCGATGCGCGGGATCACGGCGTCCACGCCGGTGATCGGATTTCCCTGATAGAACACCTTTGGGCGATGCGAGGTGATGTTCATATAGCATCGCGTGGTGTTGATGATTTCGATCTCGTGATCCCGCGCTTGCGCCGCCTCCACCAGGCGTTTGTGGGAATAGAGTTCGGGATTGCGGGCCAACATGACAATCTTCATTTCGTCCCCCTGCTCTTGGTTTTTTTGACTTTCCTGCTTCGCTTTTCCTTGCCCATCAGAAAGGAATGGTCCGGATCGATCAACAATCGCCCCTGCATGGCGGTGCGCCCGATCAACAGTCTGAAACCCATTTCGTCGCGGTCGGTCAGGCTCAGCTCGATCGGCCAGGCCTCACCGCCCAGGCTGAGTTCGGTGCGGATGATATAGCGTTTCTCGCGCCGCCCGCCGGGATTGCTGACAGTGCGGATATCGGCCACCGCCGCGTCGCAGGCGACCGCCAGCTTATCGTCCTTTTGCAGGGGGTGGATAAAAAACCGCACCCGCCGTTCGCCGTCACAGCCGTAGCTCTCCACATCGAAGGCGTGAATCGCCGATGTCCGCGCGCCGGTATCCAGCTTGGCCTTGATGGACTCAACGCCCAACCCCATCAATCCCACCCACTCGCGCCATCCGGCAATGTGTCTTGAATCTTGCTTCATCCGCCGATATTGCCTAAAAAACCGCCTGTTTGGCGACCAAATTCTAATCGCCCGTTTCGCCGGAGCAAGCCGCTACGAGAATTGCCTCTTGCGCCCAGGCGTGCCCGGCGGCACGATCTAACCGAAAACCCTGGCCCGTGCAATCCTGCGGAGGAGACGGCATGACCTCATATCAGCCCGGCATTCTATCCCCCGTTCCCGGCCATTCGCGCTATCTGGAATTCGGTCTGGTTCCGGACACCGATCCCGCGCCTGCACTGGCAAGTCTGGCGTCGCGGGCCGGCGGAGAGGATATCGTGGTCGGGTTGGGCCAGGGGCTGGTTCAGGCGCTTGGCAAGACGGTCGGGGGCCTGCGGCCGTTCCCCGCCATGACCGGGCCCGGCTGCGCGATCCCCTCGACACAGGCGGATCTCTGGGTCTGGATTCGCGGCGAGGACCGCGGCCATATCGCCGGGCAGGCGCGCGAACTCGCGCAAGCGGTTGGCCCGGCCTTCCGCCGCAACCGGCAGGTGGACGGCTTCAAATTCGACCGTGGCCTGGACCTGTCGGGCTATGAGGACGGCACCGAGAACCCCGAGGGCGAGGCCGCAATCTACGCCGCCTTCCTGCGCACCGGCGAGGCGGGACTAGCCGGCTCCAGCTTCGTCGCGGTCCAGCAATGGGTGCATGACCTCAACCATTTCGACACGCTTGCGCAAGGCGAACGCGACAACATCATCGGGCGGCGGATCAGCGATAACGAGGAACTCGACGACGCGCCGGCCTCGGCCCATGTGAAACGCACGGCGCAGGAAAGTTTCGACCCCGAGGCCTTCCTGCTGCGCCGCTCC
>CBFDDT010000282.1:0-3344 GCA_965603635.1 uncultured bacterium | reverse complement strand
GATTCGCGCCCAAAGGTCCGCCGTCATGCCGGGAATGCGCATGATCTCGTCGGCCGCCAGGAAGGGGCCGTTGGCGACCCGCGGCGGGGGCTCGTAGCCGGCGTAATCGGATTGCTCGGCGCCGTCGGGACGCGGCGTATCGTCGGCATCGCGCCAATCGGCAATCCGGCCGGCCAGGGTTTCGGCCAGCTCCGGCTCCGCGCCGGCGGCCCGAAACAGGCCGGCGATCAATTCGGATGGCGCGGCATTCAGGTCGACGCGGCCGGTAACGTCGGCGATTGCGATGTCGAGACGGCCCGCCTCCAGTTCCACCCGCCACGGGCTGCCGTCGGCACGGGCCTTGGCGCCCGGCGCCAGCAATTTGCCGATGGCAAGGTGGATTCCGCCCTCCGCCAGCGCCTCGGCCTTCGCCGACAGCACGAGATTGCGCGATAGGCCGAGTTCGGTCCGGGTCAGCATCATCAGGCTGCCCGCGATCACCGACAGCAGGAGCACGACCCACAGTACGGCGATCAGGGCGACGCCGCGGTTTGATCCTGGAATTCGCACCAGTCTATTCGGCAGTCGGTGCGCCTTCGGGCTCTTCTTCAGGTTTTTCTTCCGCACTGTCTTCCCGTTTTGGCGCGATCTTGGCCTCAAGCCGTGCAAGGTCTTCCATGCGCTGGCGCAATTCGTTGGTGATATCCATGGCGCCGCGTGTGTCGCGGATGATCCTTGGCGAGACCAGTACAAGCAGCTCGCTGCGGGTGATCGTGTCGGTGGTGTAGCGGAACAGCGCGCCGAGGAAGGGAATCGCCGACAGTCCCGGTATGCCTACCTTGGTATTCGTCTTGTTGTCCTGAATCAGGCCGCCCAGCGCCACGGTCTGGCCGCTTTGCACCGCGGCGGTCGTGGTGATGACGCGCTTGGATATCGTCGGCGTCAACGAGCCGGCGGCGGCGTCCTGGCTGACCTGGCTTACCTCCTGCTCGATCTCCACGATGATCAGGCCGCTATCGTTGACCCTGGGTCTCACCTTTAGGATCACGCCGGTGCTCTTCAACTCGATGGTGCTGACGATCCTGTCGGCAATGAGAGGATCAGGATCAATCGTAGTCGACTGCTGGGTCGCGACGGGCACCTCCGATCCGACCTGAAGCTGAGCCTCCTGGTTGTTGAGCACCAGAAGCTGTGGCGCTGAAATCACCTCGACATCGGTGATGCTGGACAACAGGTCCAGTACCGATTTGGCGTTCGTTACCGAATAGACATAGGACAGGCCGGGGAAGCTGGACGCGATCGCGCCATCGGAAAGGTCGCTCATCGTCACGCCATGATTGCCGCTCTGGAAGAACCAGCGCACGCCGTATTCCAGCCGGTCGGTCAGGGTGACGTCGGCGATGGTGACTTCGATCAGCACCTCGAGCGGTCGGCGGTCAAGCTGCTTGAGCGCCCGCAGGATGGACCGGTATTCGCCCTGCGTCCCCGAAATCAGCAAGGCGTTGCGTTCCTCGTCGGCGACCACGCGGATCTGGCCACCTTGGGACAGCGTGATGCCCGCGCCGGCGGCGGGTCGCGATACGGCGGTGGTTGGCGCGGGTTGGCGTTGTGCCTGCTGCTCGCCCTGGACATCGCCGCCCGTTTGCGCCTGGGCGTCGCCGATCTGCACCGGCTCCAGCCCGGGCGCGAGCCTGCCGGGCTCTGGCCGGGCGGCCGATAATTGCTGCTGGCCCTGGCCGGCGAAAACGTCGCTGAGCACGGCGGCCAGATCGACGGCCTTGCCGTTCTGCACAAAATATATGTATAGCTCCCGGTCGCCGCCGCTACCGCCGCCGCCGGGCTTGTCGAGACGCTCGACCCATTGCCGGACCTGCTGGATATACCGGTGCTGGCGGGATACCGCCAGCACCGCGTTCAGCCGTTCCACCGGGACCAGCCGGACGAGCCCACCGGCCACGCCGCGCTTGCCGTCGCCCAGTATCGCGTTCAACTCGTCGGCTAGGGTCAGCGCATCGGCATATTCCAGCGAGAAAAGACCGAAGGACATGCCGGATAGCCAGTTCACGTCGAAGATTTCGACCGCCTCCAGCAGGGCCGCCAGCTCGAAACGGGTTCCGCCCAGCATGATGACATTGCGGGTCTCGTCCACATGCAGGACGCCGCCCTCACGCGCGATCGGACGCAGGGTCTCGGCCATCTGGGCCGCGCTGACATAATAGAGTGGTACAACCTGGATACCGTAGGCATCGCCCTCCGACGCGCCCGACATGCCAAGGCGGATCGCGGCGTTCCCGCGAGCCGCCCCCTGCAGCGGCTGCACCCGGTACAGGCCGCCCTCGCGCACCATGGCCACGCCGTGCATTCGCAGGATCGTTTCCAGGGTCGACAGAAGGGCTTCGCGCGGCACCGGCCGGCCGCTCTGGACGGTGACCAAACCCTGAACCTCAGCGGCGACCGTGTAGTTGACGCCGAGAATCCCGCCAAGAGTCGCCTTCATCACCTCGCGTATGTCGGCATCGACGAAATTCAGGGTAATGTCGCCTCCTTCGGCGACGGTCGCCAGGGCCGTCGATTTTCGCGGGCGTCCGACCGCGCCGCCCTTGCCCTTGAATATCTCGTAACGCTGTTCGGGAGTCAGGTCCGCGGATCCCGCGGTGGCGCCATCCGGCTGTTCCGCATCGGTTGCCGGGGGCTGTTCCGCGGGCGGCAAATCGGGCCTTGCTTCGCTGAGTTCTTCCTGTTTTTGGGGTGTCTTCGACTTGATACCTTCTGACTCTGCAAGTCGGACACAGCCGGAAAGCAGCAAGAGCACCGCGCAGAGCACGGCGCCCGGGACAACAATTTGTTGTCGCCCCTTTATCGCTCTCACCATTCCGTTATTCCTTCATGCGGTGGCCGGTTCCATTTACTCTGTCCCGGCGCTAAACTGGCCCCTGACGAAACCAGTTTTGATAATTCAATCTTAAGCCTCACGATTTATCAGAACAAACGGTTAGCATTTATGCGAGAATTGTTGAACAGAATTTTGATAATATTCGCTTTATCGGTCTTTGCGGATAATTTGAACCGGGTAACTGAATGATCGGACACTACTGGATAGGCTGGATCTGGGCGATAGTCGCCGCGCCGTTCATTGGCAGTTTCATTGGCGTGCTGGTTCAGCGGCTGCCCGCGGGCATGCCCGTCATGTTCGCGCGCTCGGCCTGTCCCCATTGCGATCGGCAATTGTCGCCGACCGATCTTGTGCCGGTGGCGAGCTGGCTCGCGTCGGGCGGTCGATGCCGGTACTGCGCCACGCCGCTCGGTTTGTTTTATCCGGGAATCGAGGTCGCGGCGCTTGGGGTGGCGGTCTGGGCGGCGGTCGC
>CBFDDT010000281.1:0-3373 GCA_965603635.1 uncultured bacterium | reverse complement strand
GCGAAGAACCCGGTCAGCGCGTCCCTGGCCTGCAGGACGGCGTTCATTTCCGCCTTCTCCAGGCCGGAAACATCGGGATGCTCATGCACGCTCCGCGAAATTTGCTGCTCCTTGAACAACGCCTCGGAGAACGCCTTGCCGATGGCGTCCTGGCTTGCCGCCGGCGCGGCCGCCCATCCGATCGCGATCACCGCCATCGCCAGTATTTTAAGAACCCGCAGCATGCCCACTCCTTTCAGCGTCCGCATCCGAATCATCACGCGAATCAAAGCATAATACCGTTAACATAAGTTTATTCAAAGGTTCGCTGGATTGACGACCCAAACGGGGTTGCAAGGTGGCGCGGGCTGCCACATATATGCGGCATTCCAACCGGTAGCGAGCAGAAATCATGGCCGACGCAAAAGCAAAACCGAAAAAGGCCGCGAAGAGCGGCAAGAAGAGCACGACCAAGGGCAAGGCGGAGACGCTGAGCTTCCAGGCGGAGATGAGCCGCCTGCTGGATATCGTCGCGCACTCGCTCTACAGCGACAAGGAAGTCTTCCTGCGCGAGCTAATCTCCAATGCGTCCGACGCCTGCGACCGGCTGCGCCACGACGCGCTGACCGCGCCGGAGCTGGCCAGCGGCGACGGCGACTACGGCATCGCCATCACCGTGGACGAGGCGGCGAATACCCTCGCAATCGCCGACAACGGCATCGGCATGAACCGCGGCGACCTGGTGGAAAACCTGGGCACCATCGCGCGATCCGGCACCTCGGCCTTCCTTGCGGGCTTGTCCGGCGACGACCGCAAGGATACCTCGCTGATCGGCCAGTTTGGCGTTGGTTTCTATTCCGCCTTCATGGTGGCCGACAGCGTGGAGGTAATCACGCGGCGCGCCGGCGAGGACTCGGCCTGGCGCTGGTTTTCTGACGGAAAGGGCAGCTTCACCATCGAGCCCGCAGAACGCGAGGCCCGGGGATCGACGATCACGGTCCACCTGCGCGACGACGACAAGGGGTATCTGAACAAGGACCGCCTGTCGGGCATCGTCAAACGCTATTCCGACCATATCCCCTTCCCGATTACCCTGACCGAGGCCGGCGGCGAGACCGAGCAGGCCAATACCGGCGCGGCGCTGTGGACCCGCCCGAAATCCGAGGTGACGGAAGACCAATACAAGGAATTCTACCACCACGTCGCCCATATGGCGGACGAGCCTTGGTCGGTACTGCATTTCCACGTGGAAGGCGTCATCGACTACCGGGCGCTCTTGTTCGTACCCTCGACGCAGCCCTTCGACCTTTTCCAGCAGGACCGTGAAAGCCGGGTGAAACTATATGTGAAGCGCGTCTTCATCACCGATAAGGAGACCGGGCTGGTACCGCCATGGCTGCGTTTTCTGCGCGGCATTGTCGATTCCGAGGATCTGCCGCTGAATGTCAGCCGCGAGATGCTGCAGGACAATCCCGTGACCGCGAAGATCCGTGGCGGCATCGTCAAGCGAACACTCGACGATCTGGAAAAGAAGGCAAAAGAGGGCGGCGAATCATTCGACGGCTTCTGGAAAAACTTCGGCGCGGTGCTGAAGGAAGGCATCTACGAGGGCGCCGGCGAGCGCGACCGGCTAGTCAAGCTTTGCCGTTTCCGCTCCACCGCCGGGGATGGCCTGGTGTCACTGGACGACTATATCGGCCGCATGAAGGAAGGCCAGGACGAGATCTATTACATCAGCGGCAGCGAGGCCGAGGCGCTGGCAAAAAGCCCGCAGCTCGAAGGCTTCCGCGCCAAGGAAGTCGAAGTGCTTTTGATGACCGACCCGGTGGACGATTTCTGGGTGCCGATGGTCGGTGTCTACGGGGAAAAAGCCTTCAAGTCGGTGACCCGCGGCGGCGCGGACCTGTCGAAAATAAAGGGTGGGGAAAAGGACAAGGCGGAAGACAAGGCCGACGAATCCGATCTCGGCCCGCTGGTCGCGGCGGTGAAGCTGGCCCTTGGCGAAAAGGTGAAAGACGTGCGGGCCTCCGACAGGCTGACCGCCAGCGCGGTTTGCCTGGTCGCCGGCGAGCAGGATATGGACATCCACATGGAACGCATCCTGCGCGCCCATAACCAGTTGAACGAGGTCTCCGCCCGCATCCTGGAGATCAACCCGAAACACGCGCTGATCAAGGGGCTGATGGAAAAGGCCAAGGCCGACGCCACGGCCCCGGTCCTGGAAGACGCCGCCTGGCTGCTGCTGGACCAGGCCCGGATCCTCGAAGGCGAACCGGTCACCGACCCAGTGGAATTCGCCCGGCGTTTGAGCAAGGTGATGACGGCAGGGCTGGGGTAGCTCTCTTACTCCGCCGTCGCGGGAGCAACCCTCAATCTCGTTCCCGGTAGCTGCATGACGGCTAGAAAAATCAGCGATGCACCCACGGCCATGATCGCGAACAGGCCGTGGAAGCCCCAACTACCGTGGACGGCGGCGATGGTGGGGATGGTGGTCGCCATTACCGCGAAGGACAGCACGTAGCGGATGGCGTAGGCGCGGCTGCGCCATTCGCTTTTGGCGATACGGCCGATCAGCACGTCGTTGATCGGCACCTGGCCGAAGACCATCAGCATGAAGGCGATGGCGACCAGCAGCGCGGCCCCGCCGGTCAGGTTCAGCATGGTGAAGAACAACACCGCCTGCAGCCCCGCGACGGCGGCGAAAACGACACGCACCGAGTGATTGTCCACCAGATATCCCACCACAATCTGCGCCAGCGAGGCGCTGGCCAGAACGGCGAAGGTCCACCAGCCCACCGCCTTGCCGCTGGTGGCCAGCCCCGCCAGGCGCTCGTCGAAGATCTTGGGCAGGGCAAAGGTGGTGCTCTGAAAAATGAAGCTGCCGATGGCGGCGGTGAAGAAGATAATGGCGAAGACCTTGATCAGCATCGCGCGGTCGAGGGCGAGCGCGGGCACATGGACGGCCTCGGCCCGGGGCGCTCGCCCGGCCGCGGTCTCGCGCCGGTCATGGGCGTGGCCGATACGCTGCCAGATGACATAGGCCACGCCGGTCAGCATGCAGGCGACGCCCGGCACGATAAAAGCGGCGCGCCAGCCATAGTCGCCGATCAGTAGCAGGGTGCAGAGCGGCGCCGCGGCCACGCCGAGGTTGCCGAATACGCCGTTGATCGCCAGCGGCACCCCCGTCCTTTTCCGTCCCTGCACCACCATGGCCAGCCCGACCGGGTGATAGATTGCCCCCAGCGCGCCGGTCAGCAGGATACCGGCGGCCAGTTGCCAGGGCGTCTCGGCCAGCGAGGTCAGGATTGCGGCGGCGCCCATGCCGAGGAAGAACACCGAGATCATGCCGGTCCGACTCCAGCGGTCCGCGAGCCAGCCGGCGGGCAGCGAAAAC
>CBFDDT010000280.1:0-3467 GCA_965603635.1 uncultured bacterium | reverse complement strand
TGGACTGGTACGGCCATTTCCGGCACCGCCCGCCGCTCATGCTGGTCCATGGCGAGCCAGAGGCCAGCGCGGCGCTGGCGGCGAAACTGGGCCGCCCGGCAAACCCGCGCATCGCCGGGCCGGGCGAGCGGCTCGACCTGATCGGAATGTCCGGTTTTTGATGCTTTTCTTCGATCCGCCACCATCCTTACCGCTAGAGCATCATCCGATAAATTGGAATCGCTTGCGCGATCCAATTTATCGGATAAAGATGCTCTATCTTCTTAAAATGCAGAGTAATTTTATCCGGTCGGATTGAACCGATTCGGTTCGATCCGACCGGATATTGCTCTGGCCTCCCGCCGAATTCATGTTACTCTCCCGCCGGATTTACAAGAGGGACAGAATCATGACCGCACCGCTGATCACGAGCTTCGACGCCAATGTTACGCTGGAACGCTGGGACGACATTCCGGCCGGGGAGGTGGAATCCGGCAGCCCGGTTCAACACGGGCATTATTATGTGGATGACAAGGCAAACGGTCTGACGGCCGGGGTCTGGGACTGCACGGCCTATACCACGGTGATGGCGCCTTATTCGGTGAACGAGTTCATGATTTTGCTCGAGGGCGAACTCACGATGATCGAGGAAGGCGGCCGCGAGACCCTCGTGCGCGCGGGCGAGAGCTTCATTATCCCCAAGGGGCTGGTCTGCCAGTGGAAACAGCCGGGATATATCAAGAAATTCTTCGTGATCTTCGACGACAAGTCAGGCGCGGACCCCACGGGTGTCGCCAATTTCCAGATTCTGAAACCCGAGCCGCAAGGCGCCCTGTCGCCCGCCGCCCCGCCGCCCGCAGACATCCTGCTGGGCCCGGTTCCCGAATGGAGCGACAATACCTGCTTCACCGACGCCACCGGCCAGTGGACGGTCGGCGTCTGGCGCTCCACCGCCTTCCACCGCAAGCCCGGCAACATCGCCCGCCACGAGCTGATGCATATCCTCGAGGGCTCGGTGACCATGCCCGACGGCCAGGGCGGCACCCGGCGCTACGCCGCCGGCGACACCTTCATGGCCCCGCTGGGCGCCTTCTACGAGTGGGATTCCGACGAACCCGTGCGCAAGCTGTTCTGCAGCCTCACCCCCAACGGATGATGCTCCACATTTAGCCCTCGGCCTGGCCCTCGCCCTCGCCCTTTGCCGCGCGGATCTTCTGGCGCAGTTCCCTGGCGAGTTTTTTGGCCTTGTCGATATCCTCGCGGGTCATCACTTCGTTCATGCCGGTGCGCAGGATCATGCCGCCCTGGTTGCCGCTGTCGGCGGCCAGGGTCGCCCAGGCATAGGCGGCGACGAAATCCTGCTCCACCCCCAGCCCCTTGCGCAGCAACTGGCCGAGATTGAACTGCGCCGTCGGATGCCCCTGTTCGGCGGCCGAGCGGAACCAGCGGGCGGCCTCCTTGTCGTTCTGGTCCACCCCCAGCCCCTGATCGTAGAGCGCGCCGAGGTTATTCTGCGCCCGTGCGTGGCCCCCTTCCGCGGCCGGGCGGAACAGGCGCGCGGCCTGGGCGAAATCCTGCTTCACGCCCTCGCCCTTGGCATGGAGGGCGCCGAGACAGGTCTGGGCTTCCGCCGAACCGTTTCGCACGGCCATCGCATACAGCTTGGCGGCGATTTCCAGGTTTTTCGGGATGCCGATGCCTTCCTCGTACATCGTCGCGGCGCAAAATTGTGCGTCCGGATGGCCCAGTTCGGCGGCCTGCTGAAACCAGAACGCGGCCTGGACATTATCCTTCGCCACGCCGTCGCCGTTTTCGTACATGATGCCCAGATTGTACTGGGCGTTGACCTCGCCATTTTCGGCCGCCTCGAAATAGAGATCCTTGGCCTTGGCCATGTTCCGGGTGACGCCCTCGCCATGGGCGTACATATAGGCCAGGATCGCCTTGGCGGGTTCCGACCCGCTTTCGGCGGCCTGGGTGAACCAGCCGGCGGCCTCTTCATGGTTCTGGCGGACCGACATGCCCAGATCGTACATGGCGCCCAGATTATACTGCGCCTCCGAATGGCCCTTGCTGGCGGCCAGCCGGAACAGCTTCATCGCCTCCCCATGGTTCGGCTCGATGCCCAGGCCCGAGGTCAGCATATAGCCCAGATTGCTCTGCGCCCCGGCATGGCCCTGGTCGGCCGCCTTGCGCCACCAGATAATGGCGTTTTCGTAATCGTAGCTCCGCAGCAGCAGCGTCTCGCCCAGGTAATATTGCGACTCCGCGTCGCCGGATTGCGCCAGCGGATGATACATCTTCTGCGCCATGTCGTAATTGCCGCGGTCATAAAGGATACGCGCTTTATTCCGCGCTTCGTCGAGATTGGCTATCATGGTTCCCGTTCTATCGTATTACTCTTAACAAATGATATGCGGCGGCGGATTACCGGGATGCAATATCGTTTAATGCCGCCTTCTTGCCGATCATGCGTTCGCGCCAGACCACATAGCCGCCGGCGCCCACGATGATCGCCGCGCCGGCGACGGTCCATGAGTCCGGGATCTCGCCGAAAATGGCGAAGCCGATCAGGCTGGCCCAGACCAGCGAGGTATAGTTGAACGGCTGCAGCAGCGTCGCCGGCGCATATTCCAGCGCCTTGATCAGGAACAGATGCCCGATAATACCGGTCACCGACAGGATCGCCATCAGGATCATGGCCTCGCCATCCGGGGTTTTCCACAAGGGCAGCCCGATGGCGGTCGCGGCGACGGCGCCGAATATGCCCAGATAGAGAATGCTGGTGGCGAAGCCGTCGTGGAAACTGGCCTTGCGGGTCAGCAGGCTGTAGACCGCGAAACCCAGCGCCGCGGTCAACTGGATAAACCCGGCCGGGTCGAAGACCGTCAGCCCGGGCCGGATAATCACCAGCGCGCCGGCAAACCCGATTCCCACCGCCATCAGCCGCCGCCACCCCACATGCTCGCCCAGGATCGGCGCCGCCAGCGCGGTCGCGATAAGGGGATAGGTGGCGAACAGCGCATGGGCGTCGGCAAGCCCCATAAAGCGCAGGCCGAACGCGAAAATCATCATCTGGACGATCAGCAGCACCGAACGGAAAATCTGCAATCCGGGCGCCTTCGAGCGCGCCGCCGCCCCAAGCCCGCCGCGCATGGCCGCGAATATCACCGCGAACAGGGCAAAGGCCCAGAACCGCACCATGATGATCTGCGGCGGCGCGTAATCCTGGACCAGCACCTTGGTGATGCCGTCCTGCGCGGCGAAGATGAACACCGTCATCAGGGCAAGAATAATGCCCAGCCGGTGCGATCGGGCTTGCGATTCGGTGGCGGGAAGCGCGGCGGCGTTGCTCATGGGGCCAGCTTATATAGTCTCCGCCCCCCGCTGTCCCATCTATTGATTTGTCTTTTCCGTATGTTCCGAGTCGGCGCCGGCCCGCTCCCCCACCCGGCCACCCACAGCGTACAATGTCGTTGGGTGGCCGG
>CBFDDT010000279.1:0-3471 GCA_965603635.1 uncultured bacterium | reverse complement strand
GCCACGGGCCGAATTGGTTCGCCTGATCAACCTGCAACGCAGCAAGGCCGGCCTTGTCCCGTTTGAGGCCGATGCGAAACTGGCGAAGGCTGCAAGTGCCCATGCCGTCGCCATGGCCGCCAATACTTGCGTCGATTTCGACTGCGGCGGAGAGAAAACTGAGGCGCGCCTCGGCGACGCCGGTTATCGCGCCCAGGCTTCGCGGTTTTATGTCAGCGCCGGCAAGTCCGCGCCGGCGGACATGATCCGCGAAATGATGTCCGAGGACTGGGGTCGGGACATGGTTCTCAGCCCCAACTTCCGCCATGTCGCCGCCGGTTACGGCGAGAGCGAAACCACCTACCGCCATTACTGGGCCATCGGCTTTGCCGCGCCGGCCATAGAGGATCTCGACGCGTTGGCGGCCGAGGTGGTGCGGCTGGTCAATATCGAGCGCAAGAAACAGGGCGCGGCGCCGCTGTCGATCAACAAGGAACTCAACAAATCCGCCCAGTTCCACGCGGACTTCATGGCCGAACACGACTGCTTCGCCCATCTTTGCCCGAATGAGCCCAATCTGGGAAAACGCGCCCGTGACGCGGGTTACGACTGGCGCGCGGTCGCCGAGAACATCGCCGCCGGCCAGGCGGGCGCGGTCGAGGTCGTGGCTGACTGGATGACCAGCCCGGGCCACCGCGCCAACATCCTGAACCCGGTTTACAAGCATATCGGCATCGGTTACGTGCTGGTCGACCAGGACGGCGGCGAGGTGACCATGCGGCATTACTGGGTCCAGAATTTCGGCGCGCGGTAGGCGACTGGCTTACCTTGCCGTCCGTGCTATCCTGCCCTTGGTGACCTATAACGCCAGGGAAGGACGATAATGATAGACCTCTATACATGGCCGACGCCGAACGGCCATAAAATCCATATCATGCTGGAGGAAACCGGCCTTGATTACTGGGTGATCCCGGTGGATATCAACAAGGGCGACCAGTTCGAGCCCGCCTTCCTGGAGATCAGCCCGAACAACAAGATGCCGGCGATGGTCGACCCCCACGGCCCCGGCGGCGAGCCCTTCTCGCTGTTCGAATCCGGCGCCATCCTGATCTATCTGGCGGAAAAGACCGGACAATTCATGCCAACCGAGCCCCGCGCCCGCCATACGGTGCTGCAATGGCTGATGTTTCAGATGGGCGGTATCGGCCCGATGCTGGGCCAGGCACATCATTTCCGCGTCTATGCGAAAGAGAAAATCCCCTACGCCATCGAGCGCTATACCAACGAGGCCACGCGGCTCTACCATGTGCTCGACCGCCGTCTGGAGATGAGCGAATGGGTCGGCGGGCCGGACTATACCATCGCCGACATGGCGATCTGGCCGTGGCTGCGCCGACCCGAGCGCCAGGGCCAGAATCTGGCGGATTTCCCCCATCTGGAGCGCTGGTGGCACGAGATGGTGGAGCGCCCGGCCGTGCAGCGCGCGCTGACCGTGCTGGCCGAGCATCAGAGCGCCGTCGCGCCGACCGGCGAGGCCTGGGACAATCTGTTCGGCGCCGGCCAGTTCAAGCGCGGCTGACAGGCACCCCACCCGAAATTACCATGTCTTAACCAATCCTTAGCCCAAAAGCCTTATGGTCGGCGCCGAGTATATCTTACGCGCAGGACCAGACGGAGAGACTGTGGCACAACAGAAGCAGGCGGTGGTCGGCGGCGTCATCACGGGCGCCTCGGCCGAAATGATCGAATATATGCGCCAGGACTTCCTCGATTCGACCGGGGCAAGGCTGGCCGAGCTGGACCAGGCCATCGTCGAGGGCGGCGACGTTGAGGCCATGCGCTATTTCGCCTTCGAGACCAAGGGCCAGGCCCGCAATTTCGGCATGACCCTGCTGAGCCTGATCGCTGCCCGGATGGAGGATTACCTCAACGCCATCGACCATGTCACCGACTGGACGGTGCCCGGAATCCGCGCCTTTTTCGACGCGCTTCAGAACGTGGTCAATGGCGGCATCGCCGACGACGCCGACCCCTCGATCGTGGTTCGAAGCCTTCCCGCCAGGCCCCGGGTGCTGGGCGTCGACGATAACGATACACTGGATGTCGAGGTCATGCTGGTGATGGACCAGACCGCGGCCACCGGCATCGTCGAGCGCGAAATGCAGGCCTGCGGCTATCGCACCACGGTGGTCACCTCGCCTTTCGAGGCCTTCGAGGCGGCGGTGCGCACGCGCCCCGACATGGTCATCGTGGCGGCCGTTCTGGAGGGGCTGACCGGCGTCGATCTCGCCACCGCGCTCGCCACTATGCCCGAGACCCGCAACACGCCGGTCGCCCTGCTGACCAGCCTGGACGACGACGAGGGCAACCTCAGCCTGCTGCCCAAATCGGTGCCCGTCATCCACAAGGGCGAGCGCTTCGGCGACGATCTGGCCCGGGCCATGAGCCACCACTTCCTGCTCTGATTGCCAGCCGCTGGCTGGCCGCTTCGCCACGCCACCCGACCCCCCGGAAAGATCAGAATTAGTTACATCTCGCCCGCCGAATACCGCGTGGGCGCGCGCGATCGCGCCGGGTCCGGCGGTTTTTATACAGATCGCGGGTAGAACACCCCCATAAACGAGTAGGCGCAGTGTAGATGCGGATAGAGATTGCCGGGTTGGATCGGGGTATAATGAAGTAGCGGGCAGGTTATATGACGATCAGGGCGCCGGGTGGCGGGCGTCGTGCCCCGTTGGTTCCGGCGCGGCATGGCTCGACCAGGCCGACTTGACCAGCGTCGCCACGATTCCGATCAGGATCAGCATGATCACGACCAGCCTGAACCAGCGCAGGCCACCGCCCTTGCGCGTCGTTGCTGCCTCGCCCGCCCGCCCGGGCGCCGGATGCATGATGCCGGCGATGCTCAGCGTCACTTGCCCGAAGAGCCGGCCACCGCTTGCGTGACAGTCGGCCGCGGCAGCGGCGCGGTCGTGCCACCCGCCGACATAGAGCAATATCCGATCGGATCGAACCGAATCGGTTCAGTCCGGTCGGATAAAATTGCTCGATATATTAAGAAGATAGAGCATCTTTATCCGATAAATTGGATCGCGAAAGCGATTCCAATTGATCGGATGATGCTCTAGCCCAGCGCGTGGCGCAGTTGAGGCACTGTACGGTCCGACCGTCGGGCGTAAGATGGGCGGCGCAGACTATGAAGCGCAGGCCGCAGCAGGGACAGGTAATACCCATGTCAAACAATTCCCCGTTTCATCGTCAAAGCGGATATCGGGCGATTTACCCTCCAAATCCTCGAAAACGGGCCGACATGGCCCCGGCCGGTAAATTGCCCTCCACAAGGACAACGGACGTGGTGGGGTTTTGTTCCAGAGGCGCTGTTAGACCCGGAACCCAGCCACGGCGCGGCGGGCTGGCCACGGGAGCGGGCGCCCCCGCCCGCGACAAGCCCGCGACCGCGGGCCGCCGGTCACCCGGCGAGCCAAGCGGGCG
>CBFDDT010000278.1:0-3529 GCA_965603635.1 uncultured bacterium | reverse complement strand
ATCATGGTGAGGCGGACCTCGCCCGAGCGAAGCTGCTCGCCGAGTTGCCGGCACAGACCGTTGGCCACGATGGTGCCGGCGAGTCCCCCGCCGACGATCACTATATGCTTTGCCATTCCTGTTTCCTCCCTGGCATTATGTGTTTACTGAATTTACGCCCTCTCCCTTATCGCCGGATCGCTTTTATTATTTGGCCTTGCGCACGACGATGCTGTCGTAGCCGTCAAGGCTCTCGACGCCGGCCATTTCGTGCCCGACCTTGGCCACCCATTCCGGGATGTCCTTGGCCGAACCCTTGTCCGACGACCAGATCTCGACCTCGTCGCCGACCTCTATCAGCTTGAGGGCGGCGATGAGTTCCATCAACGGCCCCGGGCAGAAGGCCCCACGGGCATCGATTTTCATGCGTTCGGCCATAATCCGATTACTCCCACGCGTTTGCGTTCAAAGCGTTACGAACTGTCCATTCTCGGCGTCGGACAGGAATTTGGTCAGGCCCATGGTCTCGTCGAACAGGCCGTCCACCAGCCGGTCCTCGCCCCAGCCGGAAACGTCCAGCGCCATTGAGCAGACATACATTTTCAAGTCACCGAGCATTTTTCCCTGCTCGAACAGAGTGATCGCGTCCGGCACGCCCTTTTCCTTCATCACGTCGGAAAAAGCGCCGCCCTTGTATCGTTCACCCGGCGTTGCCTGGCCGTCAAACGCGTACATCGCATTCATGCTGACGAAGACATGCACAGCACGGTCCGATACCGCGCCGACCGAGGCCATCATGGCCGCCATCTGGATTTTCTCATGCTCGCCCGAGCACAGAAGAATGAACAAGGGTTGCGACGACATAACTACTCCCGCGCGTTAACTCAACCGGATTGTACGCAGAAAACAGCGTAAAATAAAAGAAGTTTTCTGTCGCGCATTGCCGCGAGATGGCTGCGCGGGCCGCTTTGCCCGCAATCAAGCGACCCGCCCTTCCCCGGTCACGCGGCGCGGGCTTTTTAGGACCCGCCCTCGACGCAACCGCCTTCTTCCTCGCAGACCTGGCAGGCCTTGCAGAAGGTCCGGTTCTTCCAGTGCGAGTAGATCATCAGCGCGCCGCCGGCCATGGTGAAGGCGGTCTCGCCGGTCTCGCCCCATAATGCTTCCGCCCCGAACGCGGCGAATAGCAGCGAACCGACACCCAGCAACACAAGTGGCAGCAGATGATACTTCCCGTGAAGCCGCAGGCCGGGAATGAAGGCGAGCGTGCCAACGGCGATTACCGCGGCGACAAGCGCCTTATGGATCAATTCGTTCTCCAGCACGGCCAGTCCGGCGACGGGCACCGCGAACAGCAAAAGGGGCGTCAGGACGCAATGCGCGACACACAGGCCGGACGCCGTCATACCCATGCCGTCCCAGCCAAGGAAACGCTTTTTGTCTCTGGTGGCATCAGTCGATGCGATAGTCATTGTTGTATTCTCCCTGTTTCAAATTTTCTTGTTGAACGCCCGCGTCTGTTAACGCGGGTTTAGGGGCAACAGCGGCAGCCCGCCCCGCATTGCGGCAGCGAGCCTACAGCGGCCTCGCGACCCCTGGCGTCGGCGCCGTGAAAAGCAGGCGCGCTAACCCAGGCTCGCGCCGCCTCGCCGCCGCAATCGTCGCATTCGGGCGCGGATTCGGCGATGCCGTGAAAAGCCTGAAACTCGTCGCCGCAGTCCTGGCATTTGTAATCGTAGGTTGGCATTGGTCGGTCTCCTGGTCGTTGGGTAAAAAACAGCGGCCCCGTCCGTGGTTCCGTGGTGTTGCGATGAATGTGCTGTTACGACCAGCGCGGCGGCTGATTGCCTTTTACGCCCATGACGGATGCGGCGTACTGGGTGCGTTCGCGGCCCTCGGTGGTGCCGGTGATCGGCGCGCGCAGACGGCGGAACTCCGTTTCCCAGACCCAGCCACTGATGGTGATGTCGTTGGGGATCAGAGGGTGGTTTTTGATATAGTCCACCGTCTTGATGCAGGTTTCATCGACATCGTCCATCATGCCGATCCATTTGGCGAAGGCGCCCTTTGCCAGTGTCATTTCCGGAAGCGACGGGTCCATGGGGACGCTGTCCACATCGATGCCCTTGGCGGTTAGGGCCTTTTCAAGCTCGTCGCCATGGGCCGACAGCATGCCGCAACCGGTATGCTGCAGAACGATGATTTCCTTGGTGCCGAAGAAGTTGATGGTCAGCATTGCCGAACGGATGGCGTCGTCGGTGACGATGCCGCCGGCGTTGCGGAAGAGATGGGAGTCTCCGCCACCGATTGGCCCGTCGGAGTTGATGCCCAATGCTTCGTCGACCGGAAGGCGCTCGTCCATGCAGGCAAGCACCCACAGGCGACGCATGTTCGGTCCGTCGGCGCCGTATTGCCGGCGGATTTCCCATTTACTCGTTTCGGCAATTCTGGCTTCGATTTCCTGTTTGAGTGACATGTGTATTTCTCCCTGTTGGGTAGGCACGGTTCCACGGACGGCCCGCCCCGGATTCAACAGCAAGCGGCATGCCAAATAGAAGTTGGTTTATTATCAAATAGTTACGAGAGCCCGGATGGCGATTGAGAGAACCGTCGCTACGCAGTTCTTCGAAACCGGATCGGCCTGTACGCGGGGCCAGGCGGGCGGTTCGGCGGAATCCGGCGGCTTCTTCGCACCGCGAAGCGCTACTTCGCGGTCGGCGGGCGCGAGGGGCGCGACAGCCTACATTTACTTAACCCGTTCTGTACAATAGTATGGGCCAGTCACGACAAAATCCGTAAAACGGATACTGGCAGGCGGCTGGAAACAAGCCCCGCCAAAGCAAAAAATGCGAAAATCACAAATAGTGAGGCAAACAAATGATCTCGGGAGGATACAATGTCAAAAGGAGAGTTCGGACAGCTTGACCCGGTAGCGTTTCTTCAGACTTTCGCCAGCCAGAGCGTCAAAATCGGCGCCGGGGCGGGTTGCAGCAACTGCTCAAGCCCGCGTAACCACATCGAGCAGGTCGGCCTGAGCGCCAGCCGCCATTTCGAGGAAGAATACCGCGCCCATCATGCTATTCCCGACGAATTGAATGAGGAGCAGTACGCCGATCTGATCATCGGGCTGAAAAACCGGATCGGCGGCAATTTCTCCAGAACGTCCAGCCGAAGCGGCACCGTGTGCGTCGTAAACACGAAATGCCCGTTCGGCGAAGCGGTTCGCGAGGCGCCTAATCTGTGCCAAATGACATCCAGCGTCTTCGGCGGCATCGCGGCTCGCAATTTCGGTTACGCGAAGGTCGTACTGGACCACCGCATCGCCGACGGCGACAGCAAATGCCAGGTGACTATCTGTTTCGACCCGCGGGACAACGCCAGCCACGGCGGCGTCGAATACAGATTTGACGAAGGCAAGGTCGTCGGCAGTGTTCCATCGGCGGAGATCGCCTCGCGGGTCGAGGATCGCATGTACCAAGCCTGGCAGCGCAACGTCGGAAAACGCCAGCGTAAGCGGGGCGAACGGCCCCATCTCGTTGCCAGTTCGCCG
>CBFDDT010000277.1:0-3612 GCA_965603635.1 uncultured bacterium | reverse complement strand
GGCCACCCACACTACTCCGGCACACCTTTTGTCGTCGAATACTCGAAATGCAGTTCCTGGCCCTCGAACACCATGGGCCATGCCGCGTGGGCGGCCGCCGCGGCCTCGGCGAATCCCGTTAAAATCAGCTTCAGCTTGCCGGGATAAGTCGCAATATCGCCGATGGCGAATACGCGCTCGATATTGGTGAGGCAGGTTTGTTGGTCGACCGCGATGTGATGGTGTTCGACATCCAGCCCCCATTCCGCGATCGGCCCCAACGACATGGAAAGTCCATGAAACGGCAGCAGGGCATCGGCTTCCAGCCGCCTGCTGTTACCGTCCAGATCGGCGACGACGACCGCATCCAACCTCTCGCCATCGCCCTCCAGACCGGCCAGTTGATAGGGGACGACCAGATCGATCCGGCCCTCATCGGCCAGCGCATGCAGCCGGTTGACGCTTTCCGGCGCGGCGCGGAATTTGGCGCGCCGATGCACGATGCTGACCTTTTTCGCAACCTCCGACAGCGAAATCGCCCAATCGACCGCCGAGTCGCCGCCACCCGCCACCACGATCCGCTTGCCGGCGAAATCGTCGCGGCGCAACACCATGTAATGAACGCATTTGCCCTCGTAATCCTCGATTCCCGGCAATGGCGGGCGATTTGGGCCGAAGGCGCCGGCGCCGGCCGCAATGACCACGATGCGGGCGTCGATCATGGTTCCGGCGGACGTTTCCAGCCGCCAGCGGTCGCCGCCCTCCGTCTTGTTCAGCGCAACGACCTGCTGGCCGAGATGGTAGACGGGGCCGACGGCAGCCGCCTGTTCGGTCAGTTTCCCGACCAGTTCGGCGGCCGCGATTTGCGGAAAACCGGGAATATCGTAAATCGGTTTTTCGGGATAGAGCGCGGTGCATTGCCCACCGGCGACCGCAAGCGTGTCCACGATATGCGCCTTCATGCCCAGCATGCCGAACTGGAACACAGCGAACAGCCCGACCGGCCCGGCGCCGATTATCGCAACGTCGCATTCATGATGGGTAGCCATGAAACGGCTGTAGCACATTTTTCCGCTGACGCGGAAGCGGCGCTTCGCTACAAACCGCTTATGGTTGTCGCCACCGATTCGGGCAAACTCGTGGTTTCGCTTGCCAACCTTGACGCTACTGCAAGGTTGGCGGCGGCGCTGGCGCCTTTGTTGTGCGCCGGCGATGTGGTGGCGCTGGAAGGCGATCTGGGCGCCGGCAAGACGGCCTTTGCGCGGGCGCTGATCCGCGAATTGACGGGCGGCGAAGAAGAAGTGCCGAGCCCAACTTTCACCCTGCTGCAAACTTACGAGGCCCCCGATTTCGATATCTGGCATTTCGATCTCTACCGTCTGGAAAAACCCGAAGACGCCTTCGAACTGGGGATCGAGGATGCCATGGCCGAGGGCGTGACCCTGATCGAATGGCCGGACCGGCTGGGGCGTTACCTGCCGCGCGACCGGCTAATTGTGCGGATGGACTATGCGGACGGTGAATCCGCGCGCGTTGCGACGTTGTCCGGCGGTGGCGGCTGGCGCGACCGGCTCGCGGGGCTGGCCCATGAGTGACCGCGAGGCGCTGATCGCCGATTTTCTCGCTGGGGCGGGTTGGCGTGACGCCGCGCGCGCCGTGCTGGCGGATGACGCCTCGTTCCGCCGTTACGATCGGCTGATCCGGGACGGCGAACAGGCGGTGCTGATGGACGCGCCGCCGCCGGTGGAAGATGTGCGCCCCTTCATTCATATCGACCGGCTGCTGCGCGGCATGGCCCTGAGCGCGCCGGAGATCCTGGCCGACGACGCAGAGGCCGGCCTGCTGCTGCTGGAAGATTTCGGTGACAACACCTATACCCACGCGCTGGCCGAAGGTGGCGACGAGGCGGCGCTTTACGAACTGGCGCTCGACCTGCTGGTGGAGCTGCACCGACGGTTCGAGGGTGACGCAGCCCTGCCGCTATACGATGACGAGGCCCTCCTGACCGAGGCAACACTGCTGACCGACTGGTACATGCCTGCCGTCAGCGGCCGGGAAACGCCGGCGGCCCAGCGCGCGGAATATTGCGAACTATGGCTGGCGGCGCTGGCCGAGGCGCGGCGCATGCCGGCGACACTGGTGCTGCGCGACTATCATGTGGACAACATGATCTGGCTACCGGAACGGCCGGGCGCGGCGGCCTGCGGGCTGCTGGATTTCCAGGATGCGCGGCTGGGGCCGGTCACCTACGATCTGGTTTCGCTGTTGGAAGACGCAAGGCGCGACGTGCCGCCGGCGCTGGCCGCGAAACTGCTGGACCGTTATCTGGACGCCTTCCCCGAACTCGACCGCGAGGCCTTCGCCGCGTCCTACGCGATCATGGGGGCGCAGCGTAGCGCCAAGATTCTGGGCATTTTCACTCGGCTGGACCGGCGCGACGGCAAGCCCGGCTACCTGACCCATATGCCGAGGGTCTGGCGCTGGCTGGAGGGCGATTTGATGCATCCCGCGCTGGCCGATCTGCGCGCCTGGTTCGCGCGCGCGTTGCCGCCCGAGGCTCGCGTCACCCCCGCGCCGGGGACCGGGACATGAGCGGGATCGACCGCGCGATGGTGCTGGCGGCCGGGCTGGGCAAGCGCATGCGGCCACTGACCGACGACCGGCCGAAACCCCTGGTCGAACTCGCCGGGCGCAGTTTGCTGGACCGGGCGCTCGACAATCTGGCGGCCGGCGGCATCACCAACTTCGTTGTGAACAGCCATTACAAGGGCGAGATGATCGCGGCCCATCTGAAAGGCCGCGACGATATCACTCTGTCGCCCGAGGAGCTTTTGCTGGAGACCGGCGGTGGCGTTAAGGCCGCCTTGCCGCTTCTGGGCGACGATTCCTTCTTCGTGGTGAATTCCGACGCGGTCTGGCGCGACGGCGGGGAATCGACGATCGCCCGCATGGCGGCGCAATGGAACGGCGAAACAATGGACGCTCTATTGCTGGTCGTGCCGATGGCGGCGGTCGCTGGCAATATGGGGGATCATCCCGGTGACTATCACCTTGAGGCGGATGGCCGCGCGCGCCGGCGGGCGCAGGGCGAGACCGCCCCGTTCCTGTTCGGCGGCATCCAGATTCTGCATCCCCGACTGTTCGAGGGCGCGCCGGACGGGCCGTTCTCGCTGAACATCCTGTATGACCGCGCACAACGCGCCGGACGGCTGCACGGGCTGCGCCATGACGGCGAATGGTATCATGTGGGCACGCCGGAAGAGCTGGCCGCCGCCGAGATAGCCTTCGCCAGGAACCCGCGATGAGCGATGCCGCCCGCATCCTGACCATCGCGCCGGGCCGTCCCTTTCTGGACACGCTGGCGGCGGGGCTGCTGGGCGAGGCCGGCGGCGAGCCGCATGTCCTGGCGGAATACCTGATCCTGCTGCCGACGCGGCGCGCCTGCCGGGCGCTGGGCGAGGCGTTCCTGCGGGTCGGCGGGGGAAGGCCGTTGATCCTGCCGTCGATCCGGCCGCTGGGCGATGTCGACGAAGAGGCGCTGGCCTTCCATCTGCCGGCCGGCGACTCGGCCCTGACCCTGGCCCCCGCCATCCCGGAGATGCGGCGGACGCTGTTGCTGACCCGCATGATCCT
>CBFDDT010000276.1:0-3638 GCA_965603635.1 uncultured bacterium | reverse complement strand
TCACCGGCACGGTCGACCTGACCGACCAGGACGATACCTTCAACAATGGCGGGCACTGGAATACGGCGGGCGGCTACAACGATTTCGGCGGCGGTTACGATGTGCTCAACAACACCAGTTCGCTGACCATCGTGGTCGGCGACGGCTCGCCCGGCCAGAATACCTGGCTCGCCAACCTCGACCTGTTCGCCAACGACGGCAGGATCGATTTTGCCGATGGTTACGCCAGCGATACGCTGACGCTTTCGGGCAATTTCGATGGCAATGACGGCACGCCGGGCGTGCTTCAAATGGACGTCTATCTGGACAGCATCGCCCCGACCGCGGATTTGTTCGTGATCAATGGCGATGTGGTGGACGGCCCGACCAATATCGAACTCTTCAATGTCGGCGGCGACGGCGCCTGGACGGGTAACGACCAGGACGACGGCATCGCGCTGGTCGATGTGTCGAATACCGGCAACACCGCCGACGGGGACTTCCAGATCGCCAGCGGCGTGCAGGTCGACCTCGTCTATTACGGCCAGCTTGTGCTGGGGACCGACTCGATCTGGCGGCTGCAATCGAGCTACCTGCCGACCATTCCGGTCTATGAGGTGTTGCCCTCGGCATTGCTGAACATGACGCAGTTGTCGAGCTACCGCGAGCGGCGCGGCCGAGACGCATCGATGTCGCAAGACGGTGGCCCCGAGGTCTGGCTGCGGATCGACGGCAAACAGCTTGAGCGCGGCCAGGAAGGCTCGACAACCAGCACCGAGTACGAGCAACAATATGTCGAGCTGGTCGCCGGGGTGGATTTCCAGATAGCGGAAGAACTCACGGCCGGCGCGAATCTGCGCCATGCCACGGGCAGTGTGGATGTGTCCTCGCCGCACGGCGACTCCACGATCGATACCAGTGGCTTCGGCATTGGCGGCACGATGACATGGCAGGCGGCCGGCGGGACATATATCGACGGGCAGGCGCGGTACATGGTCTACGACAGCGATCTTGGCGGGCAGGGAACGTCAAGCAGCGCGATCGGCCTGGCGGCATCTGTTGAAGTCGGACATAAGATACCGATTGCGGAGAACTGGTCGGTGTCGCCGCGGGGCCAACTGAGCTATGCGTCGGTCGATTTCGACGATATAGCCGGGCCTTACGGCGAGACCGCCAGCCTGGGTAATGGCGAAAGCGTGATAGCCCGGGCTGGCGCGTCGCTCGATCGCGATTGGGTCGGATCCGGCGGCACGCATAACTCCCTCTACGGCACGCTGAGCGTCAGCTATGACTTCCAGCCCGATACGGCCGTGGAGGTGTCCTCCCTGAGCACGACGACGTTTGAGCGGTCCGCGGATCCGACGCGCGTCGAGTTGGGCATCGGCGGCGCCATTGGCCTCAATGAGCAGATCTCTCTCTACGGCGCGCTCACCGCTTCCCAGGGGGTGGAAAACTTTGGCGACTCAGGCGACCTGGGCGCAACTATTGGCGTGAACTTCAAATGGTAAACCGTTTCAGCCCCGGCGGGTTACGGACCGCCGGGAGGGATTTTTCGTTATGGAGGACATAATGCTTTTGACATCATTGACATCTCTCCGGATTCGGATGGCGGCGCTGGCTCTGCTCGCGTTGTCGGCCTTCTGGATTCCCGGCGCGCGGGCCCAGGACTCGAGCGCGGCGCCCGATACGCTGCGGGAGACTTATAACGACTGGATCGTGGAGTGTGGCGCCGTGGAGGGGGGCGGGCGTTTCTGCCGGATGGCCCAACAGCTTACGCGGAGCGGCGCGAAGAAACCGATCCTTTCCATATTCATCCGCGCGAAACCGGACGATTCCGGGGCGCTGATGACCCTGATCGGCCCGCTCGGGATTTCGCTGGCCGGGGGCATAACCGTTGCCGTGGGCGAGAACCGGCTGGTGGAGGCGGATTTCCTGACCTGCCGCCCGATCGGATGCATGGCCCGGAAAGAGTTGGGGGCCGAGGTTATCGCGGCGTTCCGCGCCGGAAACGAGGCCATCGTCACGATGGCCTCAATGAACGGGGACGCAATTGCCATCGGCGTCTCGCTCAGCGGATTCTCGGCCGCCTGGACCCGCCTGCAAGCGCTTTAGGGCCGCGGG
Source organism: uncultured bacterium (assembly GCA_965603635.1). Lineage (GTDB taxonomy): Bacteria > Pseudomonadota > Alphaproteobacteria > UBA8366 > JADFVY01 > JADFVY01. Next base: position 1,538 of record CBFDDT010000276.1, on the reverse strand, counting down.
TCTTCATGGCCAGGCGTTTCCCGCATGCCCTTGTCCTGCCTCTCCGCTACTCCCTTCATCACTTTTTCGTGTATCTTCCCTACGCCCCGCATACATCCAACCTGTATCTTTCATGGCCCCGTTTTGTATCTTTTGCCCGCCGGGCCGGAAATCGCCCGCGGAAACCCTGAAGTCGCCGCCCGGCCACCCCACGCCCTAGCGCGCGAACCTGTATAAATATACATCATTCGCACCCTTGGCTTCTCCCGCCGGTCCGGGCTCCGGCGACCGGTCGCCGCTCCCTGTTTACTGTTTCTCCTTAAACTAAAAGAGTATGCTATAAGAGCGTTAACGGGGAAGGGGCGCTGGCGGGCGTGGTCCCCGGTATCTAATGGCAATAAAGAAGAGAGAGAGGTTTCGATGGGACGTTTCGCAATACTTCTTTACGGCGTGGTCTGTTATGCCATCGGCATGGGCGCGCTGGTTTATCTGATCTTGTTTACCGTCGCGCTGCCCGTGTTGCCCTTGCCGGTGACCGTCGATAGCGGCGCGTCCGCATCCTTGATGGTTGCCCTGCTGGTGAACGCCGGGCTGATGGCGCTGTTCGGGCTGCAGCACGGCATCATGGCGCGCCATAAGTTCAAGGCGGCCTGGACCAAAATCATACCGGCGGCGGCCGAGCGCAGCACCTTCGTGGCGGCGACCGGCGTCGCGGTGGCGGTGCTGGTGATATTCTGGCAGTCGGCCGAGGGATCGGTCTGGTCGGTCGAGAACGAGACCGCGCGGATTGTGCTCTACGCCGTGGCGCTGGGCGGCTTTGGCTTCACCGCGGCCTCCAGCTTCATCATCGATCATTTCGACCTGTTCGGCCTGCGCCAGGTCTGGCTCCATTTCCGCGGCCGGCCCTATACCCATGTGCCGATGAAGACCAGTCTGGTGTACAACAACATCCGCCATCCGCTGATGACCGGCCTGATGATCGGCTTCTGGGTGACGCCGGAGATGACGGTCAGCCATCTCATCCTGGCGATGCTGATGACGGGCTATATCCTGATCGGCGTGGCCTATGAGGAACGCGACCTGATCCGCGCCTTCGGCCAGTCCTACAGCGATTACCGGGCCCGCGTGCCGGCCTATTTCCCGCATCCCTTCAAGGGGGGCGCGAAGCAGGAATCCAGCGCTCGGACGCCCAGTGAATAACGGCATGGCTGGATGATCGACCCCAAAAGGGGCCGGGCAATTCTGTCCCGGCCCCTTTTTTCATTTAACGTCCTTTGGGCCGTGGCGAACCCCATATGGCGTCGGCGGGCCAGTCCGTGACGCTTACGGTGGCGAACGCGGCCGGGCGGCGCGGCAAGCTGGTCTGACGGCTTGAACGAGGCAGAGGATGGATATGGCTGAAGCGGCATCGGGCGGAAGAATCAGAACAGGCGGGCGGCGCGGGCGGCGCGGCGGTGGCGATGCCGCGGCGCCGGCGGCCATCGAGCAACCTGCCTGGCGGCAACCCAAAAATCCCTATGCGCCGGTCGCCGCGGTATCCGCCGACCAGTTGGAGGCGA
>CBFDDT010000275.1:0-3677 GCA_965603635.1 uncultured bacterium | reverse complement strand
AGCCACAAGCGGACATTGGTGAAACTCGTTTGGAGGGCCGTAATCGACATTGCCAATGCAAACAGTACTCACCAATCCCGGCCGATGTGCCACAATCCCCACGCAGCCCAAAGCCCGATGGCCGGCAGAACAATCCAGTACATGGGTTCTCCTGGAACGCTCCAGCCTTCGGCATCCCGCGCGGCCACCACGGCGGCTAGCGATACGACGGGCCAATAGACGGTGATCCCGAGCGCAGCCGCAAGCGCAATGCGACCCCAGTTCTTGTCGATTAAATGCCCAATCAGTCCGGCCGCGAGCAGTGGCACGTAAATCAGCAGATCCGCGAAAGCGAAGCCCCACCAGAATGCGACACCGACCTCGCTTATCTGCGTGGCCGGTTCCTGCGTGCCCATCGATACGCCGAGGTCATAGTCGAAGGCCGGGATGGCCTGCGCATAAAGAAGATAAAGCAACAACAGCCAGCCCGGCGCCTGCAATACCCAGAAGCCGATCCCTCTGCGTGCCATTGGCGCCTCCGAACCGGTTTACGGGTTTGGCGTCACGTGGCCTCCGCGCGGCCCCTGTCCCGCCATACCATGATCGCCGCGCCAATGCCGAACAGCATGGTCACGAAGCCCACGAGCCCGCCCAGGATCGGCACGAGCCCGACGATCGACAGCGCGACCAGGCCGGCCACGAGCGTTGCCAGCCGCGGGAGCCATCCTTCCGGAACGCTTCGTCTGATTTGCCTTGCGCCAATCATGCTGAGGCCGAACGCACCGAGGATGTATGCGACGAAGAGCAGGAACGGCGTCGCGACAGCCAGAACCATGGCCAGGGGAATTCCAAGAATGCTGAACACCATGAGTCCAATGCAGGCGAAGAGGATGACGATGCCCAGCGCGCCCCATCCAATGGCGGGCCAAGGCCGCGCGCGCGCCGCCGCCGCCACGCGGTCCGAAAGGTGCGGGAATATCGCCAACAATAACGCGCCGCCCAGGATGGCCGACATGAGCCGCCACAAGCTGCCGAGAAACCACGGAAATCGCGGCCTCCTCTCGTAATAAAAGCGCTCGTCTTCTTCCAGCGGCACGAATGTCACGCGTCCTTCATCCGCGAACGACGCCGGAATTTCGATCTCCTCGGGTGCGTGGTAAGCGAATGTCCCGGTCACTCTCGCATCGGACGAAATTACGAGCTCCTCGGCCGTGATCACGGCATCGCCATCGATCATGCCGTTCACCTCCACGCGCCGGCCCGCGAAGGCCGCGCTCTGCCGGACCGTACCGTCCATCTTGATGCGGCGGGCACCGATCCGTGCCCCGCGGGCGATGACCGCGGCATCGCCGATCGTGACGGTCTCGCCCCCGGCATAGAGCCGGCCGGCGATGTCGGCCCCGATCGTGATCCTGTTGCCCGCTGTGTACAGCGATCCCCCGACAGGTGCGCTTACGTCGACATACCGGCCTGCGAGATGCGCGTTACCGGCAGCCGGCGAAGAAAGCGTAACATCCTCACCGGCCGCGAAAACGTCCTGCAGATCGGCGAGATCCACCACCACGGTTTGTGCTGCGAAATAGGCGTCGCCGAGCAAGATAGTGAAGGCGCGGTGATCGTCGTCCTCGGCCGCGGCGACAGCTGTGGCGAGAACAAACCCACCCATTACCGAGATTGCACAGGCCAACGCGAATACTGCTGTACGCATAATTTACCCCGATTCTGCCGCAGCGATTATTTAGTGTCTTACGTTCACACAATCCTGCCTGGCACTTGCAATAGACAAGGACCTATCCCTCTTCGCGCCATTGGTGCCTGCCACTTGCTCAGACGCTCTCTTGTTCGTTCTACAACGTCACCAGCTCGGTATGGCCGAAACCCTTGCTGTAATCGAGGACCGAGATCACTTTCGGTTCCACCCGGAAGAGCGCGACGCCTTCTGCGCCAGTCGGAACGTACTGGGCTACTTGTGGAAATTTTTTGAAGAGCAAGCCGCCCACCTTTTCAATTTCTTCCGGATCGGATACCGGCTTCGCCATGGCCCCCATGGAGAGACCCTCTATTTCATCCCAGTTGCCGTAGTCACGGTTGATGGTCAGTGAGATCTTATTGTTTTGCGCAATGTTCCTGGCCTTCTGCGAATCGTCGGCCGTCCCGAAATAGATGGTGAGGCCATCGTTGGCATAGCTGACCGTGGTCGCCTGCGGGTAACCATCCTCCCGCACCGTGGCGATCGTCATATCCTGTACATCGTCGATGATCGAGATGATCTGGTCGCGCAGCGCCTTGTCCATGGTGTATCCCCCACTTCACCGCGTGGTTCGATATCGCCGTAGAGGCGCACGAATCGCCGAAGGACGCCATGATGCATGTCAAGAAAGGCGGGCGTTCCCGTTGCCCCATCAGGAAACCCTCACAGGGCGGACCTGACTTGCATCAATGCAGTGCGCGGCGATCGCCCTCATATTCCCAATCGATAGTCAGCCCACCGGCGCCTGTAATATGCGCAACGGGATTGCACGAAGGTTATGCATTGCGGGAGTGGATTCCGATGTCGCCGATGCGTATCGAAAAGCCTGTTAGGTCCATTCATGTTTTTTCCACAGGTTCAGGCGGCCAGCACAAAGAGCACCGCTACGGCAGCCGGCTGCCGCAATTGTGGTGGGTATTGACGTCGCGAAGCTGGATTGAGATTCCGATAAATGTCTATGTGCTCGAACACCGCGATGGCCTCGTGCTGTTCGATGCCGGTCTGGACCCGGCCATGGCAACCGACCCGGACTATGTTTCCAGCGCAATCGGCCGGTTTCTTCTGCACAGAATTTTTCGATTGCACATCGGCCCCGACGATAGTCTGAACAAGAAGCTAGAAGGATTGGGATACGCCGCCGCCGACATCCGCAAGGTCGTAGTCTCGCACCTGCACTTCGACCATATCGGCGGCATCGCCCATGTCCCGCAGGCCGAACTGATCGTCAGCGGCGAGGAGTGGCGTCAGCTCTCCGGCCCGCATCCGGAACGGGAATGGATATTGCGCGAGCATATCGAACTACCGGGCGCCAAATGGCGGCAGGTCGAATTCGCGCCCAGTGACAATCCTTTGTTCGCGCCCTTCGGCGGCTGTTATGACGTAATGGGGGACGGCTCGATGATCTTGCTGCCCACGCCCGGCCACACGGCGGGGTCCATGTCGATGCTGGTGCGCACCGGCGGGTTGCCGCCCCTTCTGCTTGTGGCCGATCTGACCTATGACGTGGACTCGCTGATCAAAGATCAGGTCCCCGGGACCGGCGACGCGGCGGTGCTGCGATCCTCTTTCGCCAAGGTCCGCGCCCTGAAAAGACAATTGCCGGATCTTGTGATCTTGGCCAGCCATGATCCTGCGGCGACCGAAGCCCTAGCGGCAGCCACGCAGCTATCGATGTCGAAACGAAGCGCCCTTGGAGATGAGCCCGGGGCGCGTCAACAAGGCGGTGTTTCAGCGCACCACGATGGTCACTGAGCGATAGGGCTGAGGTCATGTCCGTGCGCCAGATTCGGTCCCTCGTTTTCTACACCGGCTTTGCGTTTCTTGTTGCCCATGAGCTCGACGCGGTGGCGCAAGAAGAATGGCGGCTCTTGCCGCTGTTCGATCTGTTGCGGAACAGCATGGCCTATATCGTCTTCGTCACCCTGCACGTGCCGCTGCTAGCCGGGCT
>CBFDDT010000274.1:0-3727 GCA_965603635.1 uncultured bacterium | reverse complement strand
CATCGCGCGCGGCCTGGCGTACGGCGCGCAGCGTTTTCGCCACAAGGGCGTCCGTCGCGTCGGGCATCGGCAAGTCATGAAGCGCCGCCTCAACCCCGCGCAGCGTCTCCAGGAAGGCCGTGCAGCCGGCGCAGCCTTCCAGATGGCTTGCGACCTCGGGCAGTTCCGCGGCCTCGACCCCGTCTTCAGCCAGCCGTTTCCTGATTTTGTCGCAGTTACTCATGGCTGTCTCCTTCGTCTCCGCGCGGCTCGTCCCGCCCGGCGAGGCCCTCGGTCAGGGTCAGGCGGGCGCGGCGCAGGTGCGTCTTGACGGTATTGAGCGGCATGTTCAGGGCGTCGGCGACTTCGCGCTGGCGCAGTCCGGCCACCGCAACGAGCAGTAGCACCTGGTGCTGGGCCGGCGGCAACGCGAGCAGGGCCGCTTCCACCCAGGCCACGGTCTCGCGGGTTTCGGCTATATGGTCCGGGCCTGGCGCGGGATCCGGCGGGTCCGGGGGATCCTCGACCGGCACAAGGGCGGCCGGGCGGTCGCGGAAATGATTTCGCATCGTGTTGGCGACGATCGCGAACAGCCATGGCGCCAGGGGGCGGCCCGGATCGTATGACGCCGATGCGGCGTGAATTTTCAGGAAGATGTTCTGGAACAGATCGTCGCGGTCGCCGTGGGCCACGCCGCAGCGGACCAGATAGCCATGGACGGGCCGGCGGTAGGCCGCGAGCAGGGCGGGAAAGGCGGACTCATCGCCGCGGCAATGGCGCGGCAGCCAGCCTCGCTCATCCAGATCGACTATGCGCGCACGCTGTTCCGTCGCTTCGATCGCCATATCACCCATCATTGGTGTCACAGGCCGCACACCGCGCGCGGCGCCTGAAAATGCGTTCATGAACAGGAAATACACAAAAACATTAAAAAGGTTTCACGAGGGCGCATAAAATCGGACAGGCACGCGAAAGCCGCCGCCCGGACTCTTCCGGCTCGGACGCTATATTATATCTATTGCGGGGGAAAATTGGGGTGGCTGATGGGAATTGAACCCACGACCCCCAGGTCCACAACCTGGTGCTCTAACCGACTGAGCTACAGCCACCGCAGAAAGACGCGCCTCTTTAACGCCTGAGACGCCACCGCGTCAAGCGGAACTCGGTATATAGGAAACCGAACAAACAAAAAAAGCCCCTCCCCCGCCGAAGCGGGAGAGGGGCATAGGGTTTGCTCAGGAGGATATCAGGAGAATAAATGTTGCGGCGCTACACGACCGGCGAACCGTACCCCCAACTATAGGGCACCGGGCCGGACAGGCCCAAGACGTCGCCTTCGTCCAACACCATTTTTTCATTGACGGCTGTATAAAGGCTGGGCGTGATGTCTCGCCCGTTAAGCAGCACCAGATGGATTTTGTCGGCGGGGATCTTCAAATCGCGCAAAACGTCGCCGACGGAACTGCCGGCGGGTATTTCCATCACCTTTGGCTTCAGACCGTTATCGGAAAATTTCATCAAACTGTTGAAAAGACGGACTTCCACCGTCATCGATATGTTCTGAATATTGTGCCCCATCATGCCGGGGGCTTTGTTGTCCTGTGATTCCATACCCGCTCCGTTATGCCTGCAACTTACGAATCCAGTACAAAAATACCCCGCCGGTACAACTTCGCCTTTGATTTCAGTCAATACCGCGTTAAACAGCGCTTGATCTCGAGCCGCGCTGTCGCCAAACTGCGGCCAGAATTCGAAAATCCGGCGCGCCCGAATGGCGCGCCCCACATAACCAGGTGGGTATCAATGACAGTCACCGTTTCCATGACGGTGAACGGCAAGGCCGTATCGGGGGAAGTTGAACCCCGGACCTTGCTCGTTCAGTTTCTTCGCGACAATCTGGGCCTGACCGGCACGCATGTGGGCTGCGACACCAGCCAGTGCGGCGCCTGCGTGGTGCATATCGATGGCGAATCGGTGAAAAGCTGCACCGCACTGGCGGTCCAGGCCGAGGGCGCCGAAGTAGCCACGATCGAGGGGCTGGCGAAGGACGGCGTGCTGCATCCCATGCAGGAGGCTTTCCGCGAAAACCACGGGCTGCAATGCGGTTTCTGCACGCCGGGCATGGTGATGAGCGCGATCGAGCTGGTGCGCGGACGCCCCGACATCAGCGAGCAGGAAATCCGCGACGGGCTGGAAGGCAATATTTGCCGCTGTACCGGCTACCACAACATCGTCAAGTCGATCAAAGCCGGCGCCGCGACGATGGCGACGAAGGGATAAAGCGGGATGTACGAATTCAATTATCAGCGTCCCGACTCGCTCACCGATGCGGTAAATTCGATCAAATCGGCCGACGACGCGACTTTGCTGGCCGGTGGCCAGACATTGCTGCCGACATTGAAGCAGCGCCTTGCCATGCCGAGCGATCTTATCGACCTTGCCGGCATCGGCGCGCTCAGCGGCATTTCGATGGATGGTGGCGCCGTGGTGATCGGCGCAATGACGCGCCACGCGGATGTCGCGGCCTCGGCCGAGGTTCAGGCAAAAATTCCGGCGCTGGCCGCGTTGGCCGGCGATATCGGCGACAGGCAGGTGCGCAACCGCGGCACGCTGGGCGGCTCGATCGCCAACAACGACCCGGCGGCAGATTATCCGGCGGCCTGCGTGGCGCTGGGAGCGGTGGTTACGACCACCGAGCGCACATTGGCGGCCGAGGAGTTCTTCACCGGATTGTTCGAGACCGCCCTGGACGAGGGCGAGATCGTCACCTCGGTCAGTTTCCCGGCGCCCGACAAGGCGGCCTACATGAAGTTCAAAAACCCGGCCAGCCGCTACGCCATCGTCGGTGTGTTCGTCGCGAAAACCGGCGCGGACGTGAAGGTCGCGGTGACCGGCGCCGGCAGCGGCGGGGTATTCCGGGTGCCGGAAATGGAGAGCGCGCTGAACGGCAATTTCAGCGCCGCCGCGCTGAAGGGCATATCAGTGTCACCGGACGGGCTGAACAGCGATATCCATGCAGCCTCCGACTATCGCGCCCACCTGATCGGCGTCATGGCGCGGCGCGCGGTGGAAGCCTGCGGGTAGAGCCTTGTCCGACCATATGGAACCGCTCTGTTGCCCTCCGGCGGCCATTCCGTCAGGCATCCCGCGCAGCGCGATGCTTGCGCATCGGGCAAGCGGGATAACGCAGCGGATGGCAGCCGGAAGGCAACCCGAAGGGACACGGCGCTTTCGGTCCGGGGCTGCGTCGCGGCCCTTGACCGTAGCAATGCTACGCTCCGCGAACCGCTCCTGTCCCCGGACCGAAATCGCCGCGTCAGAGCGGCTCCATATGATCGGATAAGGCTCTCACGATGGATCACTATCACGCCTGGTGCAATCTGAAGGACGGGGTCAAGGACACCGAGTTTGCCGACCGCGTGCACGCCTATCTGGGGCATCTGAAAGAGATCGGCGCCATCGCCGGCTACCGCCTGACCCGGCGCAAGCTGGGCCTGGGCCCCGCCCACCTGGCGGAGTTCCATATCATCATCGAGGTCGAGGGGCTGGCGCAGCTCGACCAGGCATTCGAGCAAGTCGCCACGCGCGCGGATCCGGCCGAAGGGTTGCATCATGCGGTCAACAGCCTGGTGACGGATGTATCCTTCGCGCTCTACCGCGACTTCCCGGATGCGGTGCGCGTTCGCGGCGAGGAGAAGTTTTGAGAAAGCGATGGCTGTAGCCGTTTCACTATAGCCAACAGTTTTTT
>CBFDDT010000273.1:0-3782 GCA_965603635.1 uncultured bacterium | reverse complement strand
GCGCGGGCCATGTCGCCGATTTCGTCCTTGTTGCCGACCGCGGGAATGACCGTCGTCTTGTCGCCCCCGGCCAGTTGCTGCATGGCGCCGGTAATCTCGTTGATCGGGCGCGTGATGCCGCGCGCCAGCAGCAAGGCGAATACGCTAAACACAAGGGTGGTGATTCCGCCGGTGATGACGATGGTGTTGCGGGTGAAGCTTCGTACGTTCTCCAGTACCGCAAACGAGTTCTCGTGGCCCGCCTCGGCGACCTCGAACAGTTTATCGAGTTCGGGCTCGGCCGCGGCATAAATCGTGCTGAGCGATTTACGGACGTCCTTCTCCTCTTGATAGACTGCCGCGTAGGCGTTGAAATCGGCGACATACTTGTCGAGCAGGCTGGCTATCTCCTCCTTGTCGGAAAACGGGATCGGCGCCGTTTCCAGCAACGCCCCGATTTCCTCGCGCCTTGCGTCGATACGCGCGATGTATTTGTCGGTGCCGCGCATGATGAAGTCCTTCTCGTGGCGGCGCATCATCAGCATCTTCACGGTCAGATTATCGAGCTGAAATTCCTCCAGCTTGGTCTCGACGTCATGCACGGCGTTGCGCAGCGATCCCTGCAGGCCGGCTTTTTCGTCGAAGCCGAGCGTTTTGTTAAGCGCGACCAGGCTTTCGAAAGCGGCCACATGCTCTTCGATCCTGCCCTCGGTCTCGTGTAAATTGGCGGCGATGTCCGCGGCGACCGGGAGGCCCTCGATCTCTTCCATGGCGGCGATAACATTTTCGGCGGCCGCGTGATATTTTTCGGAATACTTCATGTCGCGGCGCAGGATGAAATCCTTTTCGCGGCGGCGCATCTGCAATGCGTTGCTGTCGATTGCGGCCGCCTGCTCCGTCATTTCCGTGTACTGATTATATATTTCGTTCGCGGCTTCAGTCCGCGCATCGCTGATAAGGTAAGTGCCGGCCAGCACGAACAGCCCCGCCAGCCCAAGGAAGACCAGGACGGCAATGCGCTTGCCGATGCGAAGATTGGAGAGGAGACCTCCCGATTTTTCCTTCTTTGTCTTTATGCCTGTGTCGAGATCGCTCATTGGACTGTTTCTCCGTTCTGTAGCATGCGCCCTGACAGCGCCGCATGGTTGATCGCTCTATCGGTTGTCCGTTGAAAGTCTTCGAAAAGAGAACAATGGACATGCTCGTTTCACTAATTGGACCTACCTTCAATTTTTTTTGTTAAAAAACGGCTAACGTCGAGGGAATTAACCATAAAAAAAATGTGTAATACCGTATGCAATTTATAGGGTCCCATTTCTGTCGCATGCCTGGTATAGGCGCCACGGTATATAACCCTTTGATAACTGTGGGGTTCTCAGACACGCAAAAACTGATCTAAAGGCGTACGCTGCTTATGGATTGCGATGTTTTGCCACACCGGTTACTTTTCCCGCGCGCTGGTTTGATGATTGGCGAGAAGGTCGCGCCGCGATGCCGGGCATCGCAAGCGGCCTTCAACGCCGTCTGGAGGGAAACACAACCCTGCCCGAAGGAGTGGCGCTTGCCGGCCGACCGCGGTGTTGCGTCCCTTGGCCGATGCTTGGGCATCGTCCCGCGGGCCACGCCTTGCATTCGACTCGGCAAACGCCAATGAAAACAGCAACATGTTTCGGGCCAGACTCCTGCGTCCCGCTGAATGGCGGTGGAACCGTGGTCAGGCGCGTCGCCGTCAATCCGGAAACCGGCACGGTCAGTGTCCAGGCAAATAATCCCCAATACCAGGATTTCGAGAATATCAGTCCCGACAATATGAAGGTGGTCGGGCGGGTCGTCTGGATGGGGCACAAGGTCTGAGAGACCGGCCGGAAAGACGTAATGACGTCAAGCGGCGCGCGGATCGGTCAGGAACTTCTCGACATGATTCCGCAGATCGTCCGATTTTAACGAAAGGGATTGCGAGGCGGTGGAAAGGCTTCCGGACAGTTTCTCCATCTGCCCGGCGGCCGAGGACATTCCCTTCATCTTCGCGATCGCGTTCGCGGCGCCGTCCGAAACCTGACGCACGCTGCCGGCGATCTCCTGTATGGCGTCGCCCTGTTCGTCCACCTCGCCGGCCACGTCGGTGGCAAGGTCGAAGATTTCCGCGATGACGTCGCCGACCATGGCGATCGCCTCGACGGCGGCGCCGGTCTTGTCCTGGATTGCCTGAATCTGTTCGTTGATGCCGACGGTGGCCTTCGCTGTCTGGGTCGCCAGATTTTTGACCTCGTTGGCCACAACGGCGAAACCCTTGCCGGCGTCGCCGGCGCGGGCCGCCTCGATGGTGGCGTTCAGCGCCAGCAGGTTGGTCTGGCCGGCAATGTTGTTGATCAGGTCGGCGACGCCGCTGATTTGCTGGGCCGCCTCGCCGAGCGTTCCGACGATTTCGTTGGCCTTGTGCATTTCCTGAACGGCGCCGGCCGCGATGGTGGCCGAATGCATCACCTGTTCGCCGACTTTCTCGATATCGGCGCGCAGTTCGTCGATGGCGCCCGATGCCGCCGCCGCGTTGTCGCTGGCCTGCGTGATGGCGGCCGCGATATCGCCGGTATGGTCGCCGGTCTGGCTCACCGCCGCCGCAACCCCTTGCGCCTCTTCCCGAAGGCTCTCGGCTTCGGTGGCAATGGAGTTCACGGTTTCAGTCAGCATGCTGTTTAGCGACGCTGTCTGTGTCTCGGCGGGTTCGTCCCGCTGTTCCGGCGCCGCTTCCGCTTCGGCCTCCCGGGTTTCGAGCTGTTCCAGCCGGTCGCGCAGTTCGGCCAGGGCGTCCGCCATATGGCCGAAGCGGCCGAAATGATCCTGGTTCGGTATCGTAATATCGCGCTGGCCTGACGCCAACGCGGCCAGGGCCCGGTCGAGATTTTCCAGCGGTTCCGCCACGCGGGCCTGCGCCACAAGGTGAACCATGACGATCGCGACGATTACCGCCACGGCGCCGATCAGCATCACCGTGGCCGCCCCCGTCCTTGCGTCGGTCACCGAAAAAAACAGCGAGGCCAGAATCGCCGGCGCCGCGACGCCAGCCGCCGCCAGCAGCCATAGCCACCGCCTGACATATCTATCCGGAGTCCCGAACGACGCGGCCGGACCGGGCCGCGGTGGGGACGCTTCTTTTTCCGCGGATTCTACTTCCGTCTTCATGGGGTTTCGCGAACCTTTTCTCTCTTATGCTTGGCTAATGCCCCGGTCCAATATCTTTTATTATTGACGGGACCCTATACGCGGAAGGGCTAAGAGCAGGTTAACGAAACATCAAATGCCATGATTGCAGGTTGGCCCTGCAGGATGTAGAGACAGAGGTCAGCGCGCCGTGCGGGTGCTTACCAGCATTTCCAGGCCAACGGCGATCGCCAGAGCGGACCTGTCCCCGGCGCCCATCACCCTGGTCCCCAGAATAGCCTGCATCGCCGCGACATGAGTGCGCACAATGTTCAGGATGGCGTAGTCATGCGCCTCCAACAGCCGGGTTGCCTTGCACAGCGACCCGGCGTAGCGGGTCATCAGCGGATAGCCGAACAAAGCCCCCTGACCTCGCATATCGTGGGCGATCCGCAAGATTTCATCGTAATGGGCTTTTCGGTTGTCGCTGTCGCTGCCCATTTTTTCCGCGTGGCGGTCCAGATCAGCGACGTCGCGGCCCGCGTGCCGGGGATATTCGGCGGCCAGTTTGTCGATGGCCGCCCCGGCCGTTGCCATGGACACGGAGGGGATGCTGGGCCGTTACGGTGTTTCCAGGGAGCCGGGCCCGCAAAAAATTTGTTTTT
>CBFDDT010000272.1:0-3785 GCA_965603635.1 uncultured bacterium | reverse complement strand
GTTTGCTCCTCCTGCGGCGCGGCGGGCGCCTCGTCCGGCTGCCCCTGGGGCAGGGCGCTGCGCGGTGGGGCGCGGCTGTTCAAGGTGATGTGGGCCAATATCGAGGCCCGGCCCGGAATCGAGGTCCGGCTCGGCCACGCCGCCGAGAGATTGATCGTCGAGGATGGCCGCGTTGTTGGGCTCAGCTACCGCGATCCCTCGGGCGACCGCCACGAAGCCCGTGCGAATGGCGTGGTGCTGGCGACCGGCGGGTTCGAGGCCGCCGACGATATTAAGGTTCAGTACTGGCAGGAAAAACCGGTGCTCTCCGGCGCCTATGGCGGCAACACCGGCGACGGCATCCGCATGGCCCAGGCGGCGGGCGCGGACCTTTGGCATATGTGGCACTACCACGGCACCTACGGCTTCCGCCATCCCGACCCGGCCGCCTACCCCTACGGCATTCGCCTGCACCGTCTGCCCGATTGGGTGCCGGCGCCCGGCGGCGGGGAGGGCGAGGTGCAATCCTTCTTCGCCGGTTATGTGGACCAGCGCATGCCCTGGATACTGGTGGACAAGACCGGCCGCCGTTTCATGAACGAATATCCGCCCTACCTGCAGGACACCGGGCATCGGCCGATGGCCACCTACGACCCGGCGACGCAGCGTTATCCGGCGATTCCGGCCTGGCTGATCGTGGACGAGGAAGGTCGCGACTTCGCGCCACTGGGCTTCCCCACCAAAAACGACCCCGACCGCGATTTCGCCTGGAGCGAGGACAATCTGGCCGAGGTCGAACTGGGGATCCTGCGGCGCGCTAACAGTGTGGCGGAAATGGCCGATGTAATGGGCCTGGATGCGGCGGAACTCCGCGACAGCCTTGACCGCTGGAACGCCGCCTGCGCCGCCGGGGCCGACCCTGATCTGGGCCGCCAGCCCGCCACCATGATGCCGGTCGCAAAACCGCCTTTCCTGTTCGGCCAGGTCTGGCCCATCGTCGCCAACACGCAAGGCGGGCCGGTGCACGATACAAGCCAGCGTATCCTAAACCCCTTCGGCGAGCCCATTCCCGGCCTCTACGCCGCGGGCGAACTCGGCAGTGTCTTCGGCCATCTCTACATGTCCGGCGGCAACCTCGCCGAATGTTTCATCGGCGGCCGCATCGCGGGGCGTGAAGCGGCTGGTCATGGACTCGATCCGGCCCTATGATCTGGCCGGCAGCGTAAGAGAGGAATCCGCGCCAATGAAACTCTATGATTTTCCGCCGTCTCCCAGCCCGCGCCGGGCGCGCATTTTCGCCGCCGAGAAGGGCATCGAGTACGAGACGGTGAACGTCAATATCCGCGAGATGGAGCAGTTCGAGGATTCCTTCCGCAAGATCAGCCCCAATTGCACCGTGCCGGTGCTGGAACTGGACGACGGCACCGTGCTGACCGACAGTTTCGCGATCTGGCGTTACTTAGAGGAAATCCAGCCGGAGCCTCCGCTGTTGGGCGGAACTCCGCTGGAAAAGGCGATTGTTGAACAGTGGTTGCGCCGGATCGAGCTGGACGGCTATCAGGCCTGCGTCGAGGCGGTCCGAAACGGGCTTGATCGTTTCAAGGACAGGGCCGTGCCCAGCACAACGCCCTTCGCGCAGATTCCGGAATTGGCGGAGCGTGGCCTGAAGCGCATTGGCCTGTTCTTCGAGGTCCTGGACGCGCGCCTGCGCGAGAGCGAATACGTCGCCGGCCCCGATTTCACCGCCGCCGACATCCACGCCATGATAACCGTCGACTTCGCCATCAACGGGCTGCAGCAATCGCCACCGAATAATCTCACCGCGTTGAAAGCCTGGCACGAGAAAGTTTCGGCCCGGCCCAGCGCGGAGGCATGATAACGGCAATCAGCCAACTCTGATCCACGTCAATGAAATATCTCCGGGGCCGCGTATAATGCGGCCTTGATCTCTCCTGGCATGGGCAGGGTTGCCATGCCCCGGCGCCTGAAGCGGCGAATGACGAGGAGACGTTTCATGGAAAGACGGAAATTGATGAGGCTGCTTGGCGGCGCCTGCATGGCTGCCATCACACCTGGACTGGCCGGATGTTACGGTCCCGCGCCCTACGGACCGCCTGGCCCACCGCAATATTACGACTACTATTACTACCCGCATGTGGACGTGTATTTTCAGATCTATACGGGCTGGTACTACTACCGATCTGGCGGCGTATGGTCGCGTGCTCGGCGCCTGCCGCCATATATTCGCCTGGATCACCGGTATCGCCGGCCAGTTGTTATCCGGGAGGACCCACCGCATCGGCGGCATCCACAGCATCGCAAAACCTATCCACCGCCGCGCGATTGGCGTCCGGAACCTCAGCGGGACCGCAATGAGCGCGACCACAACCGCGGCCAGCATGAAGAATATCTGAGGCGCTGGAAGAAAAAATAAACGGCGCTTCTACAGCTTTCACTCGATCAAAATCTGGTGGGCGAAGTCCTTGCCGTTGCTGATGGTCACCTGGCTGAAACCCAGCATCTTGCACAGGTCCAGGAAGGTGAAAATTTCCTCTACCTTATATTCCTGGAAGATCGGCGTGGCGCGGGCGGTGGCCGTCATCATCGCCAGCACTGCGCGGGCGCGGTAGATCGTGTCCAGGCGCCCGTCCTCCAACCCGACGATGATCAGCTTTTCCGCTTCCTCGCCCTTGGCGAACATCGCCAGAATGGGTGGGTGCGGTCGTTCTTGCTGCTTCAGCGTAACGCCGGTGACAAAGGCGATGCGCTGCGTGCGGTCGGCGCCGGCAAGCGTCCTGGCCCGCGCCTTATAGGTCTCGGTCGTGGCAGGGTCGGGATAATAATAGCCCGCATGCCGGTCATCGGCCGAAGCCGCGACCGCGGTCAGTACATAAATCGCGGCGGATATCCCCGCCAGTCGCCTTGATATCCCCATTTTTCGATTCTCTCCAATAATTGCCGCCGCGTTCATCTCTCGTTCAAGTTCGACTGGTAATATCCGGCGAATTGATTGTGAGGTGGCAGCATACCGATTGTTAATGATTCTGCACCACACTTGTCCAATTACAGGATTTTTGGGGCGGTGGTCCGCCATGGCGGCCGTGAAAACTCCGCCGGAGGTATATTGGAGGTTCGATTATGGAACGACGGAAAATTATTCGATTGATGAGCAGCGCCGCGGCGATCGCGCTTATGCCGGCCCTGGCGGGTTGTATCGTGGAACGCAGGGTTTACCAGCCCGCGCCGGCCCCGCGGCCGGTGTACAGGGCGCCGGAATATTACAACTATTATTATTATCCGGACGTGGCGGTCTACTACCATATCAAAACCGGCTTCTACTGGTATTTTTATAGCGGGTCGTGGCGCCGTTCGCGCCGCCTGCCGGGTCACATTCATCTGCGCGGTAAGCGCCATAGGTTCGAGATTCGCGATGAGAATCCATACCAGCGTCACCGCAGTCACCGCCGTCGCTATGGCGGTCCCCACCGGGGCCAGGGTCCTGACGATAACTGGCGCTATGACCGGAACGACCGCAATCGAGGGCATGACGACGGTCGTGGCAATGGGCGCGACAGGCGCCGCGGTGACGATGACGACAACGATAATAACCGCGGTAACGGTCGCGACAGGCGCCGCGGTGACGATGACAACAACGACAACAACGATCGGAACCGCCGCCGGAAAAAGGGCCAGGACAACGGCCGTGGCGGGCGTGGCGATGACGATCATAACAACAGCCCGACCCGCGACCGGAACCGGAACCAGGGTCAGGACAACAGCCGTGGCGGGCGAGGCGACGACGACCA
>CBFDDT010000271.1:0-3824 GCA_965603635.1 uncultured bacterium | reverse complement strand
AGGGCGGTCAGTTTTATCCAGAGCACCTATTGGGAATTCGGCTCCGGGGTGGTGTTGAACGAGGCCGGTTTCCTGTGGCAGAACCGCGGTATCAGCTTCTCGCTGAACCCCGCCGCGCCCAACCCGCTGATGCCCGGCCGCAAGCCCTTCCACACGCTCAACCCGGCGCTGGCGCGGCTCGCCGATGGTCGGGTGATGGTCTATGGCAACATGGGCGGCGAGGGCCAGCCGCAGAGCCAGTCCGCGGTGTTCAGCCGCCATGTGATGTTCGGCCAGGGCCTGCAGCAGGCGATCACGGCCCCGCGCTGGCTGCTGGGCCGCACCTGGGGAGACGTTTCGATGTCACTCAAGCTGGAAAACCGTTTCGACCCCGCCCTCGTCCAGGCCCTGCGCGACGCCGGCCACGAGGTCGAACTGCTCGGCCCCTTCGACGATTTGCTGGGCCATGCCGGCGCCATCGTCCATCACCCCGACGGCACGCTCGAAGGCGCCAACGACCCGCGCAGCGACGGCGCGGCGATGGGATTCTAGAGGGACCCCTACCAGGATAATTCCAGCGCTTTCGTCAGGAACTGGGTCATCGGTGCGAGGGTGTTACGGATTTTTGCCAGCGCCGGGCCGTCGGGATGCCATACGCCGGCCGCCGCGAACACGCCGTCCGGCTCCAGATGCAGATAAAAGCCCGGCGCATGGGCGTTGCGCGCGGCCTCGTGGCGGAAATGCGCGCCGGCGTTGGTCTTGTAGGGGCGCTTGTCCTTCGAGAAACGAACATCGCGGTGGATGCGGAACAGCGACCCGCCATAGCCGCGCGGGTCGGCGACATAGCGCGTGCTGATCTTGTGCAGATGCGGCCCGAAGCCGGCGATGAAATCCAGCATCGGGTCGCGGACGTCGCCGACATAACGGCCCTTGCGGGCCGGCCCCTATTGGCCGGTGTTGTTCGTTTCCGCCGTGTCGTCCCGGGATGAATCGCCGACCCTGAACAGAATGCTTCCCGTAAAACGCACTTCCACCACGTTGTTTTCGATGCGGTCGAGGATTTGGCCTTGCACCCATTCCCGATCGAGCCCGCCGGTCTCGATACCCCAGAAAATAACCGGGCAGGGGTCCGAAAGCACCTCGTCCATGTCGCTCCGGGTGGCCTGTTTTCCCTCGGTCAGGTCGACAAACCGGATCGTCACATCCCGGCGGCGTTTGTTGGTGTAGTATTCGTGATGCCCCGGGCTGAATCCACCCATGACGAATATCGTGGCGTCGCGGCATGCCTCTATCGAAAGAAGATGGGCCGCCGCGCCGCGCCAATCGTCCTTGTGGCGCTTCAGGGCCTTGGTTTGGCCAGCGACGACGGCCATCGCGATAAACAGAATTGCCAAGACCTGTCCCATGCGCCGAAATTTGGATTTCGCGGCTTGCCGGCCCAGCAACCACGCCAGACCCGAGGCCGTAAGCAGATGGACCGCCGGGAGAAAAATCAACAGGTTACGGTCGGTAATCACCGGATGGCGCAGCGATATCGCCAGTGCGAGCGCGGTACCGATGGCGACCGAGCAGACCGCGAAGAGGGCGATACGCCGTGCCTGTCCGCCGTGACGCACGAGCGCGAACGTTATGAAGGGTATCGTTGCGAGCCAGACATACAAAAGGCTTTTGGTGCTGAAAACCAGTTTGAGGAACGCGATGAAGTCACCGGGCGAGGATGCGCCGATCCAGAAATCAGTCAGTATGCCGCGCGGGATCTGGCCGTAATGGTAAAATACCCAGGCTAGGAGGGGCGCCGCGGGCAACCCGAAAAACAGCGCATTGCGCCAGAGCAGGTCGAACCGGCGATACAGGAGAATTAAAATCGATGCCGCGGACGCGCAGTAAAGAATGAATCCGAAATAATGCAGTAGCGACAGCATGGTGGCCGAAAACGCAAATAATGTCAGCGGTCCGGTCTCGAGGCGGCCCGCCGCGCCACTTTCGACGATACGCAGGGACGCGCCGGTCAGGAATGTCGAAAACAGGATCATCAATGCGTAGGAGCGGGCCTCCTGCGAATACCAGATTGTAGCGAATGAGGTTGCAAGCAGAATGCCGAATATCACGGTGGCTCTGGCGCCGGCGATGGGGGAGAAGTAACGGAGCCCGAATATTACGGTGATTAACCCCGCGATCAGGCTTGGGACCCGCGCCGCAATTTCCGACGCGCCGAACAGTTTCATCCAGTAATGGAGGAAGAGAAGGTAGAGCGGCGGATGTACGTCCTGCTTTATGCTCTCCCATACAGTGCCCAGGGTCTTGTCGGGATCGGCACTCGTGACAGAAACCAGTTCGTCGAGCCACAGGCTTTCGGCGTTCAGGGTAAACAGGCGGTTGGCGACCGCCATGCAGACGATAAGAATGCCAACCCTTGCGGGCGTCAGGTTCCGCCGGATCGATTCCACAAGGTTGTTTCCCGGGTTGGCCTGTCCCTGCAATTCGACTCCTGGCGCTAAAGCTGCTGTTTCGCCATGTCGTACCAGACCTTCTGGTCTTTCCGGTAAACGCGCGAGCCGGTATCCACCGACTGGACGATCACCTGGAACTGGGCCTCGGCCTCTTCCTCGCGGCCCATGCGCAGCAGCAGCATGCCGTAGCGGAAGCGTGCCTCCTCGCCGCGGAAATAGCCCGCCAGCGCCTCGAACTCCACCAGCGCGCGATCCACCTCGCCCAATGTATCAAGGGCGCGGGCATAGAACATATGGGCTTCCGGGGATTGGAAATCGGGCCAGGCCTCGCGCAGGCGGTCCAGCCGCGCCACGACACCGGCGTAATCCTCAAGCCCGAACAGGGCGCGCACCAGCCCCATCGTCAGCGCCGGGTCGTCCTCATGGGCGCCGGTCAGCGCGCCCTCATATATCTCGCGCGCCTCGTCATGACGGCCCTGTTCGACCAGGGCGTCGGCCAGGTGTTTGCGGTTTTCGGCGGTGTCCATTTCGTCCAGCGCGGCCCGGGCGGCGCGGACATCCTTGTCCGGATTGACGGCGCGGCCCAGATCGGCCGTCGCCTTGCGCGTGGCCGGATGGGCGCGGGCGCGGGGCAGAAGCTCGGTCATCAGATACATCGTCGCCCCGACGAAGGGCAACGCGACAATGACGAAATACCAAAGGCCCGGCTGCCGTTTATAAACGGCATGGGCGATGCAGATGACGTCCAGTATCAGAACGAGGCTCGCAAAAAGCGGCATCGGCGGTTCCCTTCCACGCAGTTTTGGCGACACCACCTGTTATCGGGAACCCGCGCCGCCCACGCAAGCGGGAAAACTCAGTTTCCCGCCGTTTCCACCCGGTCGGCGATGGCGTCCAGCAAGTCGCGTGCGGCCTGCGAATCCATCTCGGGCCGGTCGCCCAATGTGCGCAGCCGCTCGGCGAACCGCAGCTTCTTCGGGTCGTTTCGGGCCAGCAGGGCGATGGCGGTTGCCACCACCTTGGAAATGGACTGCAGATCGTTATCCATCGCGGTCACGCGCTCTTCCAGCGCCTTGATCTTCTCTTCACTCATCGAATATTCCCCGGAGATCGAATTGACTAAAACAGCCGCTAATAAAGCATAAAACCCATTAGCGGAAGATTAAGACGAATGCCGAATTTTCGGGTCGAAGGGGCAGGAGGGGGAAACCATGGCGAAAATCATGCCTTTACTTGCCGCTCCACCGGCTTGGCTACTTGCCGCTCCGCCGGCTTGGCTACTTGCCGCTCCGCCGGCTTGGCTACTTGCCGCTCCACCGGCATGGCGTCGGCCTGCAATGCATCCCGGTTCGCTTTTCCCGGTCCCGCCGTCAGTGTAAGGCGCGCGGGAAGCGC
>CBFDDT010000270.1:0-3825 GCA_965603635.1 uncultured bacterium | reverse complement strand
CCAGGAAGTCAAGAACCTGGCCAACCAGACCGCCAAGGCGACCGAGGAAATCTCGGCCCAGATCGGCGCCGTCCAGGACGAGACCAACAGCGCCGTCGGCGCGATTGAGCGGATCCGCGCGATCATCGGCGAGGTCAACGACATCGCCACCACGATCTCGTCCGCGGTCGAGGAACAGGGTGTTTCCACCAAGGAAATCGCCCGCAACGTTCAGGAGGCCGCGCGAGGCACCCAGGACGTCAACCAGAACATCGAAAATGTCTCCAGGGCGGCCGAGGAGACCGGCAGCGCCGCCGGTCAGGTACTTACCGCCAGCCAGGATATGTCGCGCCAGGCCGAAGGCCTGCGCGGCGAGGTGGAACGTTTCCTCAGCGATATCCGCGCCGCCTGATCCGGCACGCATATTCGAATGTTGCGACGGGGCCGTCCTCTCAAGGGGCGGCCCCGACGTTTTTAGACTCTCACTCGCCGCCGTAAATCCGCCCCGTCAGCGCCCGCCTTTCGGCATCCAGTTCCTTGGCCCTGACGCCGTCGCCGGCCGCCCTGGCATCGTGGATCGCGTGGGTCAGTTCGGCGCGGCGGTCTTCGGGTGACGGCCCGCCTTCCCCGCCGCCCATATGCAGCGGCGCCTCGCCCAGCGCCCGTCCGGCGCCCGCCGCCCATTTAACGATCTCCGGGTGATTGGCCAACTGCCCGCCATCGACCCGGGCGCGGGCCAGGAATTCCATCAACCCCTCGCCGCCGAATTCGCGTAGGGCCCGGCGTGAAAGGTTCAGGTTGCGGTCGTAATCGCGGCCCCATTCGCGGCGCAGGCTCCGCTCCGACTCCCTGCGGGCCTGGGCCAACTGCCCGTCCAGCCGCGCCCCGGCCCCGGCCAATTGATCGAAGCGCCAATCCATCAGTCCGGAAAGCTGCGACTGGGTCAGCCCCAGCCCGTGCGCAACCTCGAATATCTCGGCCATGCCCGCCTCGCCGGCCGCGTCGGCCAGGTAATCGGGCAGGTCGCCGGGCGCGTCATATTCATAATCCTCCGGGCTTTCCGGCACCCCCATGCGGGACCGGAACTCGGCCAGTTCCCCGTCGTCGGCGTCCTCGCCCGGCGGCGTCACCGCGCGGCTCAACCGCCGGCGCAGCGCCAGGTTATGGCGGGTCAGATCCTCGACCGTATTGTATCGGTCAAGCTGTTTTCGAAGATCCGGGTCGGCAACCGCATCGCGCCAGTCGGGTTCGGGTTCGGAAGCGGCCGAGGCCGCTTGGATCCCCTCCCCAACCCCTCCCCCGCTACGCGGTAGAGGGGCTTTACCGCCACTCACGCCATCGAGCCCCTCTACCGCTTGCGGGGGAGGGGTTGGGGAGGGGGTGGGCGCTTCACGAGACTGCGCCTCCGGCGCTCCGTTACCGCTTTCCACTTCACTCATCCTCCACCTCGTCTTCCCCGATCGCATTCGGATCGGCATTCAGGATCGCCAGAATATTGAGCGCCAGGTTACGCGCCCCGTCGCGGTGATAGGCCGCGTAGGGATCGGCCGGCAGCAGCGCGACCGGCGCGAACAGATAGCCCATCTCGAACAACTGCCACAGCACCCGCCGCCCGCGGGGGCCATCCAGGAACACCCGCCGGAAATCCCGATGGCGGTCGATATCGGTATAGTCATCCCCCACCCGCGCCCGCCCCAACCGTTCGAGGAAGGCTATCGGGTCCGGGTTGCCGGTGGATTGTTTTCGTCGAAATATCATGGATTCACCTCTATCATCAAAAAGCCCCTCCCCCGCTAAAGCGGTAGAGGGGCATTACCGCGCCCTTCGATTAAGAGCCCCTCTCCCGCTGGCGGGGGAGGGGTTGGGGTGGGGGTGGATAACAGCGACTCCTCGCCCACGGCAGTGGGAGAGTCCGTTTCCCGCATCCGCGCCACCTCCGCCTTGGGGTTCAGCCAGCTTTGCGGCATGGAATTGAATTCCGCCGCATCGCGGGCGATTTCATCGCCGTTGAAATTATCCATGATCGCCGGGTCGGCTTGCACGAAGGGCGCGATCATTTCGATGGTGCGCACCGCGTTCATGGTGTCGAGCTGGCGGCGCACTTTTTCCACGGGGCTGGCGAACTCGAAACTGATCTCCTGGCCCTGCAGCTCCTCGGGCGGCGGCGGGAACTTTCCCTGCCTCAGCAATATCCCGAAGGCGCGCTCCACCATCGGCGCCATGTAGTCCGCCTCCAGCCGGCCGAACACCGGGCCGATGGTGCGCACGAATTCCTCCTTGCGTTCAACGATCTCGGTTGCCGTCATAGCCGGGCCGCTGGTCGGCAGATTCAGCACGTTTCGGAAAAAGGCGGCGAATATCTGCTCGCGCACGTCGGCCTGCATTTCGCGCGCCAGCGGGATTTGCGCGCCGGTAAACAGGGGGCGGATCGGGTCGCGCAGGCCGGCGTTGCGCATGGCCGCCGCGTTGTAATAGGTGATCCCGCCCGGCACCAGCGACGGCCCGCGCACAATGCTCTCGTGCGGCGCCATCAGCGGCGGCTCCACCGCCATATGCCCGGCCTTCAGGATGGTCTTGCCCTGTTGCTGGAGCGTGCGGCTGTCCGGCAGGGCCAGCATGCCCGGCGAGCGCCCGTAGGTCTCGCCGGATTCGGTGTCCCAGCGTGGCGTCGCGAAGGGCCATTCCTCGAAGCCCGATTCCTCGATGATATGCGCGCTGCCAACATCAATCGCCATGTATTCCCAGGGCATGTTGGTCGCATCGCGCCGGCCCGGTTCGCACATTGCCCGCGGGCGTATCACCTGCAGGAACTTGAATTCCGCGTCGCCGCGCTTTTCCTCCAGCGCCCGGCGGGTTTCGGCGCCCAGCCGCTCGCGCCCCCAGATCTGTTCGGCGGTGCGCGCCGGCCAGTTTGTGCGCCAGTACAGCGTATCCACCACCCCGTCGGCGTTTTCGACGAAATAGGTGTCGCGCAGCGGCAGCGAGCGGAACAACAGGCCGTTGAGGTCGCGCGGCTCGCTGACGAAAACCGTGCCCGAACCCAGCACCACCAGGCTGCGATCGGTCTCGCCGCTGGCCTGGATAAAGCGCGCCCGGGGCCGGTAGAATTCACGGAACATGATATCGGTGGCCTGCTCCAGCCAGCCTTTCACCGCGTCCAGCTCGTTCACCCCGTCGTCGGCCGCGCGTATCGACATCCAGCGGCTGGTCTTCGGCTTCAGCATGCCGTCGATGGCGCTGACCAGGCCGCGCACCGCCAGCAGCGGCGTGCCGTCGTATATCTGGCCGCTGCGCTTGCTGCCGGGCGCGCTCTGGCGGGTAATATTGGCCAGCCCCGGCCACAGCACGTCGGCGAGGTCCTGGAAATGCGAATCCCAGACCCGCCTTCCCCCCTCCAGCCCGCCAAACGCCCGCAGGACGTCACCAATTCTCTGTTCAATCATGCTGTTGCTTCCAATCATGTGTGATGCCGCTTGCCCCGCTTACGCTTGCGCGCCGGCTCGAAGGCCTGCAGGGGTTCGACCCCAATTTTGCTGTCGCCGACCGAGACCACCACGATGTCGGCATGGCGCACCGCGCCGTCGGGGCCGGCCGCGACCCAGACCCGGTCGTTGACCCGCAGCGCCCCGCCCAGCGGCGAGGCCAGCGGGTCGAACCAGCCGGCCCCCAGCACCGCCTCCAGCGGGTCGGGCGTGCGCAACGTATGCAGCGCCACATGCTGGGCGCCAGTGACGTTATGGATAACGCTTGTCCTGGGATCGTATGTCATATCGCGCCTCACAACGACCGGCCGCCACCGCCTCATGCAGCTCGCGGGTCAGTTCCGCGCGGCGGTCCTCCAGATCC
>CBFDDT010000269.1:0-3836 GCA_965603635.1 uncultured bacterium | reverse complement strand
CCTCGCTTAAGGTCACATCATAGCCACCCTGCTCTAGCAGATTAAGATGAGACTGTGGAAACATGTTCTCTACCGTTTTCATCTGGGCGAGGATATGCGCAACCACTTCTTCGTTGTCGAGAATTTCGGTATGGGTACTGTTAAAGCCGAATTGCCCGTCAGACTGACTTTGTGCTTGCGGATGCAATTGACTGAAGAGCGATACCACCCCATCGCTATTTTCTCCCACCTTAATAGCATCAGGATTTCGGTACGCATAAAGCAAATCATGGTGAATAAAGCTCGGCAAAGGGTTTCGATATAGATCGCGTATGAACGGATTTTCCGGATTCAGATCCCGCCACGACGGTAACACAATAAGGCCATGCTCTTCTCCAGCAGCCGCAGCCGCATGCCCACCGAATGGACTTGCCATCGTGATGAGCAAGTGAACCTGATTTTCACCAGATTTTCCTTCGTACTTGTTGATCGCTTCTCTCACAACAAGCCCACCCATGCTGTGGGCGACAATTATCATTGGCATGTCGCCCAAGTGAGCAACTTTTCCCGAGAGAAATATTCGGTAAAACAGTTCGGCCAATTGATCTAAGTCACCACCAGATGGGTAATAAAAAAACCAGGGCTTGTATCGATTCCCATCCAATTGTTTCACAAGGTTCTCAAAATCGCGGGCACTTCCGCCAATGCCATGAACAAAAACGACGGGAATCTTGTACCCCAGGTCTTCCTCCAGCGCATAAAACATCGTGGGTGCCTGTTCCATGAAGGATGCGGGGTCGTACATGCCCAATGTTGAAAAGCTGCTGTCGAATATCGGATCATTCAAATTTCGAATGGCCCCAGAAGGAAAAAATAGTGAGTCCAAGGACCCGCGACTGTCGGGTACGTCAATGGGCGCAACCCATCCGACCGTGAAGGGCGCAGTCAACTGAATATCTATTTGGCCAAGGACTTTATTTGGCACGGAGGATCTGTTCAATTCGATCTGCCGCTTCCCCACGACTTCCGATCGACTGAATGTCCCATCGCCATCGTTATCGATAAAGACCAACAGATCGTAGGTGCCCGCCGGTAGATTTAATCCGTAATGCGTTCCAGTGACGGTAAAATACATGGTATCTACGCGTTCGTTGGCTCTAAACTTGCTGGAAAATGCGGCAATAGCCATCGGTAATCGGGTGTAGCTTCCAGTGGGATCAATGCTACGTCCGTGCACAAAAAAATTTTCTCTATCAATCATATGCTTAAGATTGATCTGTCCTGGCTCAGCATTTTGAATGCGTGAGTATTCTGCTTGCACGGCAGCATATTTTACGTATGTACAAGAACAAACGGAAAGCGCCAGAATCAAAGTGAGTACCAGCCTGTGGGGCGCTGTTTTCGGTAGAGCTATGCTAAATTTGACCATTTTAACGACCACCTTGGCGCCGTTTTCCTGTTCAAAATATTTGCCGCTTGAAACGTCAGGTTGGGAAGCTGACGCTCTACCACTGAGCTACGCCCGCGCTCCGTCATCCTTATATGGCACTCACACCGCCGGTTCAAGCGCCGGCCTTGCGGGTCCATGCCGGTTTGGCCGGGCGGCCGGCGGTTATCAGGCCTTCGACGCCGTCCAGCGCGCCGGGGATCAGTTCGGTGGCCTGGAAGCGGGGGAGTTCGACCCAGCCGGGCAGCCGCAGATGTTCCGCCTTCTCGCGGGCGAAGCCGAAGGGTTCGTAATAAGACGGTTCACCAACGATCAGCACGGCGGGCCAGTTCTGCGCCTTTGCCTCGGCCAAGCCGTGGCGCACCAGGGCGCGGCCCATGCCCCGGCCGGACAGTTCCGGCAATACCGCCAGCGGGCCCAGCAGCAGGGCCTGTTCATGGTTGGGCAGCGTTACCGGCCAGAAGCGCAGTGTGGCGACGACCGCGCCGTCCTGTTCCATGACGAAGGACAGGCCGGGTACGGCCGGCGCGGCCTCGCGCAGCCGGTAGACGGTTTTGCCGTGCCGGTCATGGCCGAAAGTGAGATCGAGCAGCCGCTCGATAGAGGCCCCGTGTTTCGGGCCCTGGGGGATGATTTTCATGTTGGCGTTCCCGCGACTTTGAGTTTTCCCACCGTCGCGGCCCGCCCCCTGGGATCCTTAAATCCTGTTTGGCGCGGCCTGGGCGACGGCATGACGAAGGTCTTGCGCCCGGCTTGCCGGGCGGTTCGTTCCTCGTCGTCGCTGTCGTCGCAAATGCGCCAAAGGATCAAGCTCCGTAATCTCAAACAGGAATTCGCTATATCATGCCCCGCCGGCGGGCGCCAGCCAAATACACGGCATGCATATGGCCTCGATCACAGATGCGTCAGTTCCGGTTTCCCCGGCTGACAGGGAGCGGCGATGCCGTTAGGTTCAATCCGGCAGTAATTGAATTGAATTGGAAGGAACCATGAATATGCGTTGGATGGCAGGGCTGGTTGCGGCCGCCGTTCTTACCCTCGCGGCGCCTGGCTGGGCGGGGGAGAAACTGGACTGGAAGCAGGTCAGGGAAAAGGCCCGCGGGCAGGAGGTGTTCTGGAACGCCTGGGGCGGCGACGAGCGGATCAACGCCTATATCGCCTGGGTGGGGACCCGCGTGCAGGCCGAATACGGCGTCACCCTGCGCCACGTAAAACTGTCCGACACGGCCGAGGCGGTGCGCAAGGTGCTGGCGGAGAAGACCGCCGGCCGGAACGAGGGCGGCACGGTCGACCTTATCTGGATCAACGGCGAGAACTTCAAGGCGATGAAGGACCAGGGCCTGCTGTTCGGCCCCTTCGCCGAGCAACTGCCGAATTTTCGTTATGTGGACGTCGAGAACAAGCCGACCACGCGGCTGGACTTCACCGTCCCGAC
Source organism: uncultured bacterium (assembly GCA_965603635.1). Classification (GTDB taxonomy): domain Bacteria; phylum Pseudomonadota; class Alphaproteobacteria; order UBA8366; family JADFVY01; genus JADFVY01. Next base: position 975 of record CBFDDT010000269.1, on the reverse strand, counting down.
CGACGGGCTGGAGGCGCCCTGGGGCATGGCCAAGCTGAATTTTATCCATGACAGCGCCACCCTCGCGAACCCGCCGCGCGGCATCGCCGCGATCCTGGAACATGCCAGGGCCAATCCGGGCCGCGTCGCCTATCCCGCGCCGCCGGATTTCATTGGCACCACCTTTTTGAAGCAGGCGCTTTACGAACTGGCGGCGGACCCGACGGTGCTGCAGCAGCCGCCCGGCGATAATTTCGACGCGGTGACGGCGCCGCTATGGGTCTGGCTCGACGCGCTGACGCCAAATCTGTGGCGGTCGGGCAAGGTCTATCCGAAGAACGGCCCGGCGCTGATCCAACTGCTCGACGACGGCGAGGTGGATTTCGCGATTTCCTTCTATCCGTCCGAGGCTTCCTCGGCGATTGCGTCGGGCAAATTGCCGGCGACGGCGCGAACCTTCGTGTTGGACCGGGGCACCATCGGCAACACCCATTTCGTCGCCATCCCCTACAACGCCAACGGTCGCGAGGGTGCGATGGTGGTTGCCGATTTCCTGATGTCGCCCGAGGCCCAGGCCCGCAAGGAAAACACCGAATACTGGGGCGACAACACGGTGCTGGCGGTGGGCAAGCTGGATGCCGCGGGCCGCAAGCTGTTCGATGATCTGCCGCGCGGCGCCGCCACCCTGGGGCCCGACGAACTGGGCCTCACCCTGCCGGAACCCCATCCCGACTGGATGACCCGGATCGAGAAAACCTGGCTGTCGCGTTACGGGTCATAGGGCAGCCATGCTCCGCTGGTTTCCCGCGTTGACGCTGGTTCTGTTTCTGGGGCCGGTGGCGGCGGGGCTGATCGGGACCTGGGCGCCGGCGTTCGGGTTCCTGCCGGCGCTGGGCGGCAGCGGGTTTTCGCTGGATCCCTGGCGGCAGCTTTTCGCGCAGCCGGGCCTGGGCAAGTCCCTGGCTTACCTGCTGCCGGCAGTGAATTATACATGTC
>CBFDDT010000268.1:0-3842 GCA_965603635.1 uncultured bacterium | reverse complement strand
TCTCCCTCGATCGTCACGGTATTGGCCACCAGTTTGCCGCCGGGTTTCAACGCGAGCCAGCAGGCATCGAATAATCCCGCGGCCCCGATCCCGCCGCCGGCGAAAACCGCATCCGGCGTGTCCAGCCCTTTCAGCGCCGCCGGGGCCTTGCCGGTTATCAGTTCCAGTTCCGGAACGCCCAGCGTGGCGGCGTTGCGGGCGGCCATGGCCATGCGGTCGGGGTTGCTTTCGATGCCGATGGCGCGGCCACCGGCGCGCATCCATTCGATGGCGACCGACCCGCACCCCGCGCCCACGTCCCACAGCAATTGGCCGGGCAGGGGGCCGAGGGCGGCCAGCGTGGCGGCGCGCGCCTCGCGCTTGGTCATCTGGCCATCATGTTCGAATGCGTCGTCGGGCAGGCCCGCGACACGCGATAGTATCCGTGCGCCCGGCGCGGCCACGCATTCCACCGCGACGGTGTTTAGTTTCGCGACCGGCCCGTCGCCCCAGTCTTTCGCCAGCGCCTCATGCCTGGCCTCGCGCGGGCCGCCCATATGTTCCAGGGCAACCACCCGGCTGTCGCCAAGCCCCCGCGCGGTCAGCATCCCGGCGATTTGCGCCGGCGTGTTCCCGTCATTCACCAGGACCAGTAGCCGCGCGCCGGGATACATATGCAGAAAAAGGACTTCGGCCGGCCGGCCATGCACCGAAAGGCAGGTGGCATCCTGCAGCGGCCAACGCATCCGGGCGGCGGCCAGCGAAAAGGCGCTGGACGCGGGGATCACGACCGCGATGGCGTCTTTCATGCGGCGCGACAGCACCGCGCCGACCCCGTAATGCATCGGATCGCCGGTAGTCAGCACGGTGACTCGCCGGTCCGCGCGGGCCTCGATGGCGGTGAAGGATTCCTCGAACGGCTTGCGCCATGCCAGGCGCTCGGCCGGATGATCGGCCGGGATCATGGCCAGATGGCGATGGCCACCGACCAGGACCTCGGCGGTATCGATCAGCGCGCGGGCCGCCGGCGATATCCCGTCCAACCCGTCCTCGCCGATGCCGACGATGTTCAGCCAGCCGCTCATTCGGCGCCGCCGGCCAGCGCGTTCACGGCCGCGGCGGCGATGGCGCTGCCCCCGGCGCGGCCCAGCAGGGTGACATAGGGGATGCCGCCGGCGTCCTGGACCAGCGCCTCCTTCGATTCCGCCGCGCCGACGAAACCGACGGGGAAACCGAGTATCAGGGCCGGTTTCGGCCAGCCGGCGGCGATCCCCTCCAGCAGGTGGAACAGGGCGGTCGGCGCGTTGCCGATGGTCACGACCGCGCCGCCCAGCTCGTCGCGCCACAGCTCTACCGCGGCCGCCGAACGGGTGGTTTCCAGCCGCCTCGCCATATCCGGCACCTCCACGTCGCCCAGCGTGCAAAGCACTTGATTCGCACCGGGCAGTTTTTTGCGGATGATGCCGGCCGCCACCATGCGGCTGTCGCACAGGATCGTCGCGCCCAGCTCCAGCGCCTCGCGCCCGGCCCGGCCCGCGCCGGGCGACCAGGACATATGCTTCAGGACAGCCGGGTCGCCGCAGGCATGAACGATGCGCAGGGCAAGCGGGTGTAGATCCTCGGGAATGCGTGACAGGTCGGTCTCGCGCCTGATCGCGGCGAAGGATTCCGCATAGATCGCCGCCGGGTCGCGGATGTAGTCGTAGCGGCGGGTGGTCACTCGCCGCCCCCTTCTTTGTCTTTCAGCTTTTCCATCGTCACCGGGCCCAGCGGGTGATCCGCGTGGGGATAGGGGTGGTGGGCATGATCATGGCCGTGATCGTGGCCGTGATGATGCTCGTGTTCGTGATCATGCTCGTGATCATGCGCGGCGTCGGTGCCGATGCCCTCGACATGATGGTGGTGACTTTCTTGGGGCAGGCCTACCTCTGCCTCGAAGCCCAGCACCTGCTCGCGGTATTTGCACAGCGCGCAGTTCATCAGGTTCTGGCCTTCGAGGATCTCGTTCACCCGGTCGACGAAACAATCCAGCACCAGCGGATGGTCGTTCAGATAGGGCGCGTGGATGAATTCGACTTGCGCGTGGCGCGCCGCGACGATGTCGGTATGCTCGCGGATGCGTTTGACAAGCCGGCCGGTGAACAGGAAATAGGGGAACACGATAATGCGTTTGAAACCCAGCTTTACCGCATGTTCCAGGCCCGGTTCGACCAGCGGGAAGGTGACACCGGAATAGACGGTCTCGGCCCAGCCGAAGCCCATGCCTTCCCACAGCATGCGGGTGACCTTGGCTACGTTGGAATTGGCGTCCGGGTCCGAGGCCCCGCGTCCGACCACCACCAGCAGGGTTTCGCTGGCCGGAACCGAGTCGCCGGCCGATGCCAGCGCCTCGGCCACGCGGTCGCCGGCGGCGCGCATCATCTTCACATCGATGCCCAGTTCGCGGGCGTAATCCACCTGCACACCGGGGTTTTGCGCCGCCCAGGTATTCAGCACCGAGGGGATATCGTTCTTGGCATGCCCGGCGGCGAACAGCATGCCGGGCAGGGCGAGAATGCGCTTCACCCCCCGGTCGCGCAGCTTGTCCAGCCCCTCGCGGATTACCGGGTTGGCGAATTCCAGGAAGCCGCTCTCGACCGGATATTGCGGCAGGCGGCCGCGAATGCCCGCCGCCACGGACGCGAATTCCGTGACCGCATTGTCGTCGCGACTGCCGTGGCCGCAGACCATGATTCCGATATCGCCACTCATTGTTTGTCGCCCCCTGCAATGCCTCAATGCCTGCTTCTAGCAGTAGCGCGCCGCCGGGTCAGGTCAATATTACGGCGGCGACGAAAGTTGGCGAGGTTACGGCGCGAGGAAGATTTACCACGGAGGCACGGAGATACAGAGAAGGCGGGGCCTCGGCGCCTCCCACCGGTCATCGCTTTATCATAAAATTCGCAGGAAGGGGGATATGGGGATAAGGTTTTTTTGCGGCCGAAGGCCGCGATTCTTCCTTATCTCCCTATCTCCCTTATCCCCATATCCCCCTTCATACGGATTCAAAAAGCGGCAGGATTTAGAGGAGAATCTCCACCCTCTCTGTGTCTCTGTGCCTCTGTGGTAATTCTACTGCGCGCTCTCGCATTGACGAGCCGCTATCGGCCAAGCATTGTCGCGGCCATGTCGGGACTTTGGTCGCAATGGGAAACTTTGATGGTCCTCGCCGCCGCGCTGGCGCTGGATGCGCTGTTCGGCGAGATGGGGGCGCTGTTTCGCCTTTTGCCGCACCCGGTGGAGGCGATGGGGCGGCTGATCGGGGCGATGGACCGCAAGCTGAACAAGCCGGAACGTGGCGAGGGCGCGCGTTTCCTGCGCGGGGTTTTCACGATTCTGGTGGTCGCGGGCGGCGCGGGCCTGGTGGGCTGGCTGATCGCCACGCTGGCGCGCGGCCTTCCCGGCGGCTGGATGATCGAGGCATTGGTCGTCGCCACCCTGCTGGCGCAGCGCAGTCTGCACGGCCATGTGGCGGCGGTGGCGATTGCCTTGCGAAATGAAGGGCTGGCCGGCGGGCGGCGGGCGATCCGCCATATCGTCAGCCGCGACCCCGCGACCCTGGACGAACCCGGCATCGCCCGCGCGGGCCTGGAATCCCTGTCGGAAAATTTCGCCGACGCGGTGGTGGCGCCGGTGTTCTGGTATGCGGTCGCCGGGTTGCCGGGCATCCTCGCCTACAAGGCGATCAACACCGCCGACAGCATGATCGGCTACCGCAGCGAAAAATACCGCGCTTTCGGCAAGGCCGCGGCGCGGGCCGACGACGCGGCAAACTGGATCCCGGCGCGCCTGGCCGGGCTGATAACCGCCCTGGCCGCCGCCCT
>CBFDDT010000267.1:0-3876 GCA_965603635.1 uncultured bacterium | reverse complement strand
TATCAAGCGACTCCGCCCGCGCCGTGGGATCGATGCCGGCGGCTTCCAGAAGTGCTTCCGTATTCACGCCCAGACCGCCCAGCGAGCGGCGCAGCATCTTGCGTCGCTGTCCGAACGCCGCCGCGGACACGGTTTGCAGGGCGGCTATGTCGCAGGGGTGGGGTGGTTCGTCGTACGGGATCAGTTCGACAACGGCGGAAACAACCTTGGGCGGCGGGGTGAACGCGCGTGCCGGGATATCGAACAGAGTGCGGGTGCGGCAGCGCCAGTTGGCCAGCACCGCCAGGCGCCCATAGGATTTGTCGCCCGTCGTGGCGGTGATGCGATCGGCGACTTCCTTCTGGAACATGAGGGTCATCGAGGCGAACCGTTCGGCTTTTTCCACCCAGTCGATCAGCAGCGGCACCGAGATATTGTAGGGCAGGTTGGCGACGATGCGACGTGGCGCCTCGCCAAGCGAGGCGATATCGATCTCCAGCGCATCGCCCTCGACGATCTCCAGGCGGCCGGCGGCGGCCTCTCGGAGGTCCGCCAGTGCTTCGATACAGCGCGCGTCGCGTTCCACGGCAATCACCTTCGCCGCATCGGCCATCAACAGGGCCCGTGTAAGGCCGCCCGGGCCAGGTCCGACCTCAATAACCGTGCCCTCGCCGATGGTACCCGCGGCCCGCGCGATGCGGCCGGTCAGGTTCAAATCCAGCAAGAAATGCTGGCCCAATCGCCTGCGCGCGGCGAGATCGTGCCGGGCGATTACTTCGCGCAGCGGCGGCAGGGCCGCGACGGCCTCGGGAACATCGGGAGTCACTGGCTTGCGCCGCGGCGCTCTGCCATGGAAGCGGCCTCGCGGATCGCGGCGACGAGGCTGCTTTCGTCGGCGATGCCGGTGCCGGCAATCTCGAAGGCGGTGCCATGGTCGGGCGAGGTGCGTACGAAGGGCAGGCCCAGCGTGATATTGACCCCATTATGAAAGTCGATGGTCTTGATCGGGATCAGCGCCTGATCGTGATACATGCAGATCGCCGCGTCGTAGGTCGAGCGCATGCGTTCATGGAAAAGTGTATCGGCCGGGGCCGGGCCCAGAACATGGAACCCTTCGCTCTTCAATACATCCACCGCCGGTTTGATAAACTCGACCTCTTCGCGGCCCATGGCGCCGCCCTCGCCGGCATGGGGGTTCAGCCCGGCGATCACGATCTGCGGGTTTTCGATACCGAAATCACGTGTCAGCGCGTGGGCGGTTACGCGGGCGACATATTCAATCGCGCCCTGGTTCAGCTGTTCGGCGACCTCGCGCATGGCCATGTGAATAGTCACCGGTACGACGCGCAAACCGGGGCAAGCCAGCATCATCACCGGCCTTGTATCCGATCCGGCAAGTTCCGCCAGATATTCGGTATGACCCGGATGCTTGAAACCCGCCTCGTACAGGACCGCCTTGTTAATCGGGTTGGTGACCATCGCCGACGCCGCGCCGTCCTGGACCAGGCCCGCCGCCGTCTCGATCGCTGTTAGCACGGCGCGTGCGTTGGCCGGGTCCGGCGTGCCTGGCATGACGCTGCCGGGCAGGGGGTGGGGCAGCACGGGTAGATATTGGTCGAAGGCCTGATCGGTATCGGCGGGCGCATCGATCTCGGCCAGGTCAACCCGCCAGTTCAGGGTATCCGCCAGACGCGCGAGTCGTCTGGGATCGTCCAGCAGGAAGAAGGGAGGCAACGACAACTCCTCGCGCCGCATCCAGGCCTTTAAGGCGATTTCCGCTCCCACGCCAGCCGGTTCGCCCATCGTGAGCGCGATTGGCCGGGTTGTCATCTACGGATGTCCAGGAAGGCGGCGCGCCGAAGGTCACGCAGATAGCGCCGGGCCAGAAGGTCGAGTTTTTGGCGGAACAGCTGCAGTTTGATCTGTTCGCGGCTGGGTAGGTTCGTCGTCTGTGCCTCGCGTTCGCAAACCATAAGCAGCATGACTCCGTTGGGGCCACGCAGGGGCTGGGTCATCTGGTTGGCCTGCAATCCACTCAGCGGCTGTTGCAGGGGCGCGGCCAGGTCGCCGAGGCGCACTCGTCCGATATTGGCCGCCCGGGCGCCGCCGGGAAGCGTGGCGACGGCCAGCGAGGCGCAATCCGCGATTGTGGTGCGAATTTGATCGGCCGTTACCAGCGCGGCTTTCACCTCGTCCTCCGTTGCCTGGGGCGACAGGGAAATATTGATCTGCCGCAGATCGATCTTCACCTCGTTCGGTGAGGACCCGCCGGGTAACTGACGATCACGCAACGCGATGATATGATAGCCGTCCAGTGTCCGGATAGGGCCCTCGATCTGTCCCGGCCGCATACCGGCCAGTTTCTGTTCGATCTGATTGTCGAGTTGGCCGGGAACCAGCCAGCCCAGATCGCCGCCGGTTGCCGCGGAGGCGTTCTGCGAAAAAGCCCGCGCCAGCGCGTCGAAGTTGGCGCCGGACTGCAGTTGCTGCATGATCCGAATGGCTCCCTGCCTGCTCTGCTCGTCCTGCGTGGCGTCGTCAACCGCCAGAAAAATTTCGGAGACCAGATTGCGGGGTTTTCCCTGGTTTTCCATGATTATATTCAAGGTGTCGTCTATTTCGGCGTCGCCGATCGTGGCTTGGCTGGCGAACTTGCGCTCCACGAGTTTGCTCCAGGCCATGTTGGCCTCTACCTGGCGTTTGAGGGCGGATTTTTCTACTCCCTTGCTCGACAGATAATTTTCCAGTTCTCCGGGTGACAGACCGATTTCGCGTTCCATATTGGCGAAAAACGCGTTGATTTCCCGACTCGTCACCTTGACGTTGTGGATTTCCGCGGCTTGAAGCTGCAAGGTTTCGTCGATCATTGTTTTCAGGACCTGCGGCTGCATGCGCTGCGCGACCTGTTGGGTGCGCGGCAGGGCGCTGGCGAATAGAAGCAGATTTGTTCTTTGTTCCAGATCCACCGAGGTAATGGAATAGTCGTCGACCACTGCGGCGACCAGCGCCTCTTCCTGGGCTGGCGCGGGCAAACAGACCGCGAATGTTGCCACGATCGTCATCAGCGTCGCCGCAACCCGCCAATAACAGTTCAATGCATTATCCTTCACTGAATCTCCTGCCCTTCATCCGGGCTGTTTTTGTTCCGCTTATACATTATTGTTTTTGTTCCGCTGATACATTACCCAAATTTTTGAATACTACCTCGAGCGAGAAAACGGTTTCTTCTTCTACATCGACGCTGCTGGTGAAATCACGCCTGAATTTCATCGCGAGCCTGAAGCATTCATCTTCGTATGTTATTCGCGCGCCATGTTCAAGAGGTCCGCCGTCTGAAGTCAGATCACGGCGCGTATTAAGGCCGATCGACCAGTAATCGGTGAGCTGCGATGACAGATCCGCGTTCACCTCCTCGCGATCTGGATAAAGGCCGTTGGAGGCTTCGGCGGCGATGTAGGCATGGTCGCCCGTCAATCGGAAAGACGGGGGCCCGATGGCGACGCTGGTTTCGCCGCGCAGCAGGTTGAAATCATGTTCGGCCAGTCGGAACCGGTACAGAAGGTCCATATATTTGTCCGGCGAAATCTGCAGCCTGCCTACAAAATCCGACTTGCCGTTATGCAGATCACTGGTATCGTCGTCGCGGTCATCATCGTCCAGACGATAGCTTTGGCCGAAGAAGCCGGCCATCCGGCCCCCATGTTCGCCATAGAGCCCCGCTTTCAGCCCGTAAACCGCTCGCTGGCCGGTGTCTACCCGGTCAAGCCCTGGAATCTGGTCTTCGCTGAACAGGTTGGTGTCGTCCAGTTCCACGACGACGCTGTCTTCCTGGGGGATTTCCTTCGGATTGCCGTTGTTGGGCGCCGCGATTAATGCCACAACCGGTTCGACCACCTG
>CBFDDT010000266.1:0-3879 GCA_965603635.1 uncultured bacterium | reverse complement strand
GGACGCCCCGTTACCGCGTGGGCCAGATGATCTGGTTTCCGACGATTTCGAAATTGACCGGGAAGCTGTCGATTGCCTCGTCGATCAGGATGGATTTGCCGTCGGCGAGATTGCCTGGCTCGTGCCGGGGAAGGTTCTTCCATTCGGCGCGGGTGGGTTCCGGGATCAGGCGGATCCGGAAAATGAAGTCCTCGTCCACTTTGGTCTTGCCGCCATTGCCGCCCCGTCGTTGCCAGGCGTTGACGAGCGCCGGCGGTGACAGCGGAAGGCTGGTGTTCTGTTCGCCTGAGCGGAGGATTGCGCCGATTTCGCCTTCCATTACGGGCTCCTTGTTATTGCTGGTATCCCGAATTTCCCAGACCAGCAAATAGTTGCCCTGGTGCTTGCCGCGAATGGACATGGTTACCTGGCCACCTTTGCCATTGCCCGGCCATTCGACCCTGACGGATCTGAACCGCTGAACCTGTTTGGCGAAAGCCTCCAGCCGCCCCAGTGCGGCCTTCTGATCATAAACATATCGGATCACCGCCTGCTGGCGATCCTCGATGGTCAGTATGGAAATCGACCCCAAGGCGACGCCCACCGCGATTACCGCCCAGGGAATCGCGGCGCCGGAACTCAGCCGCTGGTCATGCGAGTATTCGAAACGATCACCCACATTACGGCCGATGATCAGCGAGCCGAAGAAAACGCCGAAGCCGGTAGTGATGCCCGAGGTGAAGATCACCCAATCTGCCCATACCGGCCATTCGCGCGTGCCGGTGATAAAGGGCCAGTTCAATCCACCCACGAATTTCGCGACGCCAAGTCCGATATCGGGTCCCAGCACCAGACCCCATATGACTCCGGCCATGATAAACAGGACGCGCTGGCTCATCGGTTCTTTTTTTGATTTTTCTGGAATCTTAGCCATCTTCTGTCTCGCGTAATTTGTCGGCGATGTAGCGCAGCAGGGTCGCCAGTTCACCCAGTTGGTCGATGATCGGTTCCTCGCCTTCCTCCAGCAGGAAGCGGATACAGTCCCAGTCGTCATGCAGGGAGCGCACGTCCAGATCGCCGGGCCGCTGGTCGGAGCCGTAGCGTTCCTCTTCCGGCACGTCCCAGTAAAAGGTTTCGTAGAGCGGGATCTTCGTGGTCCCGTTGGCCTCGACCCTGTCGAGCAGCCGGTTCACGATCCGTCGCAAATCCTCGATATTGACGACCGGTGTGGCCATTCGGTGATGTCCCCTCTGCCGGACTGTCGGCGCGGTGGCGGATAGTATTCGAAATTCGTTACCGTATGCTTTAGGGGGTTGAATAATCTAAAAACTTGAAAAGCACAACGAACAGTGACGCCATGGCGTGTCGAGAGTATCTTTCCATGTAAAGTAATAGTGCGGGCGGAAACACATGGCGACAGGTATCGCCGATTTTAGCGCGGTGGGACGCGCTTTCGGCAACCGGAATTACGCGATCTACACGGCGGGCAGCACGATTACGATGGTCGGGCTGTGGGTGCAGCGCCTTGGCGTCGGCTGGCTGGCCTGGGAACTGACCTATTCGGGTTTCTGGCTGGGCGCCATCGCCTTCGCCGATTTGTTCCCCGCGGTGGTGATAGGCCCCTTTGCCGGCGTCCTGGCCGACCGGATGGACCGGCTACGCCTGGCGCGGGCCTGTCAGTGGCTGTCGCTGCTGCAGACGGTGCTGTTGTTCGCGTTGACGGCCTGGGGCCATATCGGGATTACGTCGCTTATGCTGCTTACCCTGTTCCTGGGCTGCGTCAGGGCGGTTTATATGCCGGTGCGGCTGTCGCTGGTACCCGTGCTGGTAAAGCCCGACGACGTACCGGCGGCCATTGCCATATCCTCGCTGATTTTCAATCTGGCGCGTTTCGTCGGGCCGGCGGCCGCCGGTCTTATTATTGCGGGATGGGGCGTGGCGCCAACCTTCGCCTTTTACGGGGTGACGGTGATCGCGCTGCTGTTCGCCTTTTCCCGGCTGCGAATCGATAGGGCGCCGGGCGGGGCGGGGCAGGGCGACGGGATGCTGGCGCAAATCGCCGAGGGGCTGCGCTATACCACGCAACATGGGGCGATCGCGCCGCTGCTGCTGTTGATGCTGGGGCTATCGGTGCTGGCGCGGCCCGTGGGCGAGTTGTTCCCTGGTTTCGCCGATGTCGTGTTTGGGCGCGGCGCCGTTGGGCTGGCCTGGCTCAGCTCGGCGATCGGGCTGGGGGCGGTTGCGGGCGGTGTCTGGCTGGCGCGGCGCGGCAGCACGGTCGGGCTGCTGCCTATCGCCCTGGCGGGCGCCGGCGCCAGCGGCATCAGCTTGCTTCTGTTCACGGCGACGGACAATTTCTGGGTCGCGATTCCCGCCATCGCAATGTTCGGCGCCGCCGTTGTTTCCAGCGCGATCTCGACCCAGACCCTGCTGTTGGGCGCGGTCGGGGAACATATGCGCGGCCGGGTACTCAGCCTCTATGGGGTGATATTCCGGGGCGGGCCGGCTGTTGGGTCCCTGCTGATGGGCGGGCTGTCGGATCTGGTCGGGCTGCGCTGGCCGCTGGCTGTCGGCGGGCTGTTGTGTCTTGCAGCGGCGGCCTTTGTCTGGCGCGGGCGACGGCGCATGATCGTGCTGCTGGAAAGGCGCGCCGGCAAGATGCCGGAACCGAAATGACTCTTGCCCGTTTGCCAATGCGCACGGGGCGGTTATAAAGGGGGCGAGAAGGCGACATTCATCGCTATCCGGAACAATAAACCACATAGACGGGGAACGATCCCATGAGCAGGAAAATTTCATTGGCGGCCGCAACGGTCGCCGTAATCGGCCTGATGGCCGCGCCGGCGCTGGCCGAGGGCGTCAAGGTCGGCATGATCACTACTTTGTCGGGCGGCGGCAGCGGCCTTGGCATCGATATCCGAGACGGCTTCGAACTGGCGCTCAAGCAGGGCGGTGGCAAGCTGGGCGGCATCGATGTGGAAGTCATCACCCAGGACGACGCGCGCAAGCCCGAGACGGCCAAGCAGATCGCCGACCGCATGGTGAAGTCCGACAAGGTCGACATCATGACCGGCATCGTCTGGTCGAACCTGGCGATGGCGGTGGTGCCCGGCGTCACCAAGGGCGGCACTTTCTATATCAGCCCCAATGCGGGCCCGTCGGCGCTGGCCGGCAAGATGTGCGATGAGAATTATTTCAACGTCGCCTGGCAGAACGACAATCTGCATGAGGCGATGGGCCAGCATGTAAACGACAAGGGCTTCAAGAACGTCTATATCATGGCGCCGAATTACCCGGCGGGTAAGGACGCGCTGGCGGGCTTCAAGCGCTTCTACAAGGGCACGGTCGCGGGCGAGGTTTATACCAAGCTGGGCCAGAAGGACTATGCGGCGGAAATCTCGGCCCTGCGCGCGGCCAAGCCGGACGCGGTGTTTTTCTTCCTGCCGGGCGGCATGGGCATCAACTTCCTGAAGCAGTACGCCCAGGCGGGGTTGAAGGATTCCATCCCGCTGTTCGGGCCGGCCTTCTCGTTCGACGAGACGATTCTGAAACCGGCCGGCGGGGCGGCGCTGGGCGTGTTCAATTCGTCGCAGTGGAACGCCGACCTCGACAACGCGGCGAACCGCGCCTTTGTGGCCGACTTCGTCGCCGAATACGGACGCCGGCCGTCGCTATACGCCTCACAGGGCTATGATGCGGCGCGGTTGATCGGTAGCGCCTTGAAGGCCGTCGGCGGCGACATGTCCGATAAGGGCGCCTTCCGCGCGGCCCTGGCCAAGGCCGATTTCGAATCGGTACGCGGCAATTTCCGCTTTGGTTCGAACCATCATCCGATCCAGGACATTTATGTCCGGCAGGTCTATCAGAACGACAAGGGTGATCTGACCAACAAGATCGTCG
>CBFDDT010000265.1:0-3891 GCA_965603635.1 uncultured bacterium | reverse complement strand
CGGGTCGTGTCGTCGAAGTCGGCGAGGGAAATCCGCGCCATGTCCCTGGCCGGCGCGCCGCCGGTCTTCGCCGACGCCACCGCCCTTGCGCGCCCTTTCGTTATCTCCGCCTCGGCCGCCGCCAGCGTGGTCTCGCCGTTCCGGTGGTCGAGATATTCGGTGCGGCGTTTCTCGGCGGCGATCCGCCTGGCGAGGTTCGCGGCGGCGGTGGTTTTGGTTGCCTCGTCCCGGCGGGCCTTGTAGTCAATGCCCTCGACGACGGCCCCGCCAAACGCCCTGGCCAGCCCGGCGCCGGCCTCACCGCGCGACTGCGCGCCTGTTATCAGACCAGGCTGCGCCCCGGGGGGCAGCGCGCGCGAGGTGTAACGGGGAATTATCGCCATGATCGGGAGTCTCCTTTTTATTTGGTAACGGTTGGCTCGATCGACGGCCGAATATCAGTTCCTCACGGTCGCCCAGCCGGGTTCCGGCGCGTAATCCGGGGGGTCGTCCTGGCCGTCTATGGCCTGGGCCTCCATGACGTATGATTCGAAGGCCTCGTTCATGCGGTCTCGCAGGGTCGCCGACTTGGCCAGGGGCACCGCCAGCTCCACCGCCAACGCATAGGCCAGGGCCTCGCGAAACATCTCGTCGAAATCATTGGGGTCGGTGACGCGCGCGCCGTAAACCAGGTAGATATCCGCGTGATCGGCCGCGATGCTGCGCCCCTCCACCTCGTAATCATGGGTCGGATTGATCCCCGCCGGGTCCGGATAAACCGCGATATTACGCACCCAATCGCTGGGCAACTGATAGGCATGGGTCCAGCCGAACACGGGGGCTTGCGCCAGCTGCGCCAGCTTTACCCGCTTCTTGTTGAAGTTCCAGATATGGCGGCGCAGCAGCCGGTCGCGGATACGCCCGTACATCTCGTTACACAGATCGCCCGCCGTCGAGCCCTCGCTCAACGAGACGATACGATTATTGCTGACCTTCGCCAGGGCGGCGTTGCAGATCGCGACTTCACTGGTCATGGCGATGCCTTTCCGGTGGATGTTTTGGGGGAAATGGGGGACGATTTTCGGAGCCGGCTTTCCCCATGCAAACCGGGCCCGCGGGCGGCGACCGCGGAAGGGGGATATGGGGATAAGGGGGATATGGGGATAAGAATTATAGCGAGGCCGGCGCGGCGGCGCGTCATCCACGCCGTCATGCCGCCCGCTAGTGTCTCTTTAAATCTGGAATTCGATTGATCGAATTTCGGAACCATCACACTAGGGCAATAACAGGAATGCGCAAAAGCCAGGGAGGCGCCACGGAAATCACCGCCGCATCCCCCTATCCCCCTTATCCCCATATCCCCCTTCATACGGCCCGTCAGGCGGCACTATTTCGGGGAGCAAAAAAGCACGGGGGCCGAGCGCGATGGCCCGGCCCCCGCGAAGTCGGGGGAGAGAGAATATTCGTCAGTCGAAGGCGTAGAAGAACATCACCCGCAGCGTGCCCGACGCGGGCAGCGCCGCCGCGGCGATGGTGACGATCACCGTTTCCTCGGCCGTCAACGTCGCGCCGATCGCCGCGCCCACCCCGAACAAGGTCGGCGTGTCGGTCGCGGTGAAGACCGCCGCCGCGCGGTATTTTCCGGTCGTGCCGGCAATGCCGATGGCGACGGTCGCCGCGCCGAGCGAGGTATCGGTCTCGATCACGCCGAACAGCGGGATCGCCCCCCTGGGCAGCCGGGCGACCTCGATAATGTCGGTCGTCGGCTGGCTTGCCAGGGTGATTTCCTCGTTGAACACATGCACCCCGCCATCCACGAAGCCCGGGGCGGGCGCCGTGCCGGCGTTCAGTTTGGTCATCTGCGTACCGGATTCTGTTGCCATGTCTCGGCCCTCCTAACTGGTCGGGATAGCGGCGGTGTCGTCGAGGTTACCCTCGATCACGCCGGTATCGTCGATGAGGGCGGCGCCGCCGCTCATCATGTGGTTTACGAAATGGGCCGCGCGGTCGCCATGCCAGGTGATGTCGGCCGACACCGGCCCGTTGCCCGCCACGTTGCCGGCATGCTTGCCGGTGGCGTAGCCGATGGCGTTCTTGTGCCAGGCGAAGACCTTGGCCGCCGCCGTGCCCTTGCCGGGCAGGCCCGTATGGTGGCCCCAGAACGCCCCGCGCCAGAATTTCCAGCGCCCCATGGTGCGGTTGGACTGGGTGAAGCTCATATCGCCCGCCTTGACATAGTCCGAGCTGGAGAACTGCTGCACCGTCTCGGCCATGCTCCAGGCCCTGGGGGTGAGCAGGACATAGCGCTGGCCGTCGTCGGGCACGTCCGCGTTATCCAGCGCTTCCAGCATCTCGATCATGGCGTTGCGCACGGTGGCCGCCGAGGTCACCGTCCATGACACCGCGCTGGCCGTGGTGGCGTCGAGCTGGGTGAGGATCTGGTCGTCGACCTTGCGGCCCAGCGCCCAGGCCCCGCCATCGGCGATCGCCATGCGCTCGTCGATATTGGTCTTGGCCTCGTCCAGCTTGTCGACCCAGTCGCCGGCATAGAAATCCTCCAGCGTGCATTCGACGGGGGTGTGCGACTGGTTCATCGGCGTCACCACGCCGTGGCGCGCCTTGGTGGTGGCCGTGCCCTTGCCGACCTTCTGAAAGGTCGAGGACAGGCCGACAACATTGTCCTTGGTCCGCACGGTCTGGCGCAGGAATCCACCCTGACGCTGAAAGACCGCGTGAACATCGGACGCATAGTCCTTGATAAAGGACTGGTCTATGGTATTGCTCATCGCGTGTTTCCTTTGTGAAAACAGATGGTTGCGGTGAACACTGGCAGGCAATAAAGCCGCCGGCGCGCCCGCGCGGAAAGGCCCGCGGAACTTTCGGGGGCCGCGCGGGAAGCGGGCGGGGTTGCGTGCGGTGTCATGAAGGGGCGGCCGGACGCTCCGGGGTCGGCGAGGCGCCGAGTGGGCCGGAGAGCAGGCCGGGGGTTAAGGTAAAGTCACAAGTGGCTCCGAAGGGCCAAATGAGGTGAATATCAAGCGGCCTCCAGCGCCCTCGCCTGCTCGATCAGTGTTTCCTTCCGCCAGCGGCGGTCGAGGTTTGCGCCGTGGCGGTAGCGGGCCCAGGCTTTCAGGTCCGTCTTGCTCATCGCGGCGAAATCCGGGGCCACCTCGCCGCCCGCCGCCGCCATCCCGCCCAACTGCGCGGCCGCCGCCGCGATCTCCTCGGGCGAAGCGTCTCGCAGGCGGCCGTCCGCGATGCGCACCGTCAGGCGGCCGTCTATAAGGCGCCGGTACAGCCGGTCCGCCTCCAGCGCGGCCGTTCGGCCGTTGATCCTGTATGCGATGGTTTTCATGGATTTTTCTCCTCGATGTGATTATTCCCGATCCTGCGCGTCAATATATAACCCGACTGCGCTGATCGAATTTCAAATCCCCCTACCGGCTTCGCCGAAGCCTGAAATCGGATGCCGCAACAATTGGTCCTATACCAGCGACGCCCCCTTGCGTATAACGGCCCACTGGCAAGCGCCGCACAACCGCTACCGGACTATCGGGACGGATGGCATGCTGCCGGCACGGGCCGATTGTTATTAAGCGTATGATTATTAATTCCTGACATTAACTTTCATTCAATACATTTTGATTACTATAGTATGCGGTACATCGTTCTGTATCAGTTTACTATAACTCTTGCATTACCTCTTTATAGGAATAATCAATTGATCATTTATACACCCAATATGGGTCGCCTCGCGGCGACCGCCTTCACCTTTGCCGCTATCCTCACCCTTGGCGCCGCGCCCGCAATGGCGGCCGGGAACGAACAGGAACAGGCCATCCGCGAACAGGTCGTGCCGAAGGTCCGCGCCTTCATGGCCGACAGCCGCGTCGCCGATGCGGTCAACGCCCA
>CBFDDT010000264.1:0-3920 GCA_965603635.1 uncultured bacterium | reverse complement strand
GGTTGCGGCGGGGCTATTGATCGGGACGGTCGCGGCGTTCAAGACTAATTTCCTGGTTTGGCCCGTGCTGTTGCTGATTGCCGGGCATTGGCGGACCGCTATTCCGGCTTTTGGATCGTTCGCCGTGCTATCGATTTTGCCGGCGCTGTTCTTCGGGCCCGTGGTCTACTCGCAGTGGTTCGAATTGATCGTGAATGACGATCCCTCGCGTATCTTGTGGGTGACGAATATGTCGGTCGTCGCCTATGCCTCGCGCCTTGGCCTGCCCTGGCTCGGCCAGATGATGGCTGTCGGCATCCTGCTCGGGCTGGCCTGGTGGGCCTGGCGCGGCAGGCCGACCGCGCGCGACGCAGGGTTGATTGCGCTGTTTGCCAGCCTGCTGGCCTCGCCGGTGGCCTGGATCCATTACGGGCTATTCCTGCTGCCGCCGCTGTTTTCGGTTGTCTGGACCCGCGCCATGGTTGTCGGCGCGATATTGCTGGCGACACCGCGCCTTATCGCCGACGGACTGTTCTACGGACCGACCTGGATGGAGGTGACGCTTGGGTCGCTGTATATCTGGGGGCTACTGGCGCTGGCGCTGCCTCTGGCCAGGGCGGTGATCCTTGATCGGAAATCGCCCTTCGCGGAGAAGCCGGAGGTCCGAACGGCATGACCGTCTCCGACAGAGTAAAATTCGCCGTCATCTCCTTGCTGGTGGTATTGCAAGTTTTTTATTCGCTGAACCTTACCCGGCCCGCGCACTTCACCGTGGATGAAGGCGTTTATCACATGATGGCGCGATCCATGGCGCGCGACGGGTCGCTGTCAATATGGAGTGGCTATGCGGAGACGCCGTCGGAGGAGCTTGTCTTCTCTCTGTTGCGCAAGGATTTGCGCGATCCCGCGGCGCCGCGCCTGGTTCCGCAATATCCGTCGGTCTACGCCTTCGTCGCCGCGCCTTTTTATATGATAGGCGGGATCAGGGGGCTGTTCTGGATCAACCTGCTGGCCTTCTTCGGCACGGTATGGATCACCGTGGCGATCGCGCGACGCCTGTACGGCGACCGCGCGTTGGCCCTGAACGCCGTCCTTATACTGATTCTTGGAACATATTCATGGGAATATGTGCAGGGTATATGGCCGCATTCCCTGTCCATGTTCCTTGTAGCCGCCGCGGTCCTGACGGGGCTTGTCGCACTGGACGAGGAGTCGCCGGGAAAGGCGACGGCATGGGCCGCTGTCGCCGGCCTGATTATCGGGATCGGGGCTGGCGTAAGGTACGATGCAATACTGGTTGCGCCAGCCATCGCGCTGCCATTCCTGTTCGCCTCTCCCCCACGTGTCCGGCCAACCGCCGGGCTGATTGTCGGCCTGATTCCCGGCCTGCTGCTGCTCGCGTATACCAACGAGGCCAAGTTCGGCTCCTTCAGTCCTTTCACCTACGGCGTGGATACGCAGGGCGGGGCCGACAGCCTGCGCGGCTATATGCCCGTGATGGCCGCGGGCGTCGCCGGTATCGTGCTGGCCTGGTTCGCGACCCGCGCACCCGCTCGCAAATATTATGAGGGGCGAACTCCGTGGGTTGTCGCGGCTGGAATTGTTGCGATTGCCACGATTTTTCTTGTCCCCCAGCCGCGTGTTCTGTTTTTTCGCTTGATCGTGGGCGCCTGGGAGATTGTGGCCGATCTCAGATTCCGTCCCGATATCGAGGAATGGGGGGTTAGCCGTACGCCGACAGGCGGGCTTGCCTACGGCGAGTGGATTAAAAAGGCTTTGCTTCAAAGTTGCCCCTGGCTGGTTTTGCTTGGCATCCCGATTGCGGGCTGGCAGCGGCGGCGAGATCCCCGGATCGCCGTCCTGTTTCTCGTAATTGGGGCTTTCCTTACATTATACGGCTATCAGCGATGGCATGGCGGGTTTGGACTCAATATGCGCTATTTTCTGCCACTCCTTCCGTTGGCGGCGATTCTCGCGGCCGAAGGCTGGAGAAATATTTCGAAAGATGTTCCGTCAGGTTGGCGGCGCGCCGCGGTAATCTTGGGGCTTTCGACCGTTTTAGTCTGGATCATGTTAATTGTAAGCGATAGCACGCTGGCGATCGAACCCGCGCTGTTGAATACGCCGCTGGCCATCGCGGGGGCGCTTGCGGTTATCCTGGCGCTACGCTTTATTCCCTTGGGACAGGTGCGGGCGGTTGTTGATGGGGCCGCCCTGGCGCTGTCCGCGACGGCGCTGGCCTGGGCTTTCAGCATTTCCTTTGTGTATGATCTGTCACGTTCGTCGAATTCACGCTCCTTCAACTACCAGATTGGGACTGAAATCCGACCCTTGATCGAACCGGACTCGATCCTGTTCTCCCGCTATGCGAGCCCCGTTTCCCTGTTGATCGATGACGATATCCGTCTCGCGTTCCCGCGCAATGACGAATTTGCCGATTTTCGGCGGCTTCTAGAACTTCACCTGGCGCAGGACCGGACAGTTTATCTGGCTTTTGATGACGAGTATTGGAATCAGGTGGAAGCAGAAAATCTTCTGGAGGATTTGGAGACGGAGGATATGTATGAAAATGGCGACGTGCGGCTTGTGCGTGTGTATCGGCCCTGAACAGACTTATTTTTAGGTAGGATTAACCTGAAAATGTTATTTCTTGCGCTCATGATACTCGATTTTCCTTCTTTAACCGCCCAATTGCGTAAAATATGAAGCTGATCGTACAGATACCTTGCCTCAACGAGGAACATACGCTGCCTGAAACGGTGGCCGACATTCCGCGCGAAATTCCCGGCGTGGACAAGGTCGAGGTGCTGATCATCGACGATGGCTCCACCGACCGGACCGTCGAGGTGGCCCGTGAGGTCGGCGTCGATCACATCGTGCGCCACCGCAACACCAAGGGGCTGGCCCCGGCCTTCCGCACCGGCATCGATGCCTGCCTGCGGCGTGGCGCGGACATCATCGTGAATACCGATGGCGACAACCAGTATTGCGGCGTGGACATCCCGGCGCTGATCCAACCGATCCTGCGCGGCGAGGCGGATATCGTCGTTGGCGACCGTCAGACCCAATCAGTGCCGCATTTCTCGGCCTTCAAGAAGCTGTTGCAGAAATACGGTAGTGCGCTGGTGCGCCGGGTATCGCGAACCACGGTGCCCGATGCGGTCAGCGGTTTCCGGGCGATCTCGCGCGAGGCCGCGCTGCAATTGAATATTGTCTCGCCCTTCAGCTACACCATTGAAATGCTGATTCAGGCCGGGCGCAAGAAGATGGCGGTCGCCGCCGTGCCGGTCCGCACCAATGCCAAGACCCGCGATTCGCGCCTGTTCAAGAGTATTCCGCAGTTCCTGGAACGGTCACTGACCACCATGATTCGGATGTATTCCATGTACCGGCCGCTGAAATTCTTCGTGGCGATCGGCGCGCTGATAACGTTCTTCGGCATGCTGCCGATCATCCGTTTCCTGTATTTTTATGCGATCGGCCAGGGGGGCGGGCACATCCAGTCGCTGGTTCTGGCGGGCGCCTTGCTCGTGATTGGCCTGATGACCTTCCTGATCGGGCTGGTCGCCGATCTGATCGGCTTTAATCGCCAACTCATGGAGATGACATTGGAGAAGGTCCGCCGCATCGAGTTGGAAATGGGAATCCTCAAGGACGACACGACGGCCGTGGACGAAGCCAAGCAGAAAAAGCAGAAACGGACCGATTAACTCCGCGGTTGCCGGGTTGACTCCATCCTATTGCTCAGTATACTGAGCATTGACTGGAAAGCCATAATCCGGCACACCGGTTGCTCAAACGGGGGACGCGTTTCATGGCGAAGCTGGATGTTGAATTCTGCGGCTTGAACTTCAAGAATCCGATGGTGGTGGCCTCGCTGGAGCCGACCAACAGCCCGGACCTGATGAAGCAGTGTTTCGACGCGGGCGCGTCCGGCGCGA
>CBFDDT010000263.1:0-3945 GCA_965603635.1 uncultured bacterium | reverse complement strand
CGGTATACGATGGACGCCGCCGTTGACCTTGCGGCGGGGGATATCATCGACGACGCCACCTATGGCGCGGTCTACCAGGGGATTCTGGGACTCGGCGTGGAAGTCACCGAAACAACGCCTGTGACTCTGGATTTTCGTTATCTCGTTTCCGAAAATGTGAAGTTCCGCGATGCCGCCGGGGCGAAATTTGAAATCGACTCCAATCAGGCGACCGCCATGTTCGGCCTGCGAACGGCATTCTGATTCGGTTGGCATAACCGGGCATCTTGCCTTCTTTTTGCCGTTGTTTGTTAATAGAATCCGGTTGGTGGCATGGTTGCTCGTTCGGTCGATGGGTGATCGCGCCGAATTCAATCTAATGGATGGAAAAATGAAGAAATATGCAGTAGCTATTGTTGCGGCCACGCTTTCCTGCCTGGCCGGCGTGGCACAGGCGCAGAATTTTTATGTCGGTGGCTACGGCGCCGTGAACTATACTCATGACGGCAACGCCAACGGCAACGATAAAATGGTCTATGACCTTGGCTACGGCGTTGGCGCGGTGGGTGGCTATGTCATGGGCAACGGCCTTCGACTGGAGGGCGAAATAGCCTACCGTGCGAACGGCGTCGATACTCTCGACGGTGTATCCGTGGGAGGGGACATGACCAGTTGGGCGTTCATGGGCAACGTCCTGTACGATTTTAATACGCAGTCCAGTATCAGGCCCCATATCGGCGGTGGTTTGGGCGTCGCCAGAGGCACGATCGAATCCGGTGGTCTTGAATACAGCGATACGGTTTTCGCGGCCCAGTTCATTGTTGGCGTGGACTATATGGTGGCGCCCGATCTGGCGCTCACCCTGGACTTGCGCCACATGCGCACACAAGACCTTGCTCTGGGCGCTGGCTCGGGACTGGGTGGCGTCGAATACTCCAACAGCACCCTTGCGGTCGGGTTGCGCAAGAGTTTCTGATCTGACGGTCAGGGGGGAGGGTGCGAGTGCGAAGGACTATACGGATAATGGCGGTGGCGGTGCTGTGCCTGACGGCAGGCGCCGCCGATGCCTTCGCCCAGACTTACTATTTCGCCGTCGGTGGCGGTTACAACTATCCGCATGAATCGAAATCGCAGGCGGCTGGAGTTGATGAATTGGAGGCCGCCTACGATCCCGGCAGCGCGGCGACCCTGGCGTTTGGTTTCGAATGGGTCGACGGCTGGCGCTTCGAGGGCGAGGCGTCCTGGCGGCGCGCCGAATTCGACAGCTTTGACAATGTTCCAGCCGATACCGGCCGCGCGGAAATATATGCGGCGCTGATAAATGTCTATTACGGATTTCGTAAGGGTGCCACGGTAAACCCCTATCTCGGCGGCGGCCTCGGCGTTGGCAGGCTTGCGGTCAGCGATCTGGCTGTTGGCGCGTCGACAGTCGATGGATTTGGCGGCGGCATGGCGTGGCAGGGCATCGCGGGGGTGGATTTCGCCTTGTCACCCTCCTGGACATTGTCGCTGGATTACCGCTATTTTGCGGTTGATGAGGTCAAGATGATGGATAGTCTGCAGGTTCCTTTCAAGATCGACTATCAGGCCAGCACCGCGATGCTGGGCCTCCGTGTCGGTTTCTGACCGCCGCCTGACGTGGCGGTTTTGCCCAAACATGTGAAGCTGGTCGAGGTTGGTCCGCGCGACGGGCTGCAAAACGAATCCGGCGAAGTACCGACCGCGGCGCGGATCGAGTTGATCGACCGCCTGGCCGATGCCGGCCTCAAGACAATCGAATCGGGCAGCTTCGTTTCGCCGAAATGGGTGCCAAGGATGGCCGATACCGCCGAGGTGATGGCGGGGATAAATCGCCGCGACGATGTCAGCTATCCGGTGCTGGTACCCAACATGAAGGGCCTGGAAGGCGCGATTGCCGCCGGGGCCGGCGAGATCGCGGTCTTCGGGGCGGCCTCGGAAAGCTTTTCTCATAAGAATATCAATTGCTCGGTCGCCGAGAGCCTGGGCCGCTTTCGTCCGGTTTGCGAGGCCGCGCTGAAACAGGGCATGAGGGTGCGTGGCTATATTTCCTGCGTACTTGGCTGTCCCTATGAGGGTGCGGTCGACTCGTCGGCGGTGGCCGCGGTGGCCGGCGATCTCATGGCGATGGGATGTTACGAGGTCTCGCTGGGCGATACGATCGGCGTCGGCACGCCGACCGCCGCCCAGGCGATGGTCGACCGGGTAGCCGAGACCGTTCCTCATGACCGGCTGGCGGTACATTTCCATGACACTTACGGCCAGGCGCTGGCCAATATCCTGGCCTGCCTGGAGCGAGGAGTCGCGGTGGTCGATTCGTCGGTGGCGGGGTTGGGCGGCTGCCCCTACGCAAAAGGAGCGACCGGCAATGTCGCCAGCGAGGATGTCCTTTACATGCTCGAGGGCATGGGTATCGCGACTGGCGTGGATATCGAACGGCTGGCGGAAGCCGGAAATTTCATATCCGATTTGCTGGGGCGGCCTTCCGGATCGCGCGTGGCGCGGGCTCGTAATGCGGTCCAGGTAAGAAACCAGGCCATGTGAAACAGAGTCTGGATGAATCCAGACTGGCATGCGACGATGGGGTTATGACCTCTGATTCGCTTCATCTCATCAAGCTGGCCGTCGGGATCGACGATATCGGGCATCTTGCGGCAGTGCA
The DNA here is from genome assembly GCA_965603635.1 of uncultured bacterium. GTDB lineage: Bacteria > Pseudomonadota > Alphaproteobacteria > UBA8366 > JADFVY01 > JADFVY01. Next base: position 1,286 of record CBFDDT010000263.1, on the reverse strand, counting down.
GGAACGCCGCATCGCCGAATCCCTGGCCGTGGGCCCCGTGTCCCGGCTGTTCCATGTAACCCGGAATGTACCACGCCGGTCGGCGGAACTGCTGGACGGCGGTTCCATATACTGGGTGATCAAGGGGCGGATCCGCGTGCGCCAGCGCCTGCTGGATATCGAAGACGATGTGGATGATGAAGGGCGGCGCTTTTGCCGACTCATGCTCAATCCCGAACGGGTGGAGACGCGCCCCTGGCCGCATCGTGCAATTCAGGGCTGGCGCTATTTGCCGGCAGAATCGGCGCCCCCCGACCTGACACTTCTGGGCGGCGAAGGCAGGTTGCCGCCTGAAATGGCGGACGAACTCCGCGACCTGGGACTATTGTGATGCCGGAGAATGCCGCGCGGGCGATCTCTTACGAAGCAGGGAGGGGACGAAAATCCGCACCCCGGATAATTGGCGAAGACCTGAAAAGTGGCGGGTATCATGCGGGAATGAATGAATTGTGGACGGAATGCCGCAGGTACGATTGAAGGTAAATTCTCTCTGGACAAAGCGAATGCGTGGGCCTATATATGCGTCCGCCGGTCGGGACACGCACCGTTTTCAACAAACGGAGCAACACCCGGTTAAGGGCGTGGCATGTGAGCCTCGCCCTTGTGTGTCGGGTGAAAGGTTACTCGCCGGCTCGTTATGAATATAGAATTCGTTTATTGGGCTTCGGCTCAGGGGCGGGTTTGCGGCTGGATCGGGAGTGCCCCGAGTTTCATGTCGCGCGTTCTTTGACATTGTATTTACGAGAAGGGATGCTTGGGCGGCGGTTGTGTTGTCTGGACTGGTTTCCGACATTATCAGGACCGTTACCTAGAGCATTCTAACATGTACCATAGCGTATCCGGGGATTCGTCTTCGGATGTGCGAGCCATGTAGATTTTGGGTGACGGGATCCTGTCTTTCATTTTTGGGGCTTATGCTCTGGATATGGAACAGCAACTTGAGAGTTTGATCCTGGCTCAGAACGAACGCTGGCGGCATGCCTAACACATGCAAGTCGAACGAGAAGCCGTCTTCGGATGGTGGACAGTGGCGCACGGGTGAGTAACGCGTGGGTATCTGCCCTGGAGTGGGGGACAACTGCTGGAAACGGCAGCTAATACCGCATACGCCCTTAGGGGGAAAGCTTTATGCGCTCCAGGATGAGCCCGCGTCGGATTAGCTAGTTGGTGAGGTAACGGCTCACCAAGGCCGCGATCCGTAGCTGGTCTGAGAGGATGATCAGCCACACTGGGACTGAGACACGGCC
>CBFDDT010000262.1:0-4031 GCA_965603635.1 uncultured bacterium | reverse complement strand
TGCGTGGGCATCGCCCCGCGGGCCGCGCCTTGCGTTCGACTCGGCAAGCGCCAATGAAAACTGCAACATATTTCGGGCCAGACTCTAAGAAGGCTGGCTTTACACCCTTGAACGGATCGCTATTAATGGCATGGTTCATTTTCGTGCGGTATCAGGGATTGCCCCGTCATGGCTGACAGAGCATTGCGGATCGCCGTCTTCCCCGGCGACGGCATCGGCGGCGAAATAACGCGTCCCTGCATCGAACTACTGCAAGCGGTGGCCGGCAAAACGGGCGGCTTCGGCCTGGAATTCGAGTGGCTGCCGGCCGGCGCCGGCGCCTGGGCCGAAACCGGCGAATCGCTGCCCGCGGCCTCGATGGATGCGGCGCGGCGCGCGGATGCGATATTGCTGGCGGCGATGGGGCTGCCCGGCGTCCGCTATCCGGACGGCACGGAAATCTCGCCGCAACTGGAGCTGCGCTTCAAGCTCGGGCTTTACGCCGGGGTCAGGCCGATTCGCTCGATTCCCGGCCTCGCGCCGGTGCTGGCCGACCCGCGCGGCCGCGATCTGGATTTCGTCATTATCCGCGAGTCGATCGAAGGGCTGTTCGCCTCCCACGGCAAGGGGGAGATCATCGACGACCGCGAGGCACGCGAGACCTTGGTCATCACCCGCGACGTCTGTGAGCGACTGTTCGATTTTGCCTTCCGCCTGGGCGCCAAGCGGAAACTCGAAGGGCGGCCGGGCCGCGTGACCTGCGTCGACAAGGCCAACGTCTTCAAGGCGTTCGCTTTCTTCCGCAAGATTTTCGACGAGCGCGCGGCCAAGCACACACAGGTCACCGCCGACCACGCCTATATCGACGCCACCGCGCTCAACATGGTGCGAGGGCCCTGGGATCTGGATGTGCTGGTCACCGAGAACATGTTCGGCGACATTTTGTCGGACCTCGGCGCCGGCCTGATCGGCGGCATGGGTTTCGCGCCCTCGGCCGATATCGGCGACGAACACGCCGTCTTCCAACCCTGCCACGGCAGCGCCCCCGACATCGCCGGCCAGGGCAAGGCGAATCCGACGGCCATGTTCCTGTCGGCCGCGATGATGCTGGAATGGCTAGGCGAGAAACACGGCGTGCCGGAAGCAGCGGGCGCCGGCGCGCTGATCCGCGATGCCGTGGACGCAGCCTTCGCGGGCGGGCGGCTGGTCCCGTTCGAACTGGGCGGAAACGAGGGGACAGCAGAGATTACGGACGCGGTGATGGGTGCTCTCTAATGCGCCTCGGCCCAGTTGTCGGCGACCCCTGCATCGACGACGAGGGGGACGGTTAGCTGCAGGGCCGGGCCGGCGGCGGCTTCCATAATTTCGCGCACCACGGCAACCGTCTTGTCCACCTGATCCTCGGGCACATCGAACAGCAGTTCATCATGGACCTGCAGCATCATCACGGCGTCCAGCCTGGCGTCGGCCAGCGCCTTGGGCATGCGGATCATGGCGCGCTTGATGATGTCGGCGGCGCTGCCCTGGATCGGGGCGTTGATGGCCTGGCGCTCGGCGAAATTGCGCCGCATCGGGTTTTTGTCGGCGATGGTCGGCATGTGGATGCGCCGGCCATAAAGCGTCTCGACACTGCCATGCTTGCGGCAATGCGATTTCATCGCCTCCATATAATCCGCGATGCCGGGATATTTCTCGAAATAGGCGTCGATATAGGCCTTGGCCTCGCTGTTGCCGATGCCGAGCTGGCGCGCCAGCCCGAAGGCGCTGATGCCGTAGATGATGCCGAAATTAATCGCCTTGGCCTGCCGACGGATCATCGGGTCCATGCCCTCGACGGGAACGCCGAACACCTGACTCGCCGTCATGGCGTGGATATCCTGGCCGTTGCGGAAGGCCTCGCGCAGCACGTCTATTTCCGCCATATGGGCGAGGATGCGAAGCTCGATCTGGCTGTAATCCAGCGAGACCAGCTTGCAGCCCTCGGCGGCGATGAAGGCCTCGCGGATCTTGCGGCCCTCCTCGGTACGCACCGGTATGTTCTGCAGGTTCGGGTCGGTGGATGACAGCCGCCCCGTGGCCGCCGCGGCCATGGCGAAGGAAGTATGGACACGTCCCGTATCCGGGTTGATCTGTTCCACCAGCGCATCGGAATAGGTGCTCTTCAGCTTGGCGAGCTGGCGCCAGTCCAGCACGCGCGCCGGCAAATCATGCCCCTGCGCGGCCAGTTCCTCCAGCACATCGGCGCCCGTGGCGTAGGCCCCCGTCTTGCCCTTCTTGCCGCCGCCCAACCCCATCTTGTCAAACAGGATTTCGCCGAGTTGTTTCGGTGAACCGACATTGAAATCCTCGCCGGCGAGCTTGAGAATCTCGTCCTCGAGGCCCGCCATGCGCTGGGTGAAATCACGACTCAGCCCTCGCAATGCCTCCGGATCGACACGCACGCCGGCGCGCTCCATCGTTGCCAGCACCGGGATCAGCGGCCGCTCGATGGTCTCGTAGACCGTGACCATATGCTCGTCCAGCAGCCGGGGTTTCAGCACGCGGTGCAGGCGCAGCGTTATGTCGGCGTCCTCGGCGGCGTAATCCAGCGCCTTGTCCAGCGGCACGTGGTCGAAGGTGACCTGCGCCTTGCCGACCCCCGCGACCTCCTTGAACTTGATCGTGTCGTGGCCGAGATGCAGTTCCGCCAGCGTATCCATGCCGTGGCCGTGCAGCCCGCCATCCAGCACGTAGGACAGCAGCATGGTGTCGTCCACCGGCGAAACATCGATGCCATGGCGCGACAGCACCAGCGCATCGTATTTGATATTCTGGCCGATCTTCAGGGTGCCGGGGTCTTCCAGCATGGGTTTCAACAAGTCCAGCGCCCGTTTCAGCGGGATCTGTTCCGGCGCATCCTCGTTGTTGCCGCCACCATCGCCGAAATCCAGCGCGCCCTGCGCCGGTTGGCCCTTGTGGGTCAGCGGGATATAACAGGCGCGGCCCGGCTCAACGCACATGGAAACGCCCACAAGCTCGGCCCGCATGGTGTCCAGCGAGGTGGTTTCGGTATCCACCGCCACCGCGCCGGCCTTCGTTGCCTCGGCGATCCAGGCGGCCAGAGCCTTCTCGTCCTGCACCAGCTCGTACTCGCCCTTGGCCGGCGGCGGGGCAGCCGCGGCAGCCGCGGCGGCGGGACTTGCCGACGGGGCGCCGGACCCTTCCGACGGGGCGCCGCCGTTGGCGATATGCGCCGCCTCGACCCGCGCGATCACCGACTTGAAGCCCTGTTCCCGCAGGAAGGCGACCAGCGTGTCATGGTCCGGTTTCTTCACGTCGAAGCTGTCCAGCCCATGCTCCACCGGCACATCGTCCTTCAGGCGCACCAGTTCGCGCGAGACGCGGGCCAGATCGGCAAACTCGATCAGGTTCTCGCGGCGCTTGGTCTGCTTGATCTCGCCGGCCCGCTCCAGCACCGCGTCCAGGTCGCCATATTCCTCGATCAACAGCGCCGCCGTCTTCACCCCGATGCCCGGCACGCCCGGCACATTGTCGCTGGAATCGCCGGCCAGCGCCTGGATATCCACCACGTGCTCGGGGCCGAGACCGAATTTTTCGACCACCCCGGCCGCATCGATCTCGCGGTTTTTCATGGCGTCGTACATGATGACGCGCTCGCCGACGAGCTGCATCAGATCCTTGTCCGACGACACGACGGTGACCTCCGCGCCCAGCGCCAGGGCCTGCTTCGTATAGGTCGCGATCAGGTCGTCCGCCTCATAGCCCTCCATCGCGATTGCCGGCAGGTTGAAGGCCTCCACCGCCTCGTGGATCAGGGCGAATTGCGGGATCAGCTCGTCGGGCGGCGGCGGGCGGTGCGCCTTGTATTCGGGATAGATATCGTTGCGGAAATTCACCCGCTTGGCATCGAAGATGATGGCGATATGGTCGGCGTCGGTCTCGCTCAACAGCTTCATCAGCATGGTGACGAATCCATAGACCGCATTGACCGGCGTCCCGTCCGGCCGCGTCATCGGCGGCAGCCCGTGAAAGGCCCGGAAGATGAATCCGGA
>CBFDDT010000261.1:0-4036 GCA_965603635.1 uncultured bacterium | reverse complement strand
GCTATGCGCTCCGCGAAATCACGGATGGACGGATACGCGGGTTCGTCGTCTCCTGCGCGGTCGTCTCAGCGCTGGTGACCGCCGTTTTCGGCTATCTGCCGTTGCTCAAGGGAATGAGCGCCGCCAATCTCATGGCGGCGGGCGAACGTCTCGACGCCATGGAGGTGGACCGGGTGGAGGTCTTTACGCTGCCCCAGGAGCGGTCGATCATCAATCCGGCCGTTTTGGTCCCCATCCTCGATCTGTACACCGGGAAGCGTGTCGTCTATCGGGACGGCGCGCTGACGCCGCCCGCCCCGAAAACCATCTCTACCTCGCCGCTGCGGTTTACCTGGGAGTTCGCCACGCCGCCCTATTACGCGCCCGGCCCGAGCAGCCCCCGCGATGCGGTTGCGGTGATCACAAGCCATGCCGGCCAGGCGCTGCCCGACAGTATTGATACAAGAATTACGGGAATGCAGCCGTCCGGCACTTTCGCCGCGCCGGACAGAATTTTCAAATTCAAGACCTTCGTTCATCTGTATCATCCGCCCTGATCGGCACAAAAAAAGACGGTCGAAAGAACATTGTAAAAATTGTATCGACAAAAGGGTTATCAATCATTTACCATAATGTTGGCGGGTTGCAAAAGGTGACAGTGGCTATGATCACAACCGAAGCAACCGTAGCGGGTACCGCGGAAACCGAAACGCGGACCGCCAACGATACGATCAAGAGACGCCGTTGGGCCTACGGCATAATGGTGTTCTTCGCCTTGGTCAGTATCGGTACCTTCCTCTACAACGAATATTACATTTACCTGTCCGTATATCTGTGGTTCGGCCTCGTCTACGGGATGTGTCTGCAGTACGGACGGTTCTGTTTTTCGTCCGCGTTCCGGGATCTGTTCGCCGTCGGCGTGCCGCGGATGGTCGTCGGCATCATGATCGCGACGGTGCTGTTCGCATTCGTCGGCGCCTTCGTGACGGCGACCGGGCTGAGCACCTTCCACGCGGCCCCGGTCAGCCTGCACGCGGTGATCGCCGGATTCTTTTTCGGTGTCGGCATGGTGTTCGCCGGAGGCTGCGCGTCCGGCTCGCTCTACAAGACCGGCGAAGGCAACATGAACGCACTCCTTGTGGTGCTGTCGATCAGCATCACCCAGGCTGTGTTCGTCGATGTCGGCGGCTGGACCAACAAACTGGTGCCGCAGTCCTGGCGCGAGTCGGCTCTCTCGAAGGGGCTGCCGGAATCGATCAATGTCGGCGACGGTTGGGTCGACCAGTATCTCGCGGGATATGTCTGGAACCAGCCGGTCACCACCTTCGCCCAAATGTCGGGATGGGACAACGCTTCATTTGCCGGGGCGTTCCTGGGCAATCTGCTGACGGGTGTCGTGCTGCCGGCGACCGTGCTCCTGGTGGTGGTCTATATCTTCTGGTCGCGCAAGAGCTTTATGCGCAGGAGAGCCAAGGACGGAAACTCCACCAACACTTTCCGTGATGAACTGGCGGGCTATTGGGCGATGATCACGGCCAACAAGCGGACCGCCATAGCGGGCCTGGTTCTCGGCATCGCGTGCGGCCTGCATATGTTCGTCATCCAGGGCCTGCGGGTGAAATTCGGCGTCAGGAATGCGGGCACGCTGCTGGAGCGGATGGGATTCGATTACGGCATATCCGTGAATGGCACAGTTTTCGACCCGGGATACTGGTACGTGACGACCCAGGAGGCGCAATGGGTCGGCTGGGCGTTCCAGAAGCTCGGCTCCGAGAACATGGACAACATCTATTTCGGCTTCGTCAACGGCATCCCCAATCCCGCCATCAACCCGGCCGACTGGATGTCGCTCGCCCTGATCGGCGGCGCGGCGGTGATGGCCCTGCTGAGTAACGAGTTCCGGTTCAAGAAGCCGACGCTGGAACTGGCCACCTGGGCACTAATCGGCGGCGCGCTGATGGGCATCGGGTCGCGGCTTGGTCTGGGATGCAATGTCGGCGCGTTTTTCGTCAGGGTTTCGCAGGGCGACCCGTCCGGATGGCTGTTCGGGCTGGGCATGATCGGCGGCGCCTTTGTCGGCGTCAAATTCTTCAATTGGTGGACGGAACGGAAGATGGCGAAACAGTTTGCCGCTGCCGATTTTTAGATTTTACCGGACGTAACCAAGGAGGCGACGGGTGCGATGAAGTTCGAAAAGAAAGCCGATGGCGTATTCGTGTTGGACGTGGGGGGCTATGTCTGCCCGCATCCGCAAATTTATACGAAAAAGGCGCTTGAGAAAGTGAATGCCGGCGATATCGTCGAGGTCCTGTTCGACAACCCCTCCTCGGGAGAGTCGATCGCCACCATGTGCGAGAACAACGGCGACGAGATTGTCGAGAGGATTCAGGAGTCCGGCAAGTTCCAGTGGAACATCCGTAAGGCTTAGCCAGGGTCGGTTCGCGTCGGCGCAATAACAGGATCGAAGGAATGAGTTCGCGATGAACAGGACTTTATGGACCATGATACTCATCACGGGCATCTTCATCGGCTTCCTGATGGGCTACAGCGTGCCGCCGATGGTCGAGGTGGGGATGATTGGGGGCGGGGACGGCCACGAGGTTGGCGTGAAGTCCGAAATAGATGAGGACATGGAGAAGTATTACCGCAGCCTCTCGCAGGGAGACAACGGGGGCTAGGACCAGCATAGACCGCGCCGCCGAATAGGCCCGGCAGGGTCGCCAACGGAAGATAAGGAGCAAAACCTTGCGAACCGCACTCTGGGTGATGATTGTCATCGTGGCGACCGTTTGCGCGGGCCTTCTTGGCTATGCCGTCTCTTCGCAAACAGGGGTCGAACCCGGCTATTTCGAGGCCGCGGAAGCCGGCGGCTACGGGGCTGCAGCGAGCAGCGGCGGCGCCGAAGGAATGGACCAGGAGCTCCAGGAATATTACAAGAGCCTGCAGACGGAATGACCCCCGAAGGGGCATACGATCCAACGGAACCCAGGTTGCCATCAGGCACCGGGGATGTCGCGATTCTCGGCGCGGGCTTCGCCGGCCTGACGGCGGGCAGTCTGCTGGCCCGGTCGGGCGCCGCGGTCACAATCTTCGAGAAGGATATTGTGGTCGGCGGCCTGGCCAGGACCGTCGAACGAAACGGGTTTCGGTTCGATCTCGGAGGACACCGATTCCATACCGGAAACAGGCGCGTGGAGACTCTCTTCAGGCAAGCGCTTGGCGGCGACGTGCTCGAGGTGCCCCGCTCGAGCAAGATATTCATGAACGGGCGGTATTTCGATTACCCATGGCGGCCGCTCGACGCTCTTCGGGGTTTCGGTGTCCGCGGGGCTGCCGCGATTGTTTTCGATTACGCGGCCGAACAATTTCGCCATTGCGTGCGGCCTCCCGGGGTCTCGTCGTTCGAGGACGTGATCGTCGGCCGCTTCGGCCGGACCATGTTCGACATCTTCGTCAAGGAATACAGCGAAAAGGTCTGGGGCATCGAGTGCCACCGCATCGCCGCGGAACTGGCGGAATGGCGTATTCAGAATCTTTCCGTTGGGGCCGCCGTCCGCGACGTGCTGTTCCCGCGCAGTCGGGGAACCGTGCGCAGCCTTGCCCGCAAATTCCTCTCTCCGCCCCTGGGCATCGGACAGGTCGCGGAGGGATTGCGGCGGCAGATCGAGGAAAGCAACCGCGTTCTGACCGGCGTCACCGTCACGGGTGTCCATCATTCGGGCGGCGGGATCGACAGCATAACGGTGCGCGAAGGCGATCGGATCGCGCGCCACCGGGCCGACGAATTCCTGTCCAGCATCCCTCTCAACAAGCTGGTTCATCTGCTCGATCCGAGGCCGCCGAAGGATATTCTCGCGGCGGCGGACCGGCTCCGGTTCCGCGACCTCGTGACCGTCACGATCATGATCGACCGTGCCCGGGTGACCGACCAGAGCTGGATATACCTGCCCGAGCGCGGGATTCCGTTCGGACGGATTCACGAACCGACGAACTGGAGCGCGCAAATGGCGCCGGAGGGCAAGACCCTCCTGGTAACGGAGCATTTCTGCTTCCGCGG
>CBFDDT010000260.1:0-4049 GCA_965603635.1 uncultured bacterium | reverse complement strand
CCACGCGCCAGGTCACCGATGCGGTGATAGAGGCGATCCGGGCGGCGAACGACTAAATGGATAACCCGCTCGTCCGTCACGAAACCCCCGCCGACATCCTCGCCATTCGCGCGGTGAACGAGGCGGCGTTCGAGACGGGGGCGGAGGCGGCGCTGGTCGATGCGCTGCGCGAGAATGGCAAATTCACCCTGTCGCTGGTGACCGTTGTCGAGGGCGAAATCGCCGGCCATATCCTGTTCACCGACATCGAAATGGAGCCCGGCGGCGCGGAAGCTCGCATCCTTGGCCTGGCGCCGATGGCGGTGCTGCCCGCTTGGCAGGGCAGGGGGATCGGTTCGGCCCTCGTCCGCCGTGGGCTGGAGGATTGCCAGGAACTCGGTTACCGCGGCATCGTCGTGCTCGGCCACCCGGCATTCTACCCGCGCTTCGGCTTCACCCCCGCCAGTCGCCACGGCATCACCTGCATCTACGATGCCCCCGACGAGGCCTTCATGGCCAGGGCGCTGGGCGGCGCGGAATTGCCGAAGGGGCGGGCGCTGTATCAGCCGGAGTTCGCCGGGGTGTGACGCGCCCTCACCGCGTCAATATCAGCAAAATAATCCCCGCCGCCACCAGCAGGATGCCCAGCAGTTCCTTGCGGTTGGTTTTTTCGCGGAAGAAGAAGATCGAGACGGCGAAGGTGAAGATCAGCTCGATCTGGCCTACAGCGCGGACATAAGACGCGTTCTCCAGGGTGAAGGCGGTGAACCAGCCGACCGAGGCCAGCATGCCGGCTATGCCCACGGCCAGCGACCAGCGCCATTCCACGATGACCGCTTTCAGGGTGGCCGGTTCCTTCCAGGCCAGATAGAGCCCCATGATAACAGTCTGGAACACCACCGCCACGGCCAGCGTGAAACCCGCCGCCATCATGAAATCGGGGAATTTCAGCGACAGCGACGCGCCCCGGAAGAATACTACCGAGGCTCCCAGAAAGGCGCCGCTTGCCAGGCCGATCAGGGTGGACTTCTCGCCCAGGCTGGTGATCAGGGTCGCCAGCGTCACGTTGGTCTGCGCCGCCGACAGCACCACGACGCCGAACGCCGCCAGCAGGATCGCCGCGCCGCTGGCCCAGGTCAGGGTATCGCCCAGCACCAGGAAACCAAGAACCGCGATCTGCACAACTTCGGTTTTTGAGAAGGTGGTGCCGGCCGCGAAATTGCGAAACGAGAACAACCACAACAGCAGGAAGGTAAAGACGATCTGCGACAGCCCGCCCAGCGCGACGTAGATCAGAAAGGTCGCATTGGGCGCCGGGAACGACTCCCCGCCTATCAGATGCAGTCCGACCGCATAGGCGACTGCAAAAGGGACGGCGTAGAGAAACCGAACATAGGTTGCGCCCAGCGTGGTCAACCGCCCCTTCAAATGCTTCTGCAGCGCCGAGCGCGCGTTCTGCATGAAGGCCGCGAAGACCGTTATCGGGATCCAGAGTTCCATTAAAGCGCCGGCCCGCGCGTCAGCATTCCACGCCCAGTCGCTGATGCCATGCCGCAATCGATTCGTCCGGGTATTCGTCGAATGTCTTGTCGCCGGATTCCGCCTGGACCGGCGTCCATGATGCCTTGGAGGCCAGCATGATGTGGGTGATCTCCGGCGCCGGCGGCAGGTCGGTATCGATGGCCGTGGCATGCGGGTGCAACAGTTCCGGCCAGTTCGGGTTCCAAGCCCACAGGCCGCTGCCGCATTTGGCGCAAAAGCGCCGTTCGGAGGGGCTCTCCTCGCCGTTCGCCAATTTGGCCCTATATACCGAAATATTCTTGTCGCCTTCGATCTTCAGGGTCGCGGCGTTACCGGAGATATTGATGCCGTATCCGCCACTGCCCTGTGTTTTGCGACAAATGGAACAATAGCATCGCATGTAGGGATATGGATGGAGCGATTCCAGCGAGAACCGCACGGCGCCACAATGACAGGATCCTTTAAGATGCATGGCTGGTTTTCCTCTGGTTGTCAGGCTTTCTGGAACATGCGATCAATATGACGCAAAAGTTTTGGGAGAAGTGCTTATGTTGACCATTAGTATCGATGAGGCGAGTCGAAACCTTGCCGATACAATTGCACGTGTCACCGGCGGCAGGCAACCGCTGGGAATAGGCGAAAACGGCAACGCCGAGGCGGTGCTGGTGCCGGCCGCCGAACTCGCGCGCCTGCAAAACATCGCCGCTTCAAGCCCCGCCCAGGCCCTGTTCGACCGGGCCGGTCGCCTGGCCGGGGTTGGATACTGGGAATGGGATGAGATCACCGGCCGCTGCGCCGGCTGTTCCGAGGAACTGGCGCGCATATACGGCGTTACGAGCCCGCGGTATCTGGAACGACTGAATTCCATGCAGAGTTGGCTCGACTTTGTTCATCCCGATGATCGCGCTTACGCCGAAATGGTCGAGAGCGATGCCCGCGACCGTAATGTCGGCTATGACGTGGAATACCGCCTGCAACGGCCCGATGGGAGTGTTCTCCATGTGCGTGAAGTGGTGGAACCGGTGCTCAACGACGCGGGCCAAATGATATGGTCCACCGGGATCGTTCAGGATATCACCGAACAAAAGCGCGCCGAGCGGGAGTTGAAGGAAACCGAAGCGCAGTTGCGCTCGATCTATGCGCAAATTCCTGGCGCGGTGTATCGGCGAACCGTGCATGCCGACGAAAGCGCCAGTTATTCCTTCATCTCGGAAGGGGTGCGGGACCTGATGGGCTATAGCGCCGAGGAGTTGATCGCCGACCCGGGCAAATTTAGCGATAACGTTCACAGCCGGGACCGCGAGGCCCGCGAGCGGGCGATTCGCCACTCGGCTGAAACGCTTGAGCGTTATGACGCGGAATACCGGTTTGTCCTGCCCAACGGCGAAACCGTATGGATCAGGGCCATCGCCGATCCAGAGAGGCTGGATAACGGCGACGTCGTGTGGACCGGATTAACCCTGGATGTGACCGAACGCAAGCGCCTGGAGGTCGAACTCCGCCGTTCGCGCGACAAGCTGGAGGACAGGGTCCGCGAACGCACATCGCTCCTGGAGGCCGCCAACGAGGCCCTGGAGGCGGAGGTCGCCGAGCGCCGTGAAACTGAGGCCGCGCTTCACAGTAGCGAGGAACAGCTGCGCCTGGTGACGGACAATCTGCCGATCCAGATCGGCCTCGTCGATCAGGAAGAGCGGTTCGTATGGTGCAACAACGTTCTCGGAGAATGGATGGCGCGTCCCCGGGAAGATATAATTGGACGCCGGATGAAAGAGTTGGACTCCCCGGCCCATTACAAGGCCATCGAACCGTGGGTCCGGGAAGTCCTGTCCGGCAAGCGGACCGAGAACGAAATCACGATCGAATATCCCGATGGTGTCACGCGCCATGTCCTGAGAGTTAGCGTTCCCGCCTTTGGGCCGGACGACCAGATCACCGGTTATTATTTTTTCGTCCACGATATCAGCAAGCGCAGGAAGGCCGAGCAGGCCATGCGCGAACACAGCGACCGGCTGGCGCTTATCACCGATAACCTTCCCGTGCTGATCGCCTATGTGGACAAGGACGAGAATTACAAATTCGTCAACCGGCGCTGCGGTGAATGGTACGACCGCGCGCCGGAGGAGATCATCGGCAAACAGGTCGCCGACATTCACCGGGAAAGTTACGCCAGTTTCACCGACCGGTTCGCCCGGGTCAGGGAGGGCCGGACGGTCGAATTCGAGGACCGGCTGACTTATCCCGATGGCGTGACCCGCGATATCCGGGCGACCTATCTGCCGCACAAGGCGCCGGACGGGGCGGTCGTGGGCATATTCTCGCTGGTCGAGGATGTCACTGCCTTTAAGCAGGCCGAGGAACGAGCGCGGCAGTCCCAGAAAATGGAAGCCGTCGGCCAGCTAACCGGCGGGGTGGCGCATGACTTCAATAATCTGCTGGCGGTCATCATCGGCAATGCCGAGATACTGGTGGAGGATCTGGGCGACGACGATCCCTCGCCAAAGGCCATCCTGCGCGCCGCCAGGCGCGGCACCGAACTGACCCAGCGACTG
>CBFDDT010000259.1:0-4134 GCA_965603635.1 uncultured bacterium | reverse complement strand
TTTATCCGGGAATCGAGGTCGCGGCGCTTGGGGTGGCGGTCTGGGCGGCGGTCGCCTTGCCCGACCCAGTGTTGATCTGGGCCGGCTGTCTGCTCGGCTGGTCGCTTCTCGGTGGCGCGATGATCGATTCGCGCCATCTGACGCTGCCCGACATCCTTGTCCTGCCGCTGATACCGGCTGGCATTCTTCTGCACGGGTGGCTTGCCACCGATGTTTGGATCGATCATCTGGCCGGGGCCTTGATCGGATTTGCCCTGTTTGCCATGATTTCCCTCGTCTATCGCCGATTGCGCGGGCGCGAGGGGCTGGGGTTGGGCGACGCAAAGCTGCTGGCCGCCGCCGGGGCCTGGGTCGGCTGGGTCGGTTTGCCAAGCGTGGTCCTGCTGGGGGCGGTGTTCGGCCTGGCGATGGCCCTGGTCATGCGGTTGACGGGTCGCGATGTCGGGCGCGTGACCGAACTTCCCTTTGGGCCGGCATTGGCGCTGGCATTCTGGCTTGTGTGGCTTTATGGCCCGCTGGTTCCAGCGTGAAAAGGAATCGCAAATGGCAGACATGACCTCTTTCGACAAGGACGGCACCCCGGAAGTCAGCCAACCGGAGTCGCGCGATGTCATGCGCAATCTGGCGCAACGCCTGGTCGAGGCGGGAAAATTGCAGCCGTCGGGCCTGGACCGCGCGTTAAGGGTAAATGAGGAAACCGGGGAGAATCTTGCCAGCGCCCTTACCAAGCTGGGCCTGGTTTCGGAAATCGATCTGGCCGCGGCTTATGCCGAGACGTTAGGCCTGAAGCTGGTGGCGCGCACGGATTTTCCCACCGAGCCGCTGTTTGAGGACCGACTGAGTCTCCGGTTTCTGCAGCAGGCGCGCGTCGTGCCGATGGAACAGGGGCCGGATGGCGTGGTGCTTGCCATGGCCGACCCGCTGGACCGGTTCGCGATTGACGCGGTGCGCATGGCGGCCGGTGCACCGGTCGAAGTCCGTGTCGCGACCCCGGCCGATATAGAGGGGGCTTTGCACGGCCTTTATGACGGGGGCGGGGACCGGCCCGCGGATATTACAGGCGGCGATGGCGGCGTGGATGCCGAGGCCGATGTCGAGCGCCTTCGCGACCTTGCCAGCGAGGCGCCGGTCATCAGGCTGGTCAATCGGATGATCGAGCGCGCGGTCGAACAGCGCGCCTCGGATATTCATATCGAACCGTTCGAAGGGCGAATTCAGGTGCGCTATCGCGTGGACGGCGTCCTGCGGGAAGCCGAATCTCCCGCGGACCGGCTGGCGGCGGCTATCGTCTCGCGCATCAAGATCATGGCTCGTCTCAACATCGCCGAACGGCGCCTGCCGCAAGACGGCCGGATCAAGGTCGTGGTGCGCGGCAAGGAATTCGACCTTCGCGTCTCGACCACGCCCAGCCTGCATGGCGAGAGCGTCGTGATGCGTATTCTGGACCGTGACGGCGCGGTGCTCGATTTCAAGTCGCTGGGCTTCCTCGACGATACGCTGAAGACCTATCTGTCCGTGCTGGAGCGGCCGCACGGAATTCTGCTGGTTACCGGTCCGACCGGCAGCGGCAAGACGACCACGCTTTATACCTCGCTCATGCGGCTCAATTCCCCGGAACGGAAAATCCTTACCGTCGAGGATCCCGTGGAGTACCAGCTCGACGGGGTGCTGCAGGTCCAGGTCAAGCCGGATATCGAGTTGACCTTTGCCCGCGCCTTGCGATCGTTCCTGCGCCAGGATCCCGATATCCTGATGATCGGCGAAATCCGCGATCTGGAGACCGCGCAGATCGGCGTGCAGGCGGCGCTGACCGGCCATCTTGTGTTGTCCACCCTGCATACCAACGACGCCGCGGGCGCGATCGCGCGACTGATGGATATGGGGGTGCCGGATTATCTGCTGACCTCCACGATCAACGGCGTGGCGGCGCAGCGCCTCGTGCGCAAGCTCTGCCCCCATTGCCGGGAGGCCCGAGAGCCGGACGCCGAACTGCTGGAACGCCTCGGCGCCGGCGACGAACCGCCGCGCGTGCTCTATCACCCCACGGGATGCGATGAGTGCAACGGGGCCGGCTATTCCGGCCGAAGCGCCTTGCTGGAAGTGCTGGTCATGGACGACACCCTGCGCCGCCTGGTGCTGAAGCGGGCCGACGCCCGCGAGATCGAACAGGCCGCCATCGAGGGCGGCATGATGACTATTTACCGCGACGGCCTGCGCAAGGCGGCCGAAGGGATCACCAGCATCGAAGAGGTGCTGCGCGTGACCTGGGACGGGTAGATTATAATGCCAAGCTTCCGATACAAGGCGGTGAGCGCCGGGGGCGAGACTGTCGAGGGGTCCATGGAGGCCGCAGACCGGTCCACCGTGGTCGAAAAGCTACGTGGTCAGGGGCATTTCCCGCTGAATGTCGAGGAGGGGAGCGCCAGTGGGCAAAGTATACTGCACCGCGACCTGTTCGGAACGGGTGGGATCGCTCAGCGCGACATCACAATCGCGACCCGCGAGCTCGCGACCCTGCTGAAGGCCGGGCTGCCGCTCGATCGTGCACTGCGCGTCCTGATCGACGTGGCGGATGTGCCGGCGGTTCGCGATATGCACGCCCGCATCCTCGAACGTGTCCAGGGCGGCGCTTCGCTGGCCGACTCTATTGTGGACGAAGGCCGCTCCTTTCCGTCTTTCTATGCGGGTATGGTGCGCGCGGGCGAAGCCGGCGGTTCGCTGCATGAGGTGCTGGTCCGGCTGGCCGATTTCATGGAACGGATACAGTCTCTTCGTGAAAGCGTGCGCTCGGCGCTGATATATCCCGCCATTCTTATGATCATGGCGGTCCTCACCGTAATCGTGATGTTCGGCCTGGTGCTGCCCCAGTTTCGGCCTCTGTTTGCGGACATGGGCGATGCCCTGCCGCTGCTGACTCGTATTTTCCTGGTGGTCGGCGATGCCGTCCAGGAATGGTGGTGGGCGGGTGCGCTGGTTATTGCCCTGGCTGTTCTTCTGTTCCGGCGGGCCCTCAAGGATTCGGCATTTCGCCTGCGCTGGGACGGCTGGAAGCTCGGTATTCCACTGGCCGGCGATCTGCTGCGAAAAATCGAAACCGCGCGCTTTGCCCATACCATGGCGATGCTGCTGCATGGCGGCCAACCGCTGCTTGACGCCCTTGGTATCGTCCGCGACGTCGTCGGCAACAGCGCCCTTCGTCAGGCGCTGACCGAGGTATCCGGCCGGCTGCGTCAGGGGCAGGGGCTCGCAACGCCGCTTGCCGAATGCGGGCTATTCCCCTCGCTTGCCATTCATCTCATTCGGGTCGGCGAGGAGGGCGGGCAGCTTGAAGCCATGCTGGAACAGCTAGCCTCGATTTACGACAGGGAAGTTCAGGAGGCGACGAAACGGCTCATGGCGCTGCTCGTGCCGCTGCTGACCGTCGGCCTGGGCGTTGTCATTGCAATTATCATCATATCTGTTCTGGGAGCATTCCTTAGTGTCAATGAAACCATTTGAAAATTATCTGCGCGCATTGACGCGCAAAACCCGCGGGCCGGCGCGAAGCCGCCCTTGCGGAAGCCGTGGCGTCACCCTCATGGAACTGCTGGTGGTGCTGGCCATTATCGCGATCATCTCCGTGATTGCCGTGCCCACTTTGTTGAACCAGTTCGCCAAGGCGAAGGTGCGGACCGCGTCGATTCAGGTTCAGCAACTGGGGACTATTCTCGATATGTACCGGCTGGATGTTGGCGGATATCCATCGACGGTGGACGGGCTGGGGGCGCTGATGGCGCCGCCGCCGGGCGTCGACCGGTGGGCCGGCCCCTATCTCGGGAACCGCGAGGCGTTGACCGACCCCTGGGGGAATCCTTACGGATACCAGGCGCCCGGCGATCATGGCGCATACGATTTGTGGTCGAACGGCGCCGACGGTGTCCAGGGCGGCGCGGACGGGGGCGCGGATATCACGAGCTGGTAGAGAAACAGAATGTCTCGCGGCTACACATTGATGGAAGTGATGGTGGCCCTGGCCATCGTTGGCATGGTGCTCGCCGCCGTGCCGATGATGATGGGCGGGTCGCAGCCGGGCGCCGAGGTTCGCGCGGCGGCGATCGAGCTTGCGTCGGCGCTGCGCCAGACACGGAGCGAGGC
>CBFDDT010000258.1:0-4186 GCA_965603635.1 uncultured bacterium | reverse complement strand
TGCACGGGGGATCGACTGGAGAACGGACCAGCATGCGCATCGAGAGTCCGCCAGGACTCGGGGGGCGCCGTCACAGGCGCCTCCTTCGATTCAATATCACCAGAGCTTCGGCGCCGGCCCGCTCCCCCACGCAAGTGGGGAGATCAATAATCCTACCGCGGAACCAGCACCGTATAATCCAGATCCAGCACGACGGCCGGATCGTACTTGCCCGCGCTGTCTTTCAACGGGAAATCCGCGCAAGGGTGGTCCTTGGCGGCGACCGTGCGCAGGCGGAGCGCCCCAACGTCCGCCCGGCCGGGGATTTCAATACAGTCCAGCACCTCCGACCAGGCGTAAATGGTATCCCCGGCGAAGGTCGGGTTGGCGTGGCTGCCGCCGTTGATCGCGGCGATCAGCCCGGCATTGGCGAGGCCGTTGAAGCTGAGCGCGCGGGCCAGGCTGATGATATGGCCGCCATAGATCAGGCGGCGGTGAAAACGCCCCTTTTCCGCGGCATGCTGGTCGAAATGCACCCGGGCGGTGTTCTGCCACAGGCGGGCCGCCATCATATGCTCGGCTTCCTCGATGGTGATGCCGTCCATATGATCGATCCGCTCGCCGGCCCGGTAATCGCCCCAGCGATGCGGCGAGCCGGCGAGGTAGAAATCCCAATCCGAGAAATTCAGACCCTCGGGCACATGAATCTCGCCCGCCACTTCCGGCAGGCTGGGCATTGTGGTGGGGCCGCGCGAGGGGGTGGCCGCGTCGCGCTTGCGCACCATGACCCAGCGCACATAGGAGACCACGGGCTCGGCGCGCTGGTTGATGCCGACGGTTTTCACCCAGACGACGCCGCCCTTGCCGCTGGAGGTTTCCCGCAGGCCAATGACCTCGGACCTGGCGGTCAGCGTGTCGCCGGGATAGACGCGTGCAAGAAACCGGCAATCCGCATAACCCAGATTGGCGATGGCGTTCAGCGAAATATCCGGCACCGTCTTGCCGAACACGATATGGAAGGCGATCAGATCATCCACCGGCGCCCGCTCGAACCCCAGCACCCGGGCGAATTCATCGGAAGATTGCAGTGCAAATCGCGGCCCGTAAAGCCCCTGATAGAGCGCCACATCCCCCGCCGTCACAGTGCGCGGCGTGGCATGATGAATCATATGGCCGAGGGCGAAATCCTCGAAAAAATTGCCTGGGTTTGTTTTCTGCATTCCTGTGTACCTTCCTGTCCCGACATCGAGCGACCTCGTCCTTCGAGACGGGCCTGAAGGCCCTCCTCAGGATGAGGGCACTAATATTGGCGGCTCTTGTCTCAGGACAAAAACACCAACATTGAAGCCTCATCCTGAGGAGCGGCGAAGCCGCGTCTCGAAGGACGAGGTCGCGCCAAACTCACCCCCCCGCCGCCATCTCGCCGATCATCGCGGCCAGCCCGACGACGCGTTTGGCGTTTTCCACATGCAGGTTTTCGATCAGCTTACCATCGACCACCACGACTCCCTGGCGCGCCTTCGTGGCTTCCTCATGGGCGGCGATGATCTTCTCGCTCCAGGCGACCTCGTCGGCCGACGGCGCGAACACCTCGTTGGCCACCTCGATGGTCCTGGGGTGGATCAGCGTCTTGCCGTCGAAGCCGAATTCCAGCCCCTGGCGGCAGGATTCGGCGAATCCGGCGTCGTCGGCCAGGTCCAGATGCACCCCGTCGAGAATCGCCAGCCCATGCGCCCTCGCCGCCAGAATGCACAGCGACAGGCTGGTCACGAAGGGCAGGCGGCCCGGCGTATGCAGACAGTGCAAATCTTTGGCGAGGTCGGAGGTGCCCATCACGAACCCGCCCATGCGCCGCGAGCCCCAGGCGATTTCCTCGGCATGCAACACGCCCAGTGGCGTTTCGATCATGCACCAGATCGCCAGACCGGCGGGCGCGCCATGATCGGCCATGATTTCCTCGGCCGCGCGGATCATCTCGGCGCTCTCTACCTTGGGCAGCAGGATCGCGTCGGCGCCGGACTTCGCCATGGCGGCGATATCGTCGCGGCCCCATTCGCTGTCCAGCCCGTTGGTCCGCACCAGAATTTCCCGCTGGCCGTAGCCGCCCGCGGCCAGCGCCTCGACAATCTGCCGCCGCGCGGTTTCCTTGGCGTCGGGCGCAACCGCATCCTCGAGATCCAGGATCAGCGCATCGGCGGCCAGCGACCGCCCTTTCTCCAGCGCCCGGGCGTTCGAGCCCGGCATGTAAAGCATGCTCCGTCGCGGTCGGATCGTCGCGGCCATTATCGGCGCCCCCTGCCGTATTCGTTCCCTGTTACCCGGAACTATAGCCAACCCGCGAGCGGGCTGCAAAGTCTATAGTGCGGTGCAGCAAACGCCGGCGGCGATTAAACCCCTGGAGCTTTTCAAGGTTGATCGGAGCCGGCTATCGCCGCCATGCTTAGCGCAATTCAAGTTTAATTAGCGCCGACGCTCTGGGCGGCGAGACCACTCCTCGGCGCATCCTTCGACAGGCTCAGGATGAGGAGTATCTATTGAAATTAAAAGAAAAAATTCTCATCCTGAGCCTCCTGAGCCTGTCGAAGGACGAAGGATGCGCCACTCGGCTACCCTCCAGGAAACAGGCCGGCGCCAGTTAATCTTGATTCGTCTCCAGCGAATAACCCATGCCGCGGACCACATTCGATGCGCGACAACATCCATGACAATATCGCCGTAACCTCCGGACTTAGTTGGTTTTGGTACCAATGCGGTCGAAGCGGATTGTTGAGGGCCAGCGCCAGACCCGCCACCACGCGAACTCGTTTTCCACGGAAAAGAACAGTATTTCCGCACGACCGATCAGGTTTTCCGCGGGTACGAAGCCGATCACACGGCTGTCGGCGGAATTGTCCCGGTTGTCGCCCATGGCGAAATAATGACCCTCGGGCACGGTTTGCTCCCCCGTCGAATCAAGTTGCCCGGAATCGCCCTGGGTTTCCAGAATCCGATGCTTGCGGCCGTTCGGAAGGGTTTCGGCATATTGCGCCGCCGATTCCCGGCCGCCGAAATAGCCGGTGAATTCGAAATCCTCGATCCGCTCGCGCATAACCGGTTTTGCGTTGATATGCAACACGCCGGCGATCATCTGAATCCTGTCGCCCGGCAGCCCGACGATACGCATTATATATTCTGCTTCTTCCCCGCCGGGTTTCCGGAATACCGCGATGTCGCCGCGTTCCGGAGTCCGATCGGAATAGGCATATGGGTTTACGCGCACATAGTCGCCGGTGAGCAGGGTCGGGCGCATTGATCCCGAGGGAATGGAATAGGACGTAGCCGGGTATTCGAAAACCTCCAGAAGGCCCATCGGCGCAAGAAATATGGCCAAATATATGTACCAGCGGTTATAGCGTTTCAGCTCCATCATGCCGATTCGGCGCGCGCCGACAAACGCATCGGCAATCGAGAAGACCTTAATACACAGCGCGACAAGCGCCGCCAGGTAAAAGGCAACAATTCCTTGTAAGGAAACAAAAAACAGCGGGGCCACGATCATTACCGCTGCCAGCAGGATGACCAGCGCATAAAGCACGACAGCCCGTCGGAACTGGCCGTTGTAAAGCTGTCCCAGCCCCACCACGACGAGAGACAGGAACGCCGCGTCAAACGGGCGCCTTTCCTTGCGATCTCCGGTCATATGATTTCAATACCGTTTTCTATCGCCACTTTCTCAACCATCACGCGATTATAGCTGGTCGCACCGGTAATGAGAATACTGGCGATACCGCCGCCTACGAGCCACCCGTCTCCAGCGAATAGCCCGCGCCGCGTACCGTGCGGATGGGGTCGTGGCCGGTGGCGGCGCGGAGGGACTTGCGGAGGCGGCCGATATGGACGTCGACGGTGCGGTCCTCGACATTGATGTCGCGGCCCCATACGGCGTCGAGGATCTGGTCACGGCTGTAGACACGGCCGGGATGTTCCATGAAATGGCGCAGCATCTTGAATTCGGTCGGGCCCATTTCAACCTCGGCCCCGCCGATGCGAACCCGGTAAGCGGCCAGATCCATGACGATATCGCCGGCGGTCAGTTCATCGGCGCCGACCGCCGGACGGGCGCGGCGCAGCAGGGCGCGGACGCGGGCTATCAGTTCGGCGGGCGAGAAGGGTTTGGTGACGTAATCGTCGGCGCCGGTGTCCAGGCCGCGGATGCGGTCGGCTTCCT
>CBFDDT010000257.1:0-4202 GCA_965603635.1 uncultured bacterium | reverse complement strand
TGGCCATGTTATCGCGAATTATTTGCTGCTTGTTACTGACACGGGGACATTAACCCCTTGACGGGGACAGCGAAACAGGTGAGAATCCGCAGACTCGCATGAATAGCGAGAGCAACCCGCGCCGGGAATTCCGGGGCGGGTTTTTTGTGTCCGGACCCCATCCCAACCCCCCAACATTATTTCAGGATTAATATGGCCAGACGCGACAAACTTTTGAATCGCGAACGATTATTTGTGCGCGAATATCTGATCGACCTTAACGCCACGCAGGCCGCGATCCGGGCGGGTTATTCGCCGGGATCGCACGCGTGGGAAATATTTAACCGGCCACGCGTGAAGGCGGCGGTCGAGGCGGCGATGGCGGCGCGCGCGGCGGCGCTGGATATCACCGCCGAGCGGGTGCTGTACGAAATCGCCCTGATGGGTTTCGCCAATCTCATGGATTACTTCACGCCCCAGGAGGATGGCACGGCCCATGTGGATCTGTCGGGGCTGACCCGCGACCAGGCCGCCGGCATCGCCGCTGTCGAGGTTGACGAATTCAAGTCCGGGCGCGGGGCCGCCGGGCGCGAGGTGAAAAGGGTCAAGGTCAAGCTGGCCGACAAGAAAGGCAGCCTGGAACTGATCGGCAAGCATCTGGGCCTGTTCGCCCGCAAACCCGGCGAGGGAACCGCAATTGGCGCAGAGGGGAACAGCAATGTCAGACTATCGGACGATGAGCTTTTACAAAAAATCCTTAGCCGCCTTCTCAACGAACGAAAAAGTGAACCTGACGCAGCGGGTTCTTGAAACCGGCGATGTCTGGGATCCCCTCGTTGATGTTGAGAAACCAACATGCCCGACACCCCAGGCCCAGGCGCTGAAATGCCCGGCCGACGAGCTGTTCTATGGCGGCGCGGCGGGGGGTGGCAAGTCGGACCTGCTGCTTGGGGCGGCGCTGACGCGCCATTCCCGCTCGATTATCTTCCGCCGCGAATTCAAGCAGATCAAGGCGCTGGAAGACAGGGTGGGGGATATTTTGCGCGGCCGCGCGGGTTATAACGCGCAGGACCGGCGCTGGCGCCTGCCCGCCGGGCGCATCCTGGAATTCGGCGCCTGCCAGCATCCCGGCGACGAGGAGGCCTGGCAGGGCCGGCCGCACGATCTTAAAGCCTTCGACGAGATCACTCATTTTTCCGAGCGGCAATACCGCTTCCTCACCACCTGGCTGCGCACCACCGACGCCGGCCAGCGCTGCCGCGTGATCGCCGCCGGCAACCCGCCGACGGGGGCCGAGGGCGACTGGGTGGTACGTTACTGGGGGCCGTGGCTGGATGAAAATCATCCGCGCCCGGCCCGGCCCGGCGAGTTGCGCTGGTTCGCGGTCATCGACGGCAAGGATACGGAAGTGGAGGATGGCGCCCCCTTCGACTGGCGCGGCGAGACCATCACGCCGAAATCGCGGAGCTTCATCGCGAGCCGCATCGAGGACAATCCGTATCTTTTGAATACCGGTTACAAGGCGACGCTGCAGGCGCTGCCGGAACCGTTGCGCAGCCGCATGCTGGAAGGCTCGTTCAAGGCCGGGCGCGAGGATGATCCGTGGCAGGTAGTCCCTGGCGACTGGGTGGCGGCGGCGCAGGAACGCTGGCGGGCCGGGGCGAAACCGAAATCGCCGATGACCGCGCTGGGGCTGGACCCGGCGCGCGGCGGGCGCGACGAGACGGTGATTATCGCCCGCCACGACAACTGGTTCGCCGAACCGCTGGCTTATCCAGGCGCGGAAACCCCGGACGGGCCCGCCGTGGCGGCGCTGGCGGTGGCCGCCATGCGCAACGGCTGCGGCGTGGTGGTGGATGTGATCGGCATCGGGGCCAGCGTCTATGACCATCTGGCCGGTAACGGGGTTGCGGCACTGGCCTTCAACGGGGCGGAAAGATCGAACGCCCGCGACCGCACCGGCGCCATGGGTTTCGCCAACAAGCGCGCCGAATGGTGGTGGCGCATGCGCGAGGCGCTGGACCCGGCCCACGGGCAAGAGATCGCCTTGCCGCCGGATGCGAGGCTGCGCGCCGACCTCTGCGCGCCGCGCTGGCGGTTGACGGCGCGCGGCATCCTGATCGAGGCCAAGGACGAAATCATCGCCCGCATCGGCCGCTCGCCCGACCGGGGCGACGCCGCGACCTACGCGCTGTGCGACGAGATCGTGGTGCAGCGGGCGCGGGGCGCCTCGTCGCCGGCGATGGCCGACACATTTTACGACCCACATGGATGGTAGGCGCAGATTATACTTGGCTACGACCCGAGCGAGCAAATCTAATGCGGTTTGGAGCCGGATTGATTAAGGCATGAGTTAGCTGCATGTCTGATCTTGGAACAGTAGCGGAAATGTCTCGCGCTATATAAGAACCGCCGCTCTTAGCCAGACTCGGCCCGTCGAGTCGTCGATTAATCCGGCGTACTTTCGATCGATAGACCAGAATGATCCCTGACAATCAGTGCCAATTGGAACAATACCGGACCGTGTACTTTGGGTGTGTCTGTGTTCTTGGTTATTTCTTCGTAGTACGCCTGCAATAGGTCAGTAGAAATCGATCCCTCGTAGGCTAGCTGGTAAACAGGCGATGCCTCTTGCCCGATTTCTACCTGAAGCAAAACTCGGCCGTGGTCACTGTAGTCTGTCGCCAGCTCCAGCAAATCTGCTTTAAGACGCTCAATATAATTTGCCAGAGACTCGACGGCTACGCGCTTTTCCAAGTCTTGCTGTGAGGTAAGTAAGGTCACGTTTTCGATTGACACGCGAGCATCTAAGTCATTTTTCGGCGTATCTGGCTCATAGGTGTGCCATTCTGCAGTGTATCCCTTGCCATCGACAGGATTTTCGTACGTCGAGGTCTGGGCGATAGCCACAGAATGAAGTAGCGCAAGTACGGGCACCGCTAAAACGAAGAGCGAGCGAGTCATTTCGGGGTTCTTTCGTGTTTCAACGATAATACTACTTGCACTGGGTAACTCCGACAATGACGTATGTCCGGTATGCGTCAATACCAGCCGTAAGCTGACTGTTCGTTCTGCGTCTGAAATCAAACCTTGAGCGGATACAAGTTCCAAGAAAGCGGACATAGGAGAGGGACTGCGACGCGTGACGGTCTGCGCGACGTCGAATTACGCATTCGGGTCTGCACCTATCGCCGCACCCCGTCTCAAAGTGCGGACTGGTTTTGATATAGCTATACCCCCTTCCCGCAGGGGGAGAAAATTGTATCGCGCTATTTCAACAAAAGAAACCCGCTCCCGCAAGAGCCGCCTGCGCGGCTCGCACACGGTTGGCCGCGCCGACCTGCGCGGCGCGTGCGGGGGAGGGCAGGGCGGGGCTGTGTTTGAAGAGCGGAACTTTGCCTCGAACAAACGAATATCGAAATTCGCACAAAAGGAGACAAAATTATGAAAAACAACATTTCCCCCGACCTGGATGAACTGGCGCGCATGGGGCGTGGCGGGGATACCGAGATCGGACATCTGACCGAGGGCGAGCTGGTGGTGCCAGTGGCGATCCTGGCCCGCTTCCCCGAGGCGCGCGACGCCCTGTTCGGCGCCTTCCGCGAGGCCGGGATTGATCCCGACCGCTATATCGTGGGGGCGGCGGAGAACAGCGTCAATCCGGAGACGGGGGTGGCGGAGTTCTTTTCACCCGGCACGGACCCCGGCTCATTTGGCCAAGGCAACGACAAATTCGGCGGCCCAGGCCGCACCGGAGGCTCGTTCGGTCAAGGCAACCCGCGTGACACCGGGCAGGGTAACGATCCCTCCGACCGCAATCGCTCGCGCTCCGGCGGTGGCGGTGGGCGGATGACGCTGCCTTTGGAATATGCGGACTTTATCCTCGCGGACGGGCGGCGGCTGGAGGATGTGCTTGGCAAGAGCTTCTTCAAGAGGTTCGGCAAGAAAGACAAGGACAAGGACGGCAAGGGCGCCGCGCACGCGCGCGTGCTGGCGGAACGCCAGGCCCAGGCCAGGCGCCTGAACCAGACCAGGTCCATCCTGACCGGCGCCCGGGGCGTGGCGGGCGCCGCCAACACGGCCAAGGGCCGGCTATCCGGTGGGTGAGGGGGGCGATGGCCGCTTCCGGCCAGCCCGGATATTTTCCCGATAAAACAGGAGTATTTCAACATGCCCGAACCCGGCATCACCGACCGTAACTTCAACGATCCAACGTCGGACCG
>CBFDDT010000256.1:0-4252 GCA_965603635.1 uncultured bacterium | reverse complement strand
AGCGCCAAGCCCGGCGGCTTGTACGGGCTGCGCGAACGGCTGGACGATTTGATGTGGGACAAGGTCGGCATCGACCGCGAGGCCGGCGACATGAAGGATGCCCTGGCCGAACTGAACGACATGACCCTGGAACTGGACGCCACGGGCATTGCCGATACCGGCCGCGAATTCAACATCACCTGGCATGACTGGCTGAACCTGGAGAGCCTGTTGCTGGTGTCGAAATCGATCGCGGTGGCGGCGCTGGCCCGCGAGGATTCGCGCGGCGCCCATTACCGCAGCGATTTCCCCGAGACCGGCCCGCTGGAGGAAACCACCTTCACGGCGGTCTCGATGGACGGCGCGGGCGCCATGAAACCGGAGATGAAGCCGGTGGAATTCACCATCGTGAAACCCGGCGAATCCCTGATAGAAGGCGAAGCCGGCGCCCCGCCGGAAACGGCGGGGTAGTGAAGAATTACCACAGAAACACAGAGGCAAAGAGGGTTCTGGAATCCGGCAGTGGAACCACGGTAAGGCCCTGCCGCGCGCAGCGCTTAAAATGTAAGGGGATATGGGGATGAAGAAGGGAGATGAGGGGAGTAGCCGCAATATTGGAGTTTCTCCCCTCATCCCCTCCTCTTATTCCCATATCCCCTTTTCTGGAATCCTGTCCAGCGGCGGGACGTGATACGGCAAGGCATGGTGTCGGATTGATTCTCTGTGTCTCTGTGGTGAACATTTCTGCCTTGACGGCGGGGGAATTCGGCGAATGTTCCTTGTAAGGAGGAAATGACGATGATTACGGCGGAGCGGATCGAGGAGGCGGCTTACGGGATTATGTTCCGGGCCGGGATCGAGATTCCAGAGGATTACGAGACCGGCCTGCGCGGGCTCGCCAAGTCGGAGGAGGGCGACCTTTCCGCCTTCGTGATCGAGGCAATGCTGGAGAATTACGACGCCGCGCGCCAGGACGGCCGGGCCATGTGCGCGGACACCGGCTTGCCGCGCTATTTCGTGAAGGTGGGCAACGAGGCGCGCATCGAGGGCGGCTTTATCGAGCTGGAGCGCCGGCTGCGCCTGGCCACCGCGCGCGCGACCCACGATATCCCGCTGCGCCCCAACCGCGTCCATCCGCTCAGCCGCCGCGACAACAACAACAATGTGGGCCTTAACGCGCCCGAGGTGGACTGGAGCTTCGAGCCGGACGCCGACTGGATCGATATCACCACCGTTCATAAGGGCGGGCTGTTCGGCTCCGATTATCGCATGCTGTTCCCGGCCGACGGCATCGACGGCATCAAGCGCTTCTTCCTCGACACCCTGATCGCCTTCGGCAAGCGGGGGCTGGCCTGTCAGCCGGCCATCGTCGGCGTCGGGCTGGGCGGGTCGAAGGATGTCTGCATGGCGCTGGGCAAGCAGGCGGCCTGCCTGCGCGTGGTCGGTGACCGCAACCCGGACTCGGAAATCGCAGCGCTGGAAATGGAACTCAAGGAACTCGGCAACAATATCGGCATGGGGGCGATGGGTTTTGTCGGCTCGTCCATGGTGGTCGATTGCCATATTGAGGCCGGCGACTGCCACACCGGAGGCATGCCGGCCTCGGTGCATACCTTCTGCCTGGCCTCGCGCCGCGCCACCGCGCGCATCCATGCCGACGGGCGGATCGAAAAACGCACCGACCCCAACTGGTTCACCCCTTACATGCGAAGGGAGACGGTCGAATGGCGGAGCACGGAAAAAGTCTGAGGAAGCTCAGGATCAATGTGCCGGTCAGCGACGACGACCTGGCGCAACTCCGCCCCGGCGACGTCGTCTATCTCGATGGCGTAATCTATACCGGCCGCGAGGGCGTCTATCGCAAGGTGGTGGCCGAGGGCGTCGAACCGCCGGTCGATCTGCGGGCGCTGTCGAACGTCAATTTCCACTGCTCTCCGGCCGCCAGCGTCGAGGAAGACGGCAGTTTCCGCATGGGCGCGGTGACGGCGACGGCTAGCTTTCGCTTCTCGGGGTCGCTGCCCGGCTGGTTCGAAAAGACCGGCTGCAAGGTGATCATCGGCAAGGGCGGCATGAGCGCCGAAAACTATCGCGACATCTTCGTGCCGGCGGGCGCGGTGTACCTGACCACGGTGGGCTACGGCACCGGCGCCCTGCTGGGCCGCGGCATTAAAAATGTAGAGGCCGCGCACTGGCTCGACGAGCTCGGCATTGCCCAGGCCATGTGGGTCCTGCGCGTGGAAAATTTTGGCCCGCTGATCGTGGAAAGCGATCTGCAGGGCAACAGCCTGTTCGAACAGCAGAACGCTAGGATCAACCAGCGCATTGCGATGTTGTACGAAGGCCTGAAGGAGCCGGCGCTGAGAAGGCACGGCGAAACGGACGATAAGACGGAGGAGTTGATTTAGGGGGCGGGCCGCGCTGCCCGGGTTGACCCGGCATTTCCTAGCCAATACAGTTTCCCGAATCGACCCATCAGGATACTGGCGAGTTTCGGAATATTGACCCCGTCGACATCGACCACCGCAGTGCAACGCGACAACGCCATCGGCCGACTTGAAAAGCTCATCTTGGCGAAACCCGGGCATTTGCCGACGCTCAATGCTCTGGTGATGCTTCTGGAGGCGCACCAGCCTGGCGCGTTGGTATCTGGCCGTTATACGGACTGCCAGCGCGCGCTATCGGGCGCGACCCGACAGGAAGGCTGGCTCGAAGGCCTGTCGACACCGGAGGAGATCGTCGAAGGATACAGTTCCTGGCAGGGGCTTCTTGATTCGAAGGGCCTGCCGGGGAAACTGCCCATAACACAATCCTTCGCCGGCAGGTTCCACGTGATCAAAGGGGAAGGCGCGGCCTGTGGCCAGCGCATGGAGATGTTCGCGAAGGAAGGGGTCATCTCACGCCTTTGCCATGACTGCTACAAGGTCCAGATCCTGCCGCTGGACCTGACCGGGCTCATGCAAACCTATTTCATCCTGCGCAGGCTGAAACTGCCGAGGGATAATGCAAGGAAATGCATGGTCGAATTACGTGAGGACGTCGTAAACCCGTATAAAGGCTATATCTATTGCGAAGCGGAAGATGAAGCGAAAAATTGCCTGGCGGCGTTCCGGGAAGCTCTCGACAAATTGACTATATCGAACATCCTTTGCGGGTTTAGCCATGGCTGTTCGGAATACGGGCTGAAATATCCCGAATTCAAATATTCCGCGGACGGCGCCCATCGCCGCTTCGATCGTCCGGCGGACTGGGACCGCGTGGAGACCGGGTTCTGGGATGGTGTCAAGAAACCGGTGTGGATCAGGGGAAACCACAACCATGACGGGCTGTCGCTTCGCGACGTGATGGCGTTCCGGACCTGGATCGATTACGCGGAAATCATCGGCGACGAGTCCTGGCGGCTGTTCCGCGACCGGCCGAACGAGGAAAAGACGCCGCGGTTTGCCGAACGCACGCGCAAGCAAGCGAAGCAGCGCCACGCGGAGATGCAGGAACTGCGGAAAAGGCTCTCGTCCGCGGCATAGCGCGCTCCGGGCAGGCGATGTGGGTGCTACGCGTGGAAAATTTTGGCCCGCTGATTGTTGAGAGCGACCTGGAAGGCAACAGCCTGTTTGAACAGCAGAACGCCCGGATCAACCAGCGCTTCGCGATGCTTTACGAGGGCCTGAAGGAACCGGCGCTGAGACGACACGGCGAAACGGACGACAAAACGGAGGAGTTGATTTAGGGCTGTACTCTACCTTGTTGGCCGCTCTCCACCCACAGCCTCACCCGTCGTTGAGCCCGCGGCTGGAATGCACTACATTTGATTTTGACGATAGGGAAGAGGAAGAGGCAATGACCAACAAGACGATCACGCGCCTGCTGCCCGACGGCGAAGCCGGCGGCGGCATGAAACCCCTGAACTACATCAGCGCCGACACGGTCGTCGAGGGAACAGCCGAAGAGCGGGGGCATATCTTCTTTACCAACGCGACAGGAAATGTGAATGCCGGCGTGTGGGAATGCACATCCTGTACGGAACGAATGCGCGATTATCCGTACGATCAATGCTGTTTCGTGCTCGAAGGTTCGCTGACCATTATCGACGAGAGCGGCCACGCCGAGACCTTCAATCCCGGCGACTCTTTTGTCATACCGCGCGGTTTCAACGGCGATTGGCGGATGACCGAACGATACAGGAATTTTTTCATAACCGTGGAACCTTAGAGTCTGGTCCGAAATATGTTGCTGTTTTCATTGGCGTTTGCCGAGTCGAATGTTAGGCGCGGCCCGC
>CBFDDT010000255.1:0-4265 GCA_965603635.1 uncultured bacterium | reverse complement strand
GACCCTTGCCCGATGCGTGGGCATCGCGCCGCGGGCCGCGCCTGCCCGGCGGGCCGCCGCGCGCCATCAAATGGGTCATTATCATCGCTCCTTGGTATTTGCCATGAATATCGACCAGTTCGGCATGCTGGAAAAGGAACTTCTGGACGGATTTCAGAAGGAGTTCCCGCTTGAGTCCCGGCCATATCGGGCCATCGCCGAACGGTTGGGCTGCGACGAGGATACGGTGCTGGACCTGCTTGGCCGGATGAAGGATGCCGGCCTGATCACCCGCGTCGGCCCGGTATTCGCGCCCCATCGCGTCGGGTCCAGTACGCTGGCCGCCATGGCGGTGCCACCCAAGCGGCTGGAAGAAGTCGCCGCCCTGGTCAGTGACTATGACGAGGTGAATCATAATTACGAGCGCGAGCACGGTTTTAATCTGTGGTTCGTGCTGGCCGCGCCGGACGCCGAACGGGTCGCCGAGGTGCTGGACGAGATCGCCATGCGCACCGGCATCCCCGTCATGGATTTGCCGCTTGAAGAAGCCTTTCACATCGATCTGGGATTTCCCCTGCAATGGACCTGACACCGAAAGAACGCGAACTGATCGCCGCGATCCAGGACGGGCTGCCGCTGGAGAAGCTCCCTTATGCCGCGGTCGCGCGTCAGGTCGGCCTGTCGGAAGCGCAGGTGATCGATTGTATCAGGGACCTGACAAAGCGCGGTGTCATCCGGCGATTTGGCCTGGTGTTGTCCCATCGCGACCTGGGTTACAGGGCGAACGCCATGGTGGTCTGGGATATCCCAGACGATGCCGTGGGCGAGGTCGCGGGAAAGCTGGCCGCGCTGGATTATGTGACCCTGTGCTATCGCCGCCCCCGCCGCCTGCCGGACTGGCCCTATAACCTGTTCTGCATGATCCATGGCCGCGACCGGGCCACGGTTGAGGCGCTGGCCGAGGCCGCCGCCGCCGCCGCCGGCGCGGCGGATTGCCCGCACAGCGTTCTGTTCAGCACCCGACAATTCAAACAGCGCGGCGCGCGCTACGCCAAATGCGCCGCTGCCGGGACGTAGAGACCATGGATGCCCTCGACCGGGATCTGATCAACGCCCTGCATGGCGGCGTGCCGATCGAGGAACGCCCCTACGCGGCCATTGCCGTACGGCTCGCCATGACCGAGGAAGAGGTGATCGAGCGCCTGCGGGCGCTATTGGAAAGCCGTACACTGACCCGCTTCGGACCGCTCTACGACGTGGCGAGGCTGGGCGGCGCCTTTACACTGGCCGCCATGGCGGTGCCCGACGACCGGTTCGATGAGGTCGCTGATATTGTTAATGCCTTTCCCGAGGTCGCCCATAACTATCAGCGTGAACATGCGTTGAATATGTGGTTCGTGATCGGTGTTGAGCGGCCGGAGCGAATCGCCGAAATACTGAGCCAGATCAAGGAACAAACCGGCCTCGAGGTTTTGAATATGCCCAAGGAAGAGGAATATTTCCTCGAATTGAGGCTGACCGCATGACCAACGCGATGAACACAGGCGACGAGACCGGGCTTGACCCGATCGACCGGCGTATCGTCGCCGCGACGCAAGGCGGCCTGCCGCTGGTCGCGCGGCCCTACCATGCCATCGCCGACGAACTGGGCCTGGCGCCGGCCGACGTCATGCGCCGGATGCAGAATTTGCTGGATGCCGGCGCCATTCGCCGAATTGGCGCGGTGCCGAACCATTACGCCCTGGGCTGGAAGGCCAATGGCATGTCGGTATGGGACGTGCCGGACGACCATGTTGCCGAGGCTGGCCAGTTGGTCGGTGCGCTGGAATTTGTTAGTCATTGTTATCGCCGCCCGCGCCACCTTCCGGACTGGCCTTACAATCTATTTGCCATGGTGCACGGCCGCGGCCGTGACGAGGTGGCCGAAAAATTGACGAACATCGCCGCCGTCCTGGGCGACTGGGACCGCGGGCACGACGTGCTATTCAGTAGCAAAATACTTAAAAAAACCGGCCTTCGAATCGCCGGGTAGGAGAGAGACCATGTTTCGCCTCAGCCAGTTCATGCAGGAAATCAAAACGCCGACGCCCGTGCGCAATGCAAAGCCGCCGGGCCCGGTGGTGATCTGGAACCTCGTCCGGCGCTGCAATCTGAATTGCAAGCATTGTTATTCGCTGTCGGCCGACACGGATTTCCCTGGCGAGCTCTCCACCGATCAGGTCTTCACCGTCATGGACGATCTGAAGACGTTCAAGGTGCCGGTTCTGATCCTGTCGGGTGGCGAGCCTTTGTTGCGCCCGGACATTTTCGAAATTTCCGAACGCGCCAAGGCCAAGGGATTCTATGTGGCCCTTTCGACCAACGGCACCCTGATTGACGAGCCGACCGCCGACCGGATTGCCGAGATCGGCTATGACTATCTGGGCATCAGCCTGGACGGCATCGGCGCAGTGCATGATCGTTTCCGCCGCCAGGAGGGCGCTTTCGATGCATCGATGCGCGGCATCCATCTCTGTCGCGAGCGCGGCATCAAGGTTGGCGTGCGTTACACCATGACCGAGGGCAATATCGAGTCCCTCAACGGCATACTCGATCTCGTGCATAGTGAAAAGATAGACAAGTTTTACCTCTCGCATCTGGTTTATGCCGGACGCGGAAACGGTTTCCGCGGCGACGACGCCGCCCATCAGACCACGC
Organism: uncultured bacterium; assembly: GCA_965603635.1. GTDB lineage: Bacteria > Pseudomonadota > Alphaproteobacteria > UBA8366 > JADFVY01 > JADFVY01. The sequence goes on along the minus strand of CBFDDT010000255.1, from coordinate 1,589 downwards.
GCCGTGCCATGGATCTGATGTTCGAACGCTGCTGGGATTACGTCGAACGTGGCGAGCACAAGGAATTCGTTACCGGCAACAACGATGCCGACGGAGTTTATTTCCTGATGTGGGTCGAAAAGCATTTCCCCCACCGCGCCGCCCACATCAAGGCCAAACTGGAAGCCTGGGGCGGTAATGCCTCGGGCGTCAACGTCGCCAATATCGACAATCTGGGCACGGTCCACCCCGATACCATGTGGTGGCACTATGACGTCGGCAATGTGAAGAATCGCCCCTTCTCCGAAATCTGGGCCGATACTTCCGACCCCATCATGGCCGGCCTGAAGGCCAACCCACGCCAGATTAAGGGCCGTTGCGGGAAGTGCAGCCACTTCGCCATCTGCGGCGGCAATACCCGCGTGCGCGCCGAACGCCTGACCGGCGACCCATGGGAAGAAGATCCCGCCTGTTACCTCAGCGATACGGAGATCGGTATTGCCGGTGGCCGCCGCGTCGTCAATCGACCCTACAGGGGGAAGCGCGATGAAGCGGCTGCTCTGCGCTAGTTTTCTGGCGGTTGTTCTGTCTGCCGGTACCGCCGTTGCCGATACGCCCGATACTGAAACCATCTATCTGGAACATTGCGCGGGATGCCATGGCGGCGACCGGTTGGGCGGCATGGGGCCGGCGTTGTTGCCGGAGAATCTTGGCCGACTGCGCAAGAAGGCGGCCCACGATTTAATCGCGAATGGCCGTCCCGCGACCCAGATGCCTGTTTATGGCGACAAGTTAAACGCGGCCGAGATCGACGCGCTTGTCGCGCTGATCTATACGCCGCTACCGGAGATTCCCGCTTGGGGGCTGGAAGAAATAAACGACAGCCATATCCAGCATGTCGATCCCGCGACTCTGCCCAAGGCGCCCCTGCACAAGGCCGACCCGATGAATTTGTTCGTCGTGGTCGAGGTTGGTGACCATCATGTCACCATCATGGACGGCGACAGTTTCGAACCCCTGACCCGCTTCCCCAGTCCTTTTGCGCTGCATGGCGGGGCCAAGTTCTCGCCCGACGGCCGCTATACCTACCTGGCCTCGCGCGATGGCTGGGTGATGAAGTACGATCTGCACAGTCTGCAGGTCGTCGCTGAAATTCGCGCCGGCATCAATACCCGCAATATCGCGGTTTCCGGCGACGGGCGCTATATTGCAGTGGCGAACTATCTGCCGCAAAACCTGGTGATGCTGGACGCCACCGACCTTAAGCCGATCAAGATTATTCCGATCAAGAGTCTGCAAGGCAAATCCTCGCGGGTCAGCGCCGTCTATACTGCTTACCCGCGCAACAGCTTTGTCGTTGCGCTGAAAGACGTGCCGGAGATGTGGGAGGTCTCCTACGAGGATGAACCGCCCGCCCGTTTCGCGGGGTTTGTGCACAGCTTCGAGGAAGGTCACGAAGAGAGCCTCACGGCCGACCGGTTCCCCGTACGCCGGATCGAACTGACCGGCCCGCTCGAAGATTTCTTTTTCGACCAGGCTTATCGCCATGTCTTCGGCGCCTCGCGCGACGGCACGCAGGCGGTTGTCGTCCATATGGATGTGGGCCGCGA